>NZ_FYDY01000015.1:0-118380 GCF_900187435.1 Pseudomonas sp. Irchel s3b5
TGGAGCACTCGAACACGCAACTGGAAGTTGGCAGATGCTGTGTATTTAAACCCAGAGCGCCCTGAAATTAAGAGCGCAACGGGCTAGCAACTGTAAGACAAGGTGACAGGTACCTTGACACGTACCGCGTTTGCCAAAAGGGACTCGCCGTAAGGGCGAAACCATAAGTCGCCGTTACCGCAGCAATGGATATGTACACCATCAAAAAACAAGTCGCCCAACACAAAGCCATCGCGAGCAGGCTCGCTCCTACAGGGGATCGGGGACAGCCGCAAAACCCAGGCTAGCTGGAAGGTGCGCGCCAAAAGGGGTATACCGTCGCGCAAGCAAAAGGGCGGCACCTGCACGGGCCGCCCAGATTGGTCAGCGTACGCGAATCTTCGGGTCATCCGCCCCACGGCGCAGGGTTTTGAGAAAGCCTTCCAACGGCGCGGGTTCGGCGATCTGCGGCAAGGCGTCCTTGTCCGGACGTTGCGCCCAGAACGCATCCCACGACGGAAACAACTCATGGAAACTGCCGGCGTAAGGCTCGCGCCCCGGCCAACGCATCTTCAGGCCGCCAATCGGTGGTTTGTTCAGGTCGGTCGCGTACCAGTAGCACGGCAAGCGACGACGGAAACACCAGCGCCCGTCGATCCGCTCGTAGTCGTCCCAGTACAGCATCTGCATGATCACCCACTCGGGACCGGTCTCATGCTCGTTCTTGGAATAGACCACGCCAGTGGCGTGATCGGCATCGCTGAACTCGATGATGTGCTGCCCCAAGTGATGGGAGGTGCCGTGGAACTGCTTGCGCATGGTTTCGTCCAGCCACGCTTTGAGGTGCGCGCGACCGCTCTTGTCGCGGCCCACGCGCACGTCCGGGGCGAAGCAGTTAGCCATCGCATCCATGTCACGCATGTCCAGCGCCAGCGCGTACTTGCCGGCCAGTTGGCGGATAGCGTCAAGCGACTCCAGGCGATCGATGCGCTCAAGCAGCGCGGCGGACTCCAGGCCCATCAGTCGAGCACCGTGTACAGGTCAGAACCGCGCCCGCCGTCCACCGCCAGGCTGGCGCCGGTGACATACGACGCCTCGTCGCTGGCCAGGAACAGAATCGCGTTGGCCAGTTCCACCGGCAGGCCGACCCGTTTCATCGGGATCACCTTTTCGGTGTTGGTGCGGGTTTTGGCGTCACCGAGCATGCCAGCAGTGGCCGGGGTGTCGACCACCCCCGGAATGATCACGTTGCAGCGGATGTTGTGCGGTGCACCTTCACTGGCCGCCGCCCGGCTGAAGTTGATCACCGCCGCCTTGGCCGCCGAATAACCGGCCATCCATGCGGTACCGAACAGGCCACAGATCGAGGCGATGTTGACGATCGAACCGCCGCCCTGCGCTTTCATCAACTGCATCGCGGTGCGGGTGCCGAAGAAGGTCCCGTCGACGGTAGTGGCGAAGTTGGCGTGCCAGTCGGCGGTGGTCATGGTGTCGATGCTGCCCCAAGTGTAGGCCATCGCATTGTTGACCAGGATGTCCAGGCGCCCGTGGCGTTGTGCGGTCGCTTGCAGCGCACCGACGTAAGCCTGTTCATCGCTGACATCGGCCACGGCGATCTCGGCTTGCCCGCCCTGGGCACGGATTTTTTCCTGCACGCCTTGCAACGGCTCAATGCGGCGCCCGCACAACACCACTGTTGCGCCCTCTTCGGCGAAACGCAGTGCAGTGGCTTCGCCGATGCCGGAACCGGCGCCGGTAACGAAGGCAATTTTTCCTTGTAAACGCTTGCTCATGGGTGACTCCCTGATCAGATAAAGGCCATGCCGCCGTTAACGGCGATGTTCTGCCCGGTCATGAAACTGGCGTCTTCGCTGGCCAGGAACACTGCAACCCGGGCGATCTCATCGGTCTCGCACATGCGTCCCAGCGGCACGTTTTTCAGCAGCGCTTCCATGTATTCGTCAGGGATGCCGGCCATCATCGGCGTATTGGTCGGCCCCGGTACCAGGGTGTTGACGCGGATGCCGCTGGCCGCCAGTTCACGGGCGATCGAACGGGTCAGCCCCATCACTCCGGCTTTCGACGCGCAATAGTGACTTGGGCCTTCACCGGTCAGCGCAGCGGTGCTGGAGAGGTTGATGATCGCGCCCTTACGGCCACCCTTGACCATCAGTTTTGCGCCCTCACGACAGCACAGAAAGGTGCCACCCAGGTTCACGCCGATCACGCGCGACCAGCTCTCATCCGGGGTTTCGAGGAAGCTGTCCAGTCCGCCCACGCCGGCGTTGTTGACCAGAATGTCGAGGCCGCCGAAATGCTGTTCGGTCTGGCCCATGGCATCGGCCACGGAGGCGCTGTCACCGACGTTGCAGGACAGGGCCAGGACCTTGTCGCCAAGGTCTGCCAGGCTCTCGGCCAAGGCCGCTTGATTCAGATCGACAGCCACCACCTTGGCGCCTTCGGCGACAAAACCACGCACGATGGCCTGACCCATGCCCTGCGCGGCGCCGGTCACAAAGGCCACTTTGTTGAGTAACTTCATAGCAATCTCCGAGTGTGCAAATACGCTGCGGCCCGCTGCCCTTGCAGTCGCGCCGTCCCCTGCATGATTAGCGGCAAGCGCCCGGGCACACATCGTCCGATGGGACTATCGCCGCGTGGTCTGAACGGACGATGTGGATAACCCCGCCAGAGCCCAGCATTCGCAAGGCGCGCACCACGCCAGGCGCTGTATTCCCCTTCAATCTGCTGCGGCGCCTGGCGCGGCTGTGCTTCATGAATCCGCCTTCAATGGAGAACCCCATGAACCAACCCGTAGATCTGCCCCTGCCCGTCGGCCATTACGCGAGCCTGCCAAACGGCCTGCGCCTGCACTATCTGGATGAGGGCGCAGGCCCTGTGGTGCTGTGGCTGCACGGCAGCGGGCCGGGCGCCAGTGGCTTCAGCAATTTCAAGGGCAACTACCCGCAACTGGTCGCCGCGGGCTATCGCAACATCGTGCTCGACCTACCGGGTTTCGGCCGCTCGGACAAACCCGAGGACGTGCAGTACAACCTGGATTTCTTCGTCGATTGCGTGGCGGCGTTCCTCGAGGCCATCGGTGTGCGGCGTTGCACGCTGTTGGGTAACTCGCTGGGCGGCGCGATCGCCCTGGGGCTGGCCCTACGCCTGCCGCAACTGCCGCAGAGCCTGATCCTGCTGGCACCGGGCGGTGTCGAAGAGAGGGAAACCTACTTCAAGATGGAAGGCATTGTGCGCATGGTCAGCCTGTTCAGCGCTGGCCCCATCGGTCTGGAAGAGATGCGCAGCATGATGAGCCTGCAGCTGTTCGACGCTTCGATCCTGCCAGAAAGCCTGCTGCAGGAACGCGTGGCGGTGGCCGTGACCCAGCCGAAGAATCTGTTCAGCACGATGATGGTGCAGAACATGGAGGCACGCCTGGGTGAAATCCAGTGCCCGATCCTTGGCTTCTGGGGAACCAATGATCATTTCAACCCAATCAGCGGCGCCCAGCGCATCATCGACGGCGCACCGAATGCCCGCTTCATCGTGCTCAACCGATGCGGACATTGGGTCCAGGTGGAACATCGCGAACTGTTCAACCGCAGCTGCATCGATTTCCTGCAAAACGGCTGATCCGGGCGACGTGGTGAGCGAGGCTTGCCAGCGATGGCGGCATCAGCTTCACCGCCGCATCGCCAGCAAGCCGGCTCCTACAGATTGTTCGTACCACCCAACAATCCGGATACACCCGCAAAACCTGTAGGAGCTGGCTTGCCAGCGATGGCGGCATCAGCTTCAACACCGCATCGCCAGCAAGCCGGCTCCTACAGATTTCCCTACCGCTCAACAATCCGGACACACCCGCAAAACCTGTAGGAGCTGGCTTGCCAGCGATGGCGGCATCAGCTACACCACCGCATCGCCAGCAAGCCGGCTCCTACAGATTTTTCGTACCGCTCAACAATCCGGATACACCCGCAAAACCTGTAGGAGCTGGCTTGCCAGCGATGGCGGCATCAGCTTCAACACCGCATCGCCAGCAAGCCGGCTCCTACAGATTTTTCGTACCGCTCAACAATCCGGAGACACCCGCAAAACCTGTAGGAGCTGGCTTGCCAGCGATGGCGGCATCAGCTTCACCGCCGCATCGCCAGCAAGCTCGTACAGGCGACCCAGGCGCCGGTGTATCCGTCACCCCGCCGCCTTCTGGCTGTTCAACACGGCATCGCCCGGCTGGCCCAGTACGCAGGAGGTGCCGCCAGGGGTGTACATCATGGCCACGCAGCGGTTGCAGGCGGTGCAGATCGAATCGCGACTGGCGCCGCTGGCGAGTTTGTTGACGTAGTCATTTTCAGCCAGCAACACCCGCCCCATGGCGACCAGGTCAAAGCCCTCGGCCATGATCTTTTCGATACTCGCCAGGCTCTTGGCGCCACCCAGGTAAGCCAGCGGCATCTTTACCGCCGCCCGCACCTTGCGCGCATGCTCCAGCAAATACAGCTCA
Organism: Pseudomonas sp. Irchel s3b5; assembly: GCF_900187435.1. Classification (NCBI taxonomy): domain Bacteria; kingdom Pseudomonadati; phylum Pseudomonadota; class Gammaproteobacteria; order Pseudomonadales; family Pseudomonadaceae; genus Pseudomonas; species Pseudomonas sp. Irchel s3b5. The sequence goes on from NZ_FYDY01000015.1 coordinate 4,487, forward strand.
CGGAACTCCACGGTCGGCTCTTTGCGACGCTGGATAGCCATCGCCAGGGCGATAATCTTGTTCTTCTGCTGTACGCGGTTTTCCTTGGGGAAGGACGAGCCGAACATGGTGGTGATCGATTCGGCGTTCATCCCGGCGCTGAGCACCAGCAAGTGTGCGCCCTCTTCTTCCAGCAAGCGGGCGATCTGTGCTCCGTCCTCGGCGCTGTTACCGGCGCGCACGCCTTCGGTGATGCTGTATTTGCAGATCACCGCCATTTCCGAGCCGACCGCATCGAGCACCGCGCGCAGCACCCGGCGTGGAAAGCGCAGGCGGTTTTCCAGGCTGCCGCCATACTGGTCGCGGCGCTTGTTGTACATCGGCGAAATGAACTGGCTGAGCAAGTAGCCGTGACCCATGTGGATTTCCACGGCATCGAAACCCGCCTGCCGCGCCAGACGCGCGCCCTGAGTGAAATCGCGCACCACTTGCTGCATGTCGGCTTCGTTCATCGCCTGCTTGAGGAACATGCCGCTCATCAAGCCGATCTTGTTGAAGCCGCCGCTGGCCGACAGCGGACGCTTGGTCGAACGTTCGCGAATAAAGGTAAAGCAACCACCGTGGGTGATCTGTGCGCTGGCCAGGCCACCGGACTGGTGCACGGCATCGGTCAGGGCCTTGAAGTGCGGCACGCTGGAGGGGGCGAGGATCAACTGATTGGGCAAGGTGCGGCCATCGCTGCTCACCGCGCAATAGGCCACGGTGGTCAGGGCAGTGCCGCCCGCGACCAGGGCCGAGTGCAGCTTGACCAGCTGCTTGGAAGGTACACCTCCGGCACTCATGCCTTCGTTGGTGGCAGCCTTGATAAAGCGGTTTTTCAGGGTCAACGGTCCAATCGCAATCGGGCTGAACGCTGACGGGGTCGGACGAGGATTCATGACTGGCCTCTCTTTATTGTTATCAGGCTACAAATAAAAGCTGCGCCGCCATGTCGCGACGCAGCAGTGATCATCAGAAGGTGTATTTGGCATTGAGCGACAGATAATCGCGGTCCGCCAGCAAGCGGCCCTGGGCGACATCCGGCGAGCTCAGGTAGGCGACGTAGGTCATGCCGACCTGGAAATTGCCCAGGTACTTGAAGTCGCCACCCACCGTCAGCCGCTTCTCGTCGCGACCCAGGCCCTGGTAGGCACTGCCGTCGATGTTCTGCGTCCAGACCACCTTGGTGCTCAGGTCCAGGCCATTGGCAATGGACGGATAGTCCATGTAGGCGCCAACGCCGAGCAAGGACGAGCCACGGGTCTGGGTCTTTGACTCGAACGTGTCGAACGTGCCGTCCACGCCGGCCCCACCACCGGTGATCGTCAGGCTGTCCACACCGTCAATGTGTTGATGCACCACTTCACCCATGAAAGTGGTCTGCTGGGCGAGGAAGCTCGGGCCGAGGATGTACATGGCGTTGAGGTTGCCTTGCCAGATTTGCCCGGTGGTCGGCGCACCGTTGTTGAGGTAGACCGAGGCACCATCGCGGTAGCTCAGGTCACCGGCATACTGCACCGAGTCGCCGACCTTGGAGCTGAAGCTGATACCGGTCAGCTTGACGTCTTCGAAGTAACCCAGGCGATAGGACGACGCGGTTCCGTCATGACCAATGCCCTTGAGCGACGAGTACTGGGTGGTGCCGGTGAAGTCGAAAAACAACGAACCGACACGCTCGTTATAGCGGTAGTGAAACAGCCCCACTTCGGTGTTTTCAGTGACTCGGTAGCGCACGCCCAGGCCCCATTGGCCGCTGTCGCTGGCGTCTTTTTCACCGGCATAACCGACCGCCAGGCCGTTGGGCAGGCTGTCGATCTGCCCGGCGCCCAGACGATAGAACTCGGCACCGGGACCGAAGGTATCGCTGCCGAAGTAGTCGCCCACGGGGTTGAGATCGGTCTTTTCCCACTCGTACTGGTAGTAGCCCACCAGCGCCAGGTCTTCATTGAGCGACCACGACCCGGACACCTGCCCTACCGGCAGGTAAGAGTCCTTGGCCTCGGTACCCGGCACGTTGAATTTGGTGGCATCCACCGGGGCCTGGCCCTGGCTGATGTTGGCCCAGAACAGGCTCTCGCCCCAGGCCACCAGATGCCGTCCGGCCTTGATCGACAGATATTGGGTCTCGCCGACATCGAAGTTGCCATACACGTACGCATCAAGCAGTCGCGCCATGCTACCGCTCAGGCGTCGGGTTTCGTCACTGAAGCCATCGTTGTGGCCAGTCTTGTTGACCGTCTGCGGCGAGTCGTTGGCGTTTTTCTGGTTGTAGATATCGTCATAGAACTGACTGCCGCGCAGCACCGCACCGAGATTGTCGTGCTTGAGCTGCAACTCGCCGAACAGGCTCACGCGGTTGTTGATCAACGAGCCGCGCTTGAAGTTGCGCGTGCCGTCGTCGTTGTTCGGGTCGTTGAGGTATTGGCTGGCCTGCTTGGCGGTACGCATGGATGCTGTGTAGTTGACCGTCAGCGACGAATCCAGGGTGGTATCTTCCCCCAGCTCGATGGTCGGTGCAGCACTGGCCGTAGCACTGACGAAGGTGATGGCCGTTGCCAACAGGCAGCGACTATCGAATGGACTCCCCGGACGGCGGGTTACCAGGTTTCGGGTAAACATGCTCCTCTCCTTTTTTGTTGTTTTTGCTTGTGCCGCCACAGCATGAAAAAATCCGCTGTGACGCACATCGTCCGTTTGGTGAGATGAGCGCTCCTCATGCCTGAGCGCCGTTGGCCACCACCGCGCGCAGTTCGTTCTTCGCCACCTTGCTCGACGGGTTGAGCGGCAGCGCACTGAAAAATCGCACCTGGCGCGGCACCTTGTAATTGGCCATTTGCTCGCGGCTCCAGGTGATCAGTTGCGCCTCGTCCAGCTCTTTGCCTTCACGCAACACCACGCAGGCACAGCCGACTTCGCCCATGCGTTCATCGGCGATACCGATCACCGCCACCTGGGCAATCGCCGGATGCCGGATCAGTGCTGCTTCGATTTCCGCCGGATAGCAGTTGAAACCGCCAACGATGAACATGTCCTTCAGCCGGTCGGTGATGATCAGATTGCCTGCGTCGTCCAGGCGGCCGACATCGCCGGTGTGCAGCCAGCCTTCGGCGTCGATGGCTTCGCGGGTCGCGTCGGGGTTCTGGAAATAGCCCTGCATGATGTGAAAGCCACGCAGGCAGATCTCGCCGGTCAGCCCGGCGTCCAGCGCCTGGTTATTCGGGTCGCGGATGCTCACCTCAGTGCCGGCAATCGGTCGTCCGCTGGTGCCGGCGATCACGTGCGCCGAGTCTTGCGGATCGCAGATCGTCGCCAGCCCGCCGCACTCGGTCAGGCCGTAGGCGGTGGTCACCACGGCAAACCCCAACTCGTTGCGCATGCGCTCGATCAGGCTCGGCGGGATGCTTGCCGATCCGGTCACCGCGATGCGCAGGCTCGACAGGTCGGTCTGCTGGAGCTTCGGATGGGCCAGCAGTGACAGGTAAAGCGTCGGCGCGCCGGGCAGGACGCTGATGCGCTCGCGGGCGATGCGCTGGAACACTTGCTCTGCGTCGAACACCGCGTGGGGCAGGATGGTCGCCCCGCCGATCAGACAGGTCAGCCAGCCAGCCTTGTAGCCAAAGGCATGAAAGAACGGGTTGACGATCAGGTAACGGTCACCCGGCACCAGGCCGATGACTTTGACGTACTCAGTGAAGGCCCGCAGGTTCTGGCCATGGCCGCTCATCACGCCCTTGGGTTTGCCGGTGGTGCCGGAGGTGAACAACAAATCACACATGGCCTCGGGGCCGACCGCCAATGCGCGGCGCAAGGCGCTGTCCGTATCGATGGTCGCCGCACCGCGCAGGAACTGTGCCAGCGTCAAATCCGAAGACTGCTCCGGCGCGTCGCCATCGACAATTACCAGATGTTCAAGGCTGGATGGCCGATGAGGAGCGAGCAACGCGGGGTAGTCAACGTCGAGAAAACGCTGTTGGACAAACAACACTCGGCAACCGCTACGCTCCAGCACATCGGCGGCTTCCTGCCCCTTCATGCGTGTGTTGATCGGCACCAGCACCGCACCGGCGCACTGAATGCCCAGCGCAGCGAGGATCCAGTCGGCACAGTTTGGCGCCCAGATTGCGACCCGATCACCCGCCTGGATCCCCAGGGCCATCAAGCCCCGGGCAAAGCCCATGACCCGCTCGGGTAACTGCGCGTAGTCGATGCACTGGCCGTTGTCCTCGATAGCCGTGCGTCCGGCAAAACGTTCGGCACTGCTGAAGACCAACTGGGCCAGGGTGGCAGGGGCTGCGCTCAGGGGCGCGGCAAGGTTCAGGCTCTGATTCATCGTGGGCTCGGGCTCATTAATCGGGAAAGCGGATACGCAGTTGCGCGCTGGTGGGCACCGCCTGACAGGCGAGGATCCAGCCTTCGGCCAATTCGCCGGCATCCAGTGCATCGTTGTGCAGCAGCTCGACATCGCCACTTTCCAGGGTGCACATGCACGAGGCGCAGCCACCGACACGACAAGCGCTGGGCGGGTTGAGACCGGCTCGCTCCATGGCGGCCAGCACGGTCTCGCCGCTGTCGCAGGCCAGTTGAAACTCCTCGCCGTCCAGGCGCACTGCCAACTGCGCGGCCACCGCCGCTTCGCTGCTGCTCACCAGCGGCAGTTCGCCCTCGCCGGGCAGCGAGACGAACCGCTCGACATGCACTCGGCGATCCGGCATGCCCAGGCTTTTCAGCGCGCTGACGGCCGCATCCATGAACGGGCCGGGTCCGCAAATGAATGCCTGAGCATCGATAAACGGCCGCGCCAGCTCGCCCAGTTGCCCGACGCTCGGGATGCCCTGCACCGAATCAAGCCAATGGACGACTTGCAGGCGTTGCGGATGAACACTGGCCAAGGCCTTGAGTTCATCTTTGAAAATCACTGATTTCTCATCGCGGTTGGCGTAAATGAGCAGGATCCGGCCCGTACCCGCGAGCAGCGCCGAACGCAGGATCGACAGCACGGGCGTCACGCCACTGCCACCGCCGAACAGCAGCAAGTCGCCGTCGAGGCTACGGGGCACAAACACCCCGGCCGGGGGCAGCACCTCCAGGGTCTGACCGGCCTGAAACTCGCCGCACAGCCAGTTCGAAGCTCGCCCCTCGTGCACACGCTTGACCGTTACCCGCAGCGGCTCATCCAGCAACGGCGTGCTGGACAATGAATAACAACGGGGTAGCCAGCCGCCCTCGAAAGGTACGCGCAAGGTCAGGAACTGACCGGGTTGATAGCGAAAACGTTCGCCCAGATGCTCCGGCACGTCGAACACGAGGGAGCGCGCATCGGCGGTTTCCTCGATCACTCGCGCCACGCGCAGGGCCAGATAATTACTCATAGGTCAGGTACTCATGACCACCTGCCCATGCATCACGGACAGGTGTAAACCCAGGGATGTCGAAACGGGCGCCATCGCCTCAGACGTAAGGGTCCGGGTTGGGCAAGCCGAGCATCACCGCGCCGTAGCTGCGGCCGTAGGCCATGTAGTTGTTGGCGATGTGTCCGCGCGCCTGGTGCAGGTCGCGGAACAGTCGCGCCACCGGGTTGGTGTTGTACAAGCCCGAGGCCGCCATGCTGCGCAGCAGGTCGTTGGCCCGTTCGGCGCAGATGTTGGTCACATAGGCCGACTGGTAGCGATACAACAGGCGGGTCTCGGTGTCCGGGTATTCACCGGCACGGGCAAGGCTCATCAGGTGCTCGTAGTTGCGCTCCAGCACCAGGCGCAGGCTGTCGACGGTGACCATCGCTTCGGCAATCGCGGTTTGCGCCACCGGATCTTCAGCGGTGCGAGCGCCGTGCTTGCCGATGTGTTTGGCGGCGTTGTCGCGGAACTCGTTGATCGCCCCCTGCAGGGCGCCGATCGCCGAGGTCGAGACGGCGCGGGAGAACACCTGGGCGAAGGGAATCGCATAGATCGGGTTGGTATTGACCAGCCGCCCGGGCGTTGCTTCGAGGTTCCAGTTATTGGTGCGCTGCACGCGATGGGCCGGGACGAATACATCCTCGACCACGATGTCATGGCTGCCGGTGCCGCGCAGGCCCATCACGTCCCAGTTGCGTTCGATTTGATAGTCACTGCGCGGCAGCAGGAAGGTGCCGTGCTCAGCGGCCAGTTCGCCATCGGGTGGCAGGATGCCGCCCAGGAACACCCATTGGCAGTGCTCGCTGCCGCTGGAGAAACCCCAGCGTCCGCTGATGCGGTAACCGCCTTCGACCACCGTGACCCTGGCCGCCGGCATGTAAGTCGAGCAGATCAGCGCGTCATGGTCTTCAGCCCAGACTTCGCGCTGCGTTTCAATTGGGTAACGCGCCAGTTGCCAAGGGTGAACCCCCATCACGCCGTAGATCCAGGCCGTGGACATGCAACCCTCGGCGAGGATGGTCTGGATTTCGAAGAAGGTTCGCGGGTCCACTTCGTAGCCACCGAACGCCCGAGGCTGCAAGGCCCGCAGCAAGCCGGCGGACTGCAACTCGACGACGCTCTCCACGGGCACCTTCAAGTCCTTGTCGGCCTGCGCCGTGCGTGCCTTGAGTGCGGGCACCAGGCGCCGTGCACGTTCCAGCAGATCACGTTCGTCCTGGGTCTTTTCACGCATGCTGTGCATCACTCAATTCTCCCGATCTCACTGCGCCATTGCGCCAGTTGGGATGGATCATCGGATTGAGCGGGCAATCATTCATCGTCAAAGCGGACTAGGGGGGGATGGGTCTCCCAGGATTCGCACTGTCCTGTAGGAGCCGGCTTGCTGGCGAAGGCGCCCTCAAACATTGCGCCAATCTCGCGCCCCCCTTCGCTGGCAAGCCAGCTCCTACGAAGAGCGCCGAATTCCGTGACCGCACGATGTCCTGTAGGAGCCGGCTTGCTGGCGAAGGCGTCGTCAAACATCGCGTCAATCTCGCGGACCCCTTCGCTGGCAAGCCAGCTCCTACGAAGAGCACCGAATTCCGTGACCGCACGATTTCCTGTAGGAGCCGGCTTGCTGGCGAAGGCGTCGTCAAACATCGCGTCAATCTCGCGGCCCCCTTCGCTGGCAAGCCAGCTCCTACGAAGAGCGCGGAATTCCGTGACCGCACGATTTCCTGTAGGAGCCGGCTTGCCGGCGAAGGCGTCGTCAAACATCGCGTCAATCTCGAGGGCCCCTTCGTTGGCAAGCCGGTGCACCTCATCGCAGCTCCCTGTGTGCGCTGTTTGATAGTCCATTGAGACGATGCTGGCGCCAGCGTTTGCGGCGATATTCAATCCATAAACAATCGACCCCACGGAGCAAGGGCTCATGAGTATTTTGCAACGTTTCCACATGCACGGCAGCGTCGCCATCGTCACCGGCAGCGGCCGGGGTATTGGTCGGGCGATTGCCCTGGCGTATGCCGAAGCCGGCGCCGACGTGGTGTGCTCGGCGCGTTCGATGGACGAGGTAGAAGCCGTGGCCGAAGAGGTTCGTGGCCTGGGCCGACGCGCCCTGGCCATCGCCTGTGACGTCAACGATGCCGGGCAACGCCAGGCACTGGTGCGTCAAAGCGTTGAGCAAATGGGTCGGATCACTCATCTGGTGAACAACGTCGGCGGTGGCGGTCCCAACGATCCGCTGACGATGACGCCCGAGCAATTCACCGAAACGCTGACCTTCAACGTCGCCACCAGTTACGCCTTCTGCCAATTGTGCGTACCGCTGATGCGCGAGGCCGGTGGCGGCAACATCATCAACATCAGCTCGGTGGCGGCACGCTATGCCCAGCGCCATTTCAGCGCCTACGGCACGGCCAAGGCCGCCCTCAGCCATCTGACCCGCCTGCTGGCCCAGGACTTCGCGCCGCAGATCCGGGTCAACGCCGTGGCACCCGGCCCGACATTGACCGAAGCGCTGAACGGTGTGATGCCCGCTGCCATGCGCGAAGCCATGGAAGCCAACACGCCCCTCAAGTGCCTGGGCACCCCTGAAGACATCGCCGCCGCCGCGCTGTACCTCGCCAGCCCCGCTTCGGCCTGGGTGACCGGCAAGATCATCGATGTTGATGGCGGCGCCGAGACGTCCGTCTGGCCCGGCTGACCGACTCCTTTGGGTTCGCCCCCCGAACACGTTGGGGCGGGCCTTTTTTCTTCCCCCATCTGGAGCCCTCGTCATGGACGCCCATTTGATCAACACCCTCGGTGACGAACTGTTCAACGCTTTACGCGGCCGCCAGACGCTGGCGCCCCTGACCCGGCGTTATCCACAGATCACCCTGGAGCAGGCCTATCAGATTTCCCTGCGCTTCCTGCAACGCCGCGAAGCGCTCGGCGAGCACGTGGTTGGCAAGAAAATCGGCGTGACCAGTCGCGCCGTGCAGGAAATGCTTGATGTCCACCAACCGGACTTTGGCTTCCTCACCAACGCCATGCAGGTCGAGGATGGCAGCGATGTCAGCCTGGCCCGTTACAACCTGATCCAGCCACGGGCCGAAGGCGAAATCGCCTTTATCCTCGGTGAAGACTTGCAAGGCCCAGGCATCAGTGCCGAAGACGTATTGGCCGCCAGTCAATGGGTCGTGCCGTGCTTCGAAATCGTCGATTCGCGGATCGACGACTGGCAGATCCGCATCCAGGACACCGTGGCCGACAACGCCTCCTGTGGGGTCTTCGCCCTAGGCAGCCAGCGCATCGACCCGCGCTCGCTGGACCTGGCTGCGGTGGAGATGCAAATGCTCAAAAACGGTCAGCCGGCAGGCTCGGGCCTGGGCTCGGCAGTGCAAGGCCATCCCTGTGCGGCAGTGGCCTGGCTGGCCAACACCCTGGGTGAATTGGGTATCCCGTTCCGCCGTGGCGAAATCATTCTTTCCGGTGCCCTGGCGCCACTGGTGCCAGTGGTCGCCGGTGACCGCATCAGCCTGTCCATGAGCGGGCTGGGCGAAACCAGCCTGCGCTTTGTCCCGTGAATTGCCCTTCCCTCTTGAGGAGCCAGAAACCATGAGTAAAAAGATCAAATGCGCGCTGATCGGGCCGGGCAACATCGGCACCGATCTGCTGTACAAGCTGATGCGCAGCGAGGTGCTGGAGCCGGTATGGATGGTCGGCATCGACGCCACCTCCGAGGGCCTGTCGCGGGCTCGCGAGCTGGGCCTCAAGACCACCGCCGATGGTGTTGACGGCTTGCTGCCGCATGTCCTCGAAGACCAGATCCAGATCGCCTTCGACGCCACCTCGGCCTACGTGCACGCGCAGAATTCGCAAAAGCTCAATGCCCTGGGCGTATTGATGATCGACCTGACCCCAGCAGCGATCGGCCCGTATTGCGTACCGCCGGTGAACCTCAAGGCGCAACTGGGCCTGGGGGTTATGAACGTCAACATGGTCACCTGTGGCGGCCAGGCCACCATTCCGCTGGTGGCGGCGGTGTCCAGCGTGCAGCCGGTGGAATACGCCGAAATCATCGCCACCGCCGCGTCCAAATCGGTCGGCCCCGGCACCCGGAAAAACATCGACGAGTTCACTCGTACCACGTCCAGCGCAGTGGAAAAGGTCGGCGGTGCCAAGAAAGGCAAGGCAATCATCATCATCAACCCGGCCGAGCCGCCGCTGATCATGCGCGACACCGTGCATTGCCTGACCGCCAGCGAACCCGACCAGCCGGCGATCACCGCGGCCATCGAGGCGATGATCAAGCAAGTGCAGCGCTACGTGCCTGGCTACAAGCTGGTCAATGGCCCGGTGTTCGACGGCAATCGGGTGTCGATCTTTATGGAAGTCGAAGGCCTGGGCGACTACTTGCCCAAGTACGCCGGCAACCTCGACATCATGACCGCCGCCGCGGCGCGCACCGCCGAGATGTTCGCCGAGGAAATCCTCAAGGGCGAACTTGTGCTCAAAGCCACCGCCCAACCCGCCCACGCATAAGGAGTCGACCATGGATCTTCGCGGCAAAAGCATCACCGTTCACGACATGTGCCTGCGCGATGGCATGCACCCCAAGCGTCATCAGATCAGCCTGCAACAGATGAAAGACATCGCCTGCGGCCTCGATGCGGCGGGCGTGCCGCTGATCGAAGTCACCCACGGCGACGGCCTGGGCGGTAGCTCGGTGAACTACGGCTTTCCGGCGCACACCGATGAGGAGTATCTGTCGGCGGTGATCCCGCTGATGAAAAAGGCCAAGGTTTCGGCCTTGCTGCTGCCGGGCATCGGCACCGTCGATCACCTGAAAATGGCCCATGAACTGGGGGTCAACACCATTCGCGTCGCCACCCATTGCACCGAGGCCGATGTCAGCGAACAACACATTTCCCACGCCCGCGGCCTGGGCATGGACACTGTCGGGTTCCTGATGATGGCCCACATGAACAGCCCCGAAGGCCTGGTCAAGCAAGGCTTGCTGATGGAAAGCTACGGCGCCAACTGCATCTACCTGACTGACTCGGCGGGCTACCTGTTGCCCCATGACGTCAGCGCCCGTGTGGCAGCAATGCGCGCAGCCCTCAAGCCGGAAACCGAGATCGGTTTTCATGGCCACCACAACCTGTCGATGGGCGTGTCCAACTCCATCGCCGCGATTGCCGCCGGGGCCAACCGGATCGACGCCGCGTGCGCAGGCCTCGGTGCCGGTGCCGGCAACACGCCGATGGAAGTGTTGGTGGCGGTGTGTGACCGCATGGGTATCGATACTGGCGTCAGCGTGTTTGGTATCCAGGACGTCGCCGAGGATCTGGTGGTGCCAATCATGGACTTCCCGATCCGCAGCGACCGCGACGCCCTGACCATGGGCTACGCCGGGGTCTATGGCTCGTTCCTGTTGTTCGCCAAACGTGCCGAGAAGAAATACGGCGTATCCGCGCGGGAGATCCTCGTTGAAATGGGCCGTCGCGGCATGGTCGGAGGCCAGGAAGACATGATCGAAGACACCGCCATGACCCTGGCCCGCCAGCGGCGGCAGGCGTAAAGAACCCTGTAGGAGCCGGCTTGCTGGCGATGGCGTTCGTCCGGTCGACGAATGGGTTGTCTGACCTGACGCAATCGCCAGCAAGCCGGCGCCTACATCTATGGCGACCGACCCACCGTTTTCGTCAACGCCAGTCGGCGACTATCCCGTGCTCCAGCGCAAACGGCTGCGCCGCGATGGTCCGGCGTTGAAAGCCCGGTGCCTGTTCGGCCGTAGCCAGCCACAGCATCACCGCCGCCGGAACATGCGGTGGAGCACTGCCGGCGCGCAGGGCGATCAGGCCTTTGTCGCCGATGGTGGCCTTGAGCGCTTCGGTGGTGACTACGCCTGGATTTAGCGTGTAAGCACGCACGCCGGCCTCGCCCAGTTCCGTGCTCAGCACCCCGGACAGTCGCGACACCGCCGCCTTGCCCGCGCCATAGGCATAACCCCAACCGCCCTTGCCCGCCGCCACTGGTGGGTCGCTTTCGCCAGCGCCGGAGGTGACGTTGATCACCACCCCGCCGCCGCGCGTCACCATGTGTTCGGCCACCGCACGGGTCAACAGGAACGGGGTGAGGATGTAGCCCTGGAACATCCGCTCCAGGGTCTGCGCTTGCAGGTCCATGAACCCGGCGTTGAGGTCGCTGCCTTGGTAGATCGCGTTGTTGATCAGCACGTCAATGCGCCCGTACTCGGCCAGCACCGCCTCGCAGGCGTTCAGGGCCGAGGCGCTGTCGAGCAGGTCCATCGGCACAACGAGCACCCGGCAACCGAGTTCTCGTAATGCCTGCGCTGTGCCGTTAAGGCTGCCGGCCAACGGCGCCCCGTCGGCATTGCGCAACGCATGTTCATGTTGTTCGCCCTCGTTGAGGGTGCGTGCGCTGATCGCTACGTCGAAACCGGCGCGGGCGAATGCCAGCGCCGCCTCGCGGCCGATACCTCGGCTGGCGCCGGTAATGAATGCCACCTTGTTCATACAGATTCCTTTTAGAAACGCGAGGCGCGGACCATGGCGTCCATACCGCCATCAACGAACACCACGGTGCCATGGACAAATGACGCTTGTGGCGATTGCAAGAAAGCTACCATTGCGGCGATCTCATCAGGGTGCCCGGAGCGGCCCAGGGGTGCGACGAAATCACGGGTTGCCTGGCCAAAACGCGCATCGTCCAGCGAAGCCTGGTGCAGCGGGGTTTCTACCGCGCCCGGCGCCACCACGTTCAAGCGCATGCCCTGTTTGCCCCAGCTCACCGCCAGGCTGCGGACATGTTGGCTGATGGCGAGCTTGGAGGCGGCATAGGCGACGTGAGGCTGGCCGAGGCTGTTGGCCAATTCCAGCGCCCGGGCTTCATCGCCGGCGATCATCGCTTCGATCAGCGGCTGGCCCTCAGGCCCCGAATGAGTCGCTGCCACCGAGCCGATCACCAGCGCCGCCGGTTGTTGTCCCTTGGCCAATGCGCCCTGCAGGCCATCGAGCAACTGACTGACGCCAAAGTAGTTGACCGCCAGGACCAAGCCACAGTTTGGCGCGGTGACACCGACCCCGGCGCAGCAGATCAACCCGTCGAGGACCTCGCCACTGAGTTCAAGCACTTGCCCGATGGCGGCGTCACGCCCCTGAGGGGTGGACAGGTCGGCGATCACTTCGGCGTTGCTGCGATCGATACCGATGACCTGGTGCCCGGCGGCACGCATGGCGGCGGATACGGCGGCCCCGATTCCCGAGGCACTGCCGGTGATGGCTGTAATTGGCATGGTGGTTCTCCGTGATTGGTCCGCCCAGTATCGACAGGGCGATCACGGGACGGCATCGTCCGTGCGGACTAAAAAATGCGCGGGGTCAACGACTGCGACGCCGGGCGCGAATGGCCCGGCGGTGGGTCTGCAGGATCAGGCCTGACGGTAGATCGGCACGGCCAGTTGCAGTGGCGGCACCTTGATTTTCTCGGACATTTTCAACGCCAGTTGCGGCTTGCCCAGGGCCACCACGCTGTTGAGCATGATGCGCACCAGTTCGGTCTGGCGCCGCACGCCGGTCTTGGAGAAGATCGAGCGCAAGTGTGCCCGCGCGGTGTTACGCCGGATATTGAGAACCTCGGCCGCTTCTTCCAGGGACAAGCCGTTGGCCAGTTCCATGGCCAGGGCGGTTTCGGCCTTGGTCAGGTTGAACAGCTGCTTGGTCACCACTTCGCTGGCCAGGGACTTGCTCGACGCATCGCGGATATACACCAGCGCCGCCGGCTGGCCCTTCTCCTCGGCCCAGTCCAGGGACGGAATCGATTCGACCACCACCCCCAGGTTGACCAGCCCCGAGGGACGCGTCACCGACATGGCTTCGGCGCTTTTCGGCGCATCCGGACAGAACGCACCGCGAATCAGGCGTTGCAGCTCCCGGTTGTCGCTGGGATACGTCGCCTCCAGGCGCCCGCCCACCAGTTTCAGGCCATCGGAACGGGCGAGGATTTCCTGGGCTACCGGATTGATCTGCAACACGCTGCCGCTTTCGTCGAGTACCAGGGTCGCCACCGATAACCGGCTGATGGCCTGGGAGTACAACTCGCTCAGCGATTCACTGCGGTCCACCATGTTATGCAACTGCGAGGCACGCCGCAGGTGTGGCAGGAAACTGGCGCACACCGCCCGGTCGTTGGCAGAGAAGTTGGGTGCCCGTTTTGGGCGGGTCATGCGAAAACGTAGTTTGCCGCCGTCCGGAGTGGAAATGTCGGCGCACATCAGGTGATACACGTCATGGGGCTCGCAGAACATCTTGTAGTAACCGTTCTGCTCCCATTGCGAGTTGCTCATGAGGTCATCGACGGTGAACACGCTGTCCAGCGGCTGGTTGGAGAAAGGCGAATTGGTCTGCGGGTAAGTCATGTAGCAAACATCACCGGCACCTTCGATGTCGCCGACGATGATCATCACGCCCGTATCGGGTTGATCCGGCACCCGCAGGATCAGGGTGACGAAGTTGGCATCGTAGAGTTTGAGAAAACTCCTGAGGGCGTGGGCCATCAGTTTCGGATCGAGGGCGCCTTCATAGATTTCGCCCACCAACTGGTTGTAGCGCGTGAGGTCGAGGCCAAGACTGGCCAGGGCTTCATGGGTCAAGACACCATTTTGCATAGTCTTATCTCGCTCGGGTAAGAGCCTGGCCCTTCCCTTGTTATTTTTATAATTTCGGCGGGGGGAACCCAGGGTTCCCCCCCTTTTCGACTCTACTTGCCTGCCAGTTTCCCTAGCACCTGCGGACTCCACAAGAGGTCCGGCAGGTTTATTTTTCGCCTGCGGTATCACGCGCCGCCAGGCTGTTTTTCAGGTGGAACTGCCCTTGTGCCGGAGCAGGCGTACGTACCCGACAGGCAACCAACGGTCGACCTCGATTGAACCAGGCCGCCAATGCCGGCAGGAGGAAAATCGCCCCCAGCACGTTGACCAGGAACATGAACGACAGCAGCACTCCCATGTCAGCCTGGAACTTCAGCGGTGCGAACGCCCAGGTGCAGACACCAATGGCCATGGTCACGGCCGTGAATACCGCAGCGGTGCCGCGTTGGCACATGGCCTGATAGAACGCCTCGCGCAGGTTGGCGCCACGCAGCATTTCGTGCTGGATACGTTCGTACAGGTAAATGCCATAGTCGACGCCCACGCCCACCCCCAACGCCATCACCGGCAAAGTCGCAACCTTCAGTCCGATCCCGAGCAGGGTCATCAGTGCGTTACAGAGGATCGCGACAATCGCCAGCGGCACCAGAATGCACAGCACTGCGCGGATCGACAAGAAGGTCAGCCAGCAAAACAATGCCACCGATCCGAATAGTGCCCCGAGCATGATCACTTCGGCGCGCTTGACCGCCTCGTTGGACGCTGCCATCACCCCGACGTTGCCGCCAGCCAGAAGGAATTCGACTTGCGGTGTACTGACTTCAGCAATGATCCGCTTGGCTTCCGCGATCGCATGGCTGACCGTGCTGCCTTCGTGGTTGGCGAGGAACACCAGGATCTGCATCTGCTGGCAGCCGTCGGTGACCAGTCCGTCATCCGGCATATAGGCCCGAGCGCCCTGGCTCAAGCCACGGGGCGAGCCTGGAATCGCTGCCCAGCGTGGATTGCCTTCGTTGTTGCCGGCGATCACCCGCTTGCCCATGTCCGCCACACTCTGGATCGACTGCACGCTCGAGACCGTGCGCATGCGGAAATCAAAGGCTTCCACCGCACGCATCACCGCAGGCGACAGGCAACCTTCCTCAACACCCTTGACCTGAACAAACACCGACATCACATCGAGGCCGATGGAGTAGCTGTTGATGATCTTTTCGTTGTCCTGGTTGTAGCGGGAATCAGCCCGCAGTTCCGGCGCGCCCGCGCCGATATCGCCCACCGCCAAGTCGCGAGCCTTGTAGGCCCCCGCCGCCAGCAGCAACAGACTGACAACGAATACGCCCAGAGCAGGCCCCGGCTCTGCCAGCGCCGACAGACGCCACCACAGGCGGTGCTTGCCCGTCGGCCGGAATTGCGCACGACGCAATAGCGCGGGTTCCAGGTGCAGGTAGGAAATGATGATCGGCAACATCAGTTTGTTGGTGATGATCATCAACATGACGCCGATGCAGGCCGTCACCCCCAGTTCGTGAACGATCGGAATGTCGATCATCATGATCACCGCGAAGCCCAGGGCATTCATCAGCAAGGCCAGGGAACCGGGGATGAAGATCTTGCAGAACGCCGAGTGCGCCGCTTCTTTGGAACTACTGCCGGCCAACACGTCCTGCTTCCAGGCGTTGGTCATCTGCACCGCATGGGACACGCCGATGGAGAAGATCAGGAACGGCACCAGGATCGACATCGGATCGATGCCCAGGCCCAGCAGCGGCAACAGGCCCAGCAACCAGACCACCGGCAGTAACGCGACCACCAGAGCCACGACTGTCAGGCGCAGGGAGCGAGAATACAGCCACAGCAGCAACCCGGTGATGACGAAGGCCACCACAAAGAAACCGATCACCGTGTTCAACCCTTCAACCACATCGCCCACCAGTTTGGCGAAACCGACAATGTTGATTTCGATATCGGGGTTGTTGTACTTGCCGCGGATCTCTTCCAGACGCTTGGCGATCTGGACATAGGACACCGGCTGACCGGTCTTGGGGTCGGTGTCCTGTAGGTCCGCGCGGACCATGGCCGACTTCAGGTCGTTGGCCACCAGACGACCGACCTGCCCGGAGGCCGCCGTGTTGCTGCGCACCTGCGCCAGGTCCTCGGTGGTGCCGCTGAAGCGCGGCGGCACGACCACGTCGCCAAAGAAACCTTCCTCGGTGATTTCGATATAGCGCACGTTGGCGGTAAACAGCGACGTCACGCTCGGTCGACTGACCCCGGAGATGAAGAACACGTCGTCGGTGACTTTACGCAAGGTCTCGAGGTACTCAGCGTTGTAAATGTCACCCTCGCCCTTCCAGCGCACGCTGACCAGAAAGCGGTTGGCGCCGGTGAAGTAGTGGCTGAACTTGAGAAAATTGATCATGTACTCATGACGCACCGGGATCTGTTTGTTAAACCCCGGATCCAGTTGCGTGTGGGTGGCGCTGTAACCCAGGCCCAGCGTTACCAGAACAAACAGGAGCAGCAGTCCCTTGCGCCAGGCCATCAGGTGGTCTGCGCACGTATCGACACAACGTGTCACCCAGTGTTTACCTTGATTCATTTCCCGCCTCTCATTCACTGGGTGGCCTCAGTGGCCATTAGGGCAGCGACGCTGCCACCTGATCCCTGTAATACCCCGCGTTCGCCACCCACCAACAGGCGAGAGCCAACGACGGTCGCCGAGGTCAACGTGCCAAGGCCGGCCAGACGCCCGACACCGACCAGCTCACCTTTCACATTCAGGCGTACCACCGAGCTGCCCGCACCGACGATCACCAGGCCCGAGTGATCGGGCAGCACCACATGGCCATACAGCGGCAGTTGGTTTCCGACTTTGATCTGGGTCCAGCTGTCGCCGAAGTCGTGACTGACAAAAACGTGCCCGCGCATGCCGTAAGTCACCCAGTTATCTGCACTCAGGCGCACGATGCCGAACAGTGAACCGCTGTAGAACGCCGGCAATGTCTGCCAGTGCTGGCCACTGTCGGTAGTACGCAACACCAGACCCTGCTCGCCCACCAACATGCGCCGACCATCGTTGCCTCCGGCCATGCTGTTCAGGTGCGCGCTGTCGATGTCCAGCGGCTGCGGTGTCCAGGTTTGCCCTCCATCCGGCGATTGATAGAACTTGCCGAAGCTGCCGAACGCCATGACGCTGTCGCCACCGCCCGTCCAGATGCCCAGCAGCGGTTCACCCAGATCGCTGTCGTGGCGAATTTCCTGCCAGCTGCTGCCCGAGTCCACAGAACGCAGGATCCAGCCGTCATGCCCGACAGCAAGCAAGCGTTTGTCGTCCAGCGCCACAACGGCCGTCAGGGTGGCATTGCGTTGGGTGGCGACACTGGCTGGCTGCCAGCTGACGCCCTGATCATCACTGAGCAAGATGCTGCCACGCTCGCCCACGGCGACCACCCGCGCGCCAAGATTGAGCAGACCATTGATCTGCACTCGGTCCGGGCGCGTGGCCAACAGTTCGGCCTGCGGTGGGGATTTGGGGGAAAAGGTGTAGCCAATGGTCAAGGCAACCACCAGGCAAACCACGTAGCCGATCACCGAGCGCATGAGCAACGCTCCTGTTCGGGAAAGATATGGATAGGGCAAGTCATAGGGCCGATCCTCTTGTTTTTGTCACGCACCAGGGCATGCGAGGCAATCGAGATGGGCGTTGCCTCTGAGGGAATAGTCGGCGCAAGGGAGGGGTGACACATCGTCCAAATGGCTTATGCATTGGCGGGAATGGCGTGGGGAGAATGGCGGGTATTTATGTGCAAACCGAACTGATTGGCATCGCCCCCCCCCCTGTAGGAGCCGGCTTGCCGGCGATAGCGTCAGTTCAGACAACCCATTCGTCGACCTGACGGACGCCATCGCCGGCAAGCCGGCTCCTACGGGGGGATCTTCGGCGGGGATCAGGCCATGTACAGGATCACCAGATCGTTGATCACCGAAGGCCGGTCCTGGCCGACCACATGGGTGTTGAGCTCCAGAGTCATCTGGGTGCCACGGGCCAGGACTTCGACTTTTTTCACCCTGGCCCGCGCATGGATACGCGAACCGGCCGGTACCGGAGCCGGGAAGCGCAGGCGATCGGAGCCGTAGTTGATCTGAGTCGTGAAGCCGCTGATTTCGAAGCCCAGCGCCAATTTCATCCGCGACTGCAACACCTGCACCAGTGCGCCATGGGCAATAGTGCCGCCGAACGGACTTTGCAGGCGTGCCCGCTCCGGATCGGTATGGATCCAGTAATCGTCGCCCGACAACCGGGCAAAGTCGTCGATCAGTGCCTGCTCGACCACCACCACGTTGCTCCAGTCGCTGAACTGCTCGCTGACCAGCGCCTGCAAAGCCGGACCGTCATTGAGGTCGATCTGCCGCGCGGGCGTTTGCTCCGATGCCGCAGGCGCCGGTTCGTTGTCCTGCGCCAGCAACGGTTCAAGGCTGGCCGCGTCTTTGTCCACCCCGGTGAAGCGCAGCAGACGAGTGCCCTTGGCATCGACCTCGGCGAACACTGGCTGCAACGGCATGCCAATCTTGATTTCGCCTTCGTCCAGGCCCACCAGGTTGGTGTTGATGCGCACCCCTTCGGCCAACTCGACCACCGCCAGTTTCTGCGGCATCTCATCAATGAAGTCGGGCAAGGTCGCAATGCGCGTTACGGTGTAGCTGTAGAGCGTCGCGGCGCCGTTGACTTCGCGCCAGGCCAGGTCATGTTCAAGGCATACCGGGCAATGCCGGCGCGGGTAGAAGTTCCAGTGTGCACAGGCGTTGCATTGCTGGATCAACAGACGGCGAGCCTTCAGGCCCTCCCAGAATGGCGCGGAGATCTGCGTCGCGACCGGCATCGGTTTGTTGTTGGACATGTGCTTATGCTCCCTGAAGTATCAATGCGCCCTGCTCGCTCATCACGCCGCCGGTACCGGAGACGTAGACGCTGTCGCAGCGGCCCAGTTGGCGTTCGCCTGCATTGCCGGCAATCTGGGTCACCGCCTCGATCACCTGGCTCATGCCACCGGCCGAGGCCGACTGGCCGAAACTCAGTTGCCCGCCATGGGTGTTCATCGGGAAGTCGCCACGCCAGGTCAGGTCGTGTTCGCGCACGAACGACATGCCCTCGCCCTTGGCGCAGAAACCGGCATCTTCAAGGGTCAGCAAGGTGGTGATGGTGTAGCAGTCGTAGATCTGCGCAGCATCGACGTCCTTGGGCTTGAGCCCGGCCATGGCAAAGGCGCGCTGGGACGCTGGACCGATCGGCGTGTGCAGCATGTCCTCGGCATAGGACGGCGACTTGAAGGCCAGGTGCTCGCCAAAGCCGGTAATGAACGCCGGGCGTTTGCGCGCCCGCGCCGCCACTTCCTTGTTGGTGATGATCAGCGCGGCGCCACCGGCCACCGGCATGACGATTTCCAGGACGTGCAAGGGGTCGGCGACCATTTTGCTGGCCAGCACCTGTTCGATGGTCAATGGCTGGCCGTAGAACATCGCTTGCGGGTTGGCCAGGGCGTTGGTGCGCTGATCGACGGCGATCTTGGCCATGGCGCGCTGATCATAGTCGTACTGGGCGGCATAACGCTGGGCAATCATCGCGTAGCCGGTGTTCTGGCCCATGTGTCCGTAAGGCAGGTCGAACTCGGCTTCAGGCGCGCCGAATGCCGTGCTGTGTCCACCGAAACGCATGGAGCGGGCCATCCAGCCAGGGTCCTCGTCGGGCCCCAACGGCGCCATGCGTGCGGGGATGACGCACAGCACTGCCTGGCACAGCCCCAGCTCGATGGCAGCGGCAGCGCGCCAGACCATGCCCACCGACGTACAGCCACCCAGGTCCACCACTTCGGCGAAGTTCAGCCGCAGGCCCAGATATTCGGCCGCCATCGCCGGTACGAACACCGAGGCTTCATGAAAATGCGGGCCGTTGATCACCAGCCCGTCGAGATCCGAGGCCTTGAGCCCGGCATCGCGCAGGGCCTGGGCCGCCAGGTCGGCGACTTGCTCAAGATGGAACATCTTGGGCGCAGTCGAGTACTTCTCCGGTTTGTATTGTGCGGTGCCAACAATGGCCGCGTGCCCTTTGAGCCCCATAGTGCCTCCATGCCGAAGCGTTACGCTGCGGCGTTTTTCCAGGTTGTGTTGACGGTCCGGGCGCAGCAGGGCGACCCGGACCTCGAGTCGTCAATCAGAAGGTGTATTTCATCGAAAACGTGGCGTAGTCGCGGTCAGCGAACGGACGATCGATCGCGTCGGCTTCCCCCAGGTAGGCGATGTATCTCAAACCGAGTTCCAGGTTGCCCAGGTACTTGAAGGTCGTGCCCGCACTCAGGCGTCGGTCACCGGCAACGCCGGAAATGCTTCCGGACATGGGCGTGGAGCCGCTGAAGACGTTGGAGAAGCTGAGGGGGACATCCAGATCCCAGCCTTGGAAAACTCCCGGATAACTGAACGATGCGCCCACGGTGTAGGCGCTGGAGTACTTGGTGCGGTAACCCGCGGCGGTGCTGTAGGTGTAGTCATCGGAAGAGGCCACTAGAGGTGCCAGGGAGGGCAATAGGTTCACGCCTTGCAGGTTGGGCGCCGCCGAAGTGGATTCGACGCTGTCGACCTGCACGCGGATGATTTCGGCTGTCAGACTGGTCTGGCTGGCCCAGGGACGGTCGCCGAGGATCCGGATCGCCGACAACTGCATTTGCTGGCCCTTGCCCTTGGCCGGTACTGCTCCAAGGCCGGTATTGACCATCACTGGCGCACCATCGCGGTACGACCATTCGGCGCCGACCTGGGTGTCGCCGATCTTGGTCGAGGCGCTGATGCCGGTCAGCTTGATGTCTTCGAAGTACTTGATCTCGTAGCCATTGCTGACGAAAGCGTTGCGGCCACCGCCAATCGGCAAAGCGTTGTAGCCGACCAGTGCGGTGGCCGGGTTCTTGTCGTGGTAGTTGACATGAAACAGCGACAGCTCGATTGCTGGCACCGGGCGGTAGCGCATCTGCACGCCCCACTGGCCACCATCACTCGGCTCGTCGGTGCCGCGGTAAGGGATCTTCTGGCCGTTGGCGTAGATAAACTCGCGCCCTGGCCCGACCACGTCGCTGCCCGACAGATAGCTGCCCACCGGCGGCAGTTCGGTACCCTTCCATTCGTATTGCACGTATGCACCGAAGGTCAGTTGGGGGTTCAGTCGGAACGAGCCGGAGAACTGGCCCACCGGCAACAGTACTTCCTTGACTTCAACACCCGGTTGCGAGGCTTTTACCGCATCGGACGGGTTTTGTACGCCGTTCACACCCGGGTAGAACAGGCTTTCGCCCCAGGACTCGATGTGCCGCCCGGCCTTGACGTCCAGCATGGTGTCGTTGTCAAAGCGCCAGCCGCTGAATACATAGACATCCAACATTTTGCTGCGACCGCCGCTGTAGTAGCGGGTATCACTGGTGAACTCGTCGTTGCTGCCGTTTTTGTTCACGGTGGCCGGCGAGTCGTTATCGTTCATGCGGTGGTAGATGTCGTCGTAAAAGGTACTGCCGCGCACCACGGCGCCGTAGTTGTCCTTGCGCAAGATCATTTCTGCCAGGGCGCCCACGCGGTTGGTGGTCAGACTGCCGCTGTCGAAGTTGCGGTTGGCATCGTCGGCGTTGACCGTCAGCAAGCGATCGCTTTGACTGCCCGTGCGCACACCGATGCCGTAGCTGGTGGTCACCGACCAGTCGATGGTTGCGCCGTTGTCGAACTCGATCGTGTCACCGGCCCATACGGGCGTGGACAACAGCGCAATGGCCGCCGCGAGACTGCTGATCTGAAATGCGCTCGAACCGCTGACCGTGAAGTTATTGTTGTTCTTGTTGATCACACTGACTCTCCTCAATGACAACCGGCTGGCTGCCTGGAATGTTCAACACTGCTGCCGTGCCGTCCGCTCAAAACACCTTGAGCGGAGTAACAGCGCACGCTCCCCTTACAGCACGCCGGTAGCGATATCGCCCCCGGTCCTCTTCCCGCTCCAGCGACCCTTCGGCCACCAGGTAGTTGGCATGGGCCAACGTTTCGCCAAGTGCCATCAGTTCGTCGAAACGACCCGATAGCTTGGGAAACAACAGGGCCATCAGTTCGAGCACGGTGCGCGGCTCGTCACAGTTGGCCAGCATCAGCGCCAGGTGCCCTTTGTGATGGGCTTCCAGTTGATCCAGGCGCTCATGCAAATTAAAAAACGGCCGTTCGTGCGCCGGCAGCACCAGCACGCTGTCGGGCAAGCTGCGCAAATGCTCGATGGAATCGAGCCAGTCGCGCAGCGGGTCGGCCAACGGTTCAGTGGCATGCACACCGACGGTGGAGGTGATGCGCGGCAACACCTGGTCGCCGGAGATCAGCAAGCCGTCATCCGCGGCGTACAGGCAGGCATGCTCCGGCGAGTGCCCGCGACCGATGACCACTTGCCAGGTACGGCCGCCGATATGCAGTTCACTGCCTTCGTGCAAACGGTGGAAATGGTTCAGCGGCACTGGCAGGAAATGGGCGTTGCTCATCACCGCGAACATCTCGGTGCTCTGTTCGTCACTGACGCCGGCCTTGCGGTAAAAATCGAGAAAATCCCAGCCCGGTTTTTGATCGGCAGGAAACTTGACGTGCAGCGACTGGAACTCACTGGCGGTCATGTACACCGGGCAATGAAAACGCGCCGAAAGCCACGCGGCGACCCCGGCATGATCAGAGTGAAAATGGGTACAGACCACCGCCAGCAACGGCAACCCGCCACACACTTCATTCAGCACCCGGTCCCAGACCTCTCGGGTCTGATCGGTGTTCATGCCGGTGTCCACCGCCACCCAGCCGTCGGTGTGGCGCAGCAGATAAAGGTTGATGTGGTCCAGGCGAAACGGCAGCGGCATGCGCAGCCACCACACGCCTGGCGCCACTTCGCGCACCTGTCCGGAGTCGGGC
Organism: Pseudomonas sp. Irchel s3b5; assembly: GCF_900187435.1. NCBI lineage: Bacteria > Pseudomonadati > Pseudomonadota > Gammaproteobacteria > Pseudomonadales > Pseudomonadaceae > Pseudomonas > Pseudomonas sp. Irchel s3b5. Next base: position 27,500 of record NZ_FYDY01000015.1, read on the forward strand.
GCTTGCGGCCAGGGATAACGCAGGCCGCCGCGCAGTTCATGACCGTTGACGTCGAGATCAGCCATGGTCGGCCACCGCGAAGGGTGTCAGGCCGGCCCGCGTCAAAGCCTCTGTCGAATAAGGCACATAGGTGCGCGCCTGTTCGTCGCGAATGAACAGAGGATCGCTGCAACGGGTCGGGCAGTAACCCTGGCGCTGCAGATCCACTTTGCGCAGTTTGAAGCTGGCCGTCAGATCCGCCGACTGGGTGACCCGCACGAAAACCGGTGCCGCATAACGCGGCAGGCGCGCTTCAGCCAGGGCGTACAGCGCGACAGGATCAAACGTCTGGGCCGCCTGCATCAGCACGGCGGCCATGCCGGCGCGACCTTCATTGCCCGGCACCTGGACGCCATAGATATTGATCAGCTCCAGCCCCGGCAGATCACCCAACGCATCCGCGACTTCCTGAGTCGATACGTTCTCGCTCTTCCAGCGATAGGTATCGCCGATACGGTCGACGAAGTAGCAGTAACCGTCGGCGTCTTCGCGCAGCAAGTCGCCGGAACTCCAATAAGCATCGCCCTCGCGCAACACATTGCGGCGAATCTTGCTCTCGGTGGCCTCGGTCGAGGTGTAGCCCTCGAAACGCCCGCCACCTATCTCAGGGTGATCGACGATAAAGCCCATGGCCTCGCCGACCTCGCCCACTTTGCAGACTTGATAGAAACCGTTTTCGTCCCGCGGATGGCAGTCGTTTTCGATGTCGTAACGCACCAGCCGCAGGTTGGTCTTGTTCCAGTCCGGCACGCGTCCGCAGGAACCGAAATAGTTGTCGACGTTGATCACTGCAGCATTGGCTTCAGTGGCGCCCCAGCCCTCGAACACCTGGATCGGGCCGAAGCGCTCCAGCCAGCGTTGCCAGGAATCCGGCGACAGCCCGGCACCAAGCATGCAGCGCAGGGTGTGCTCGCGCTCGTTCGCTTGCACCGGTTGATTGAGCAGGTAGCGGCAGATCTCACCGATGTACTGGAAGATGCTGATCTGATGACGAGACACGTCCTTCCAGAACTCACGCACGCTGAACTTGCGGCGGACCACAATGGCGGCACCGGCGCGCAGCGCGGTCGACGTCACGGACGTGGCCGCTGCGCCGTGGTACAGCGGCAGACAGCAATAGAACACATCCCTGGAGGTGGCCTGCAGGGTCGTTTCCATCACATCGCCCGACGACATCCAGCGCATGTGGCTGTAACGCGCCGCCTTGGGCAAGCCTGTGGTGCCCGAGGTAAAGATCAGCAGGGTCGGCGTCTGCGCGTCGATGTGCGCGCGGATATCCCGGGGGAACGGCGTGCGCGGGGCTTTCTCCAGGCGCGCATCGAAATGCCCGTCGACTCCCTTGGGCAGCGCTGCGGTCCAGGGATTTTCCGCGTCTCGCAGCAGCCAGCACGGCAGGTCTGGAAAACCTTCGGTGGCCTGCACATTGGCCAGGCACTCTTCACCGATCACCAACGCCTTGGCCTCGGTCGTCTGCAACGCATGCAGCAGGGGTCGACCACTGACCTGAGTGTTGATGAAGGCCACCACCACACCGAGCTTGACCAGACCGAACCATGTGCAGAAAAACGCCGGACGATTTTCCATGGCCAGGGCGCAGACATCACCGGCGCGCAGGCCATTGGCATAAAAGGTGTGGGCCATCTGGTTGGCTCGCGCATCGACCTCGAAGTAGCTCAGGGTCTGCTCGCCATAGATCAGGAACGCTTGCTCTCCTTGCTTGCTTGCCTGTTGTTCCAGACGATCGGCCAGGGTGTAAAGGTCGCCCGGTTTGATCTGCCCGGCGGCCGCCGAGCGTTGGTCGAGCAGCGCTTGGGTCTGCTCCCGTGGCACTGGACGTGTTGGCAAGACGCGGCTCAAGTCATTGAGGTTCATTGCGCCACCTCCTGGGCAATCGCTTGGTAGGCGCAGTAGTCGGAGTAGCCCGCCGAGCCCGGTGTATAGAGCGTTTTACGATCGAAGCGGCTCAGCGGCAGGCCACGCTTCAAGCGGTCCACCAGATCGGGATTGGCGATAAAGTGACGGCCGAACGACACAGCAACCCCCTCGCCCGACGCGAGCGCGGCGCTGGCCGAAAGGCCGTCGAAACCATCGTTGAGAATCAACGCATGCGGACTGTGCCGACGCGCCAGGGCGAAGGCATCGAGCTCTGCCAGTGGCGAGCGCATGATGTGCAGGTAGGCCAGGTTTAGCGACGCCACGGCTTCGCACAAGGCAGCCGCCGTGGCCGCCGGATCGCTGTCGTCGATGTCGTTGTAGGGGTTGCCGGGGCACAGGCGAAAACCGACGCGTCCGGCGCCAATCGCACCGGCCATGACCTCGATCACTTCCTTGGCAAAACGCACCCGTCCGGTCACATCGCCGCCGTAGGCGTCGCTGCGCTGATTGCTGCCGGAGGCCATGAACTGCATCGGCAGATAGCCGCTGGTGCAATGCAGTTCGACACCGTCGAAACCCGCCAGACGCGCATTCAATGCGGCCTGGCGATAGTCTTCGATCACGTCGTCGATGCCTTGCAAAGTCAGTGCGTGGGGCTCGTCTGTGTCCACCAGTCCGGCAGCGTCGCTGAACACCTGCGTGCGTGCGCGCAATGCCGAAGGTGCGACCGTGGCCGCACCCGCCGGCTTATTGTGCCGGCTGGCGGCGCGACCAACGTGCATCAGCTGCAGGACGATGCGCCCGCCCTCGGCATGCACCGCCTCGGTGACCCGCTGCCAGCCGACGATCTGCTCGTCGCTGTAGATGGCCGGGGTGCGACAATAGCCCAGGCCACTGGCCGAGGGCGCGGTGCCCTCAGCGACAATCAACCCGGCACTGGCACGCTGGCGGTAGTATTCGACCATGTCGCCACCAGGGACCGCATCGGCAAGGGCACGGCTGCGAGTCATGGGTGCCATGACGATGCGGTTGGCCAGTTGCAGTTCGCCCAGGGCGACCGGTTCGAACAAGACGCTCATTTCAATTCCTCAGCTTCTTATTGTTTTCAGGCTGTCGCCATGCTCGCCACAACGTGGGCAAGCGCTGACATGCCAGCGGATACGGGCTGAATGATTGACGTTGAGCACAAGCGAAACATCGTCCGACAAGACTAGGTTCGCCATTGGGTAAGGCGGCTTGCCTGGGTACGACAAAGATGGTCTGAACGGACGATGAAATAAAAACCGGGCACGTAGAGCATCGCGCCAACTAGAACAAAACCGGGAGCACCCGCAGTGAACCAATCCACCCCCGTGACATGGCGAACGCACTACGCGTTGTTCGTGCTCGCCAGCATCTATGTGTTCAACTACATCGACCGCCAGTTGATGGCGATCCTGATCGAACCGGTGAAGCTCGAATTCGGTATATCCGATACCGGCATCGGCCTGCTTTCGGGGGTGACCTTCGCGGTGTTCTACACCGTGTTCGGCTTCCCGATGGGGCGTCTGTCGGACCGCATCGGACGCAAGCCGGTGATCGCCTTCAGCTGCATCGCCTGGAGCCTGATGACCATGCTTTGCGGGATGGCCGGCAACTTCCTGACCCTGGTGCTGGCACGGGTTGGCGTGGCGGTTGGCGAGGCTGGCGGTACGGCGCCGTCGGTGGCCATGGTCTCGGATCTGTACCCGGCGAACCGCCGATCCACGGCCCTGTCGGTGCTGATGCTCGGTTCCAGCCTAGGGGCGATCGTCGGCCTGGGCCTGGGTGGCTGGATTGCCCAGCACCACGGTTGGCGCTACGCCTTCTTGCTGATCGGCGCACCCGGGATCTTCCTTGGCCTGCTTCTGCTGCTGACTGTGCGGGCACCCCAGCGCGCAGTGCCGCTGGGCCACCTCGCGACGCAACAGGATGGCTGGCTCAAGACCCTGGTCGAACTGTTTCGCATGCCCTCGTTCCTGTGCCTGGTGCTCACCGGCGGCGCGGCGGCGATTGCCGGCTACGCCATCGGCACCTGGAGCCCGAGTTTCCTGATCCGTTCCCACGGCCTCAACCTGCAAGAGGCCGGATTTTTGGTGGGCGTGGTGGGCGGTGGCGGCGCGACCGTCGGCACCCTGTTGTGTGGCATGCTCACCGACCGCATGGCGCGGCGCGATGTCGGCTGGCAAATCGGCGTGCCGTTGCTGGGTACGCTGATCAGCATCCCCTTCGCCCTGGCGTACTTCCTCTGGCCCCAAGGCACGGCGTTCCATATCGGCAGCATCGCCGTGCCCCAGGCGTTCCTGTTCTACAGCGCCTTCGCCTTCTTCGGCGTGTGGTGGGCAACACCGTGCCTGAGTGCCATTACCCACCTGTTCCCGGCCACACGCCTGGCCCAGGCCACGGCGATTTTCGTCATGTCCATGACCCTGCTGGGCGTTGGTATCGGACCGCTGTTCGTCGGCATGCTCAGCGATTTCTTCGTGCCGACCCTGGGCAGTGAATCGCTGCGCTATGCCCTGGCTTCGTCGGTGTCGATGCTGTTGCTGGCCAGCGTGTTCCTGGCCCTGGCACTGCCGCGTTATCGCCAACAGATGAAGCACCCGGCTGCACCCCTTGCACCGGTCCGGGCCGTGACGGCCTGACTCCTTTCCTGCACCACCGCGCCGCTGCAACCTTGCCAGGTTGCAGCGGCTTTTTTTCATGAGGAATGCCATGAGCGCCGTACAGATCTGCAACCTGCTCTACCGTTACGCCGAGTACCTGGACAGCGGCCGACTGGTCGAGGCCGCCGAACTGTTTCGGCATGCCCGCATCAAGGTAAACAGCCAGGGCGAGTGCCTTGATCACACCGCCCTGCTGGGCATCTGGCAGCAACGCATCAAGCTCTACCCCTGCGGTACACCGCGCACCCGACACGTCATTAGCAACCCCATCATCGACATCGACGAAGCCTCGGGAACCGCCACGGTTCGCGCCTGCTACACCGTGCTGCAGGCCACCGACACACTCCCCCTGCAACCCATTGCCGCCGGGCGCTACCTTGATGAGTTCGAGCGTGTCGACGGGGTCTGGCGGTTCAGCTTTCGTGATTATTCGCACCTGGACATGTTGGGGGATTTGCGCGGGCATTTGGTGATGTAGCCGCAAATGGTCTGAACGGACGATGAGGGGAACCCGAAGCGGGCCGAGCATCAGGTCAACCGAAAAAACCGGAAATGAAGGGAGGCAAGATGGACATCAACAATCTGCTGCTTGAGCGCGAGCTCAATGTAGTCCTTTCCCGCTATGCACGTGCTTGCGACCAACGCGACTGGTCGGCCATGGAGGATGTTTTCCTGGAGGATGCCACCGCCGACTATGGCGGCTTGCAACACCTTCAAGGGCGTGAGCCGATTGTGGCGATGATCCGTGTGCACCTGGATGGCTGCGGACCTTCGCAGCACTTGCTTGGCAACCTGTTGGTCGACGCCAGTGATGCGGCCGTCGAGAGCCGCGTGTACGTGCGTGCCGCGCATCGCGGCGCCGGCAGCATGCGGGACATCACCTATGAATCGCTGGCCGAATATCAGGATCGCTGGGTATCGACGGTGAACGGTTGGCGTATTGCCCATCGACGCATGGTCATCAGTCACGAGCAGGGATGCCGCGACATCCTGCGCCCGACAACAGAGGCTGCGCACAGATAGGTGCAGGCCTGTGATCGTTTCCACGCTCCGCGTGGGAACGATCACAACGAGTACATCCGCGAAATCAGGTCGGCTGTCAGGCCGCCTCGCTTTTGCTTTCGCTTTTGATTTGGCTTTTGATTTTCTTGCCCCATCGAGAGGCCGAGTGGAGGTTCTGCGCAGTGGGTAAACCGGCAAGGATGCCGGTTTAGCCGCGCTGGGCCATGGATGGCCCATCGCGGCGACCCACGGAGCAGGACCGGAGCGAGGGCATGCCGAGCATTAGCGAGGCACCGAACGCCAGGGGCAAGAGCCCTTGGTTACTTGGGGCTTTTCCAAGTGACTCGCTGTAAGAGCGAAACCCTAAGTCGCCGTTACCGCAGCAACGGATATACACCCAATCCAAATATGCAACGAGTACATTCGCGAATGCCCGGCGATCTATAGACCCTGAGCATAGAAATGCGGGTTGTCCAGGCCAGGCTTGCCATAACGCAACACCTCTCCGGCCAGGGTGCGGATCTGTCCACCGGCCGCGACAAGCACCGCATGCCCCGCAGCGATATCCCACTCCATGGTGCGCCCCAGGCGCGGATAAAGGTCGGCCTCACCGGCCGCCACCAGGCAAATCTTCAGCGATGAACCGGCACTTTTCAGTGATCGCACATGGCGCCCGTCGAGGAATTTGTCCAGCGCCTCGGCATCGCCATGGGAGCGGCTGGCGACCACGTCCAGGCCCTCGTGCGGCACTGCACGGCAGTGAATGGGTTGGCGCTGCCCGGCCTGTTCGATAAAGGCTCCACAACCGTGGGCACCCGCGAACAGACGCGACAGCGCGGGCGCCAGAACCACCCCAAGCACCGGCTCACCGTTATCGATCAGGGCGATATTGACGGTGAACTCGCCATTGCGATTGATGAATTCCCTGGTTCCGTCCAGCGGGTCCACCAGCCAGAAACGCTGACCCACGTCGGGCACCTGGCCGGCAGCGGCGGCCTCTTCGGAAATCACCGGAATCTGCGGCGTACGCGCCGCCAAGGCACGCAGAATCAAAGCCTCGGCACGCTCGTCAGCTTCGGTCACTGGCGAGGCATCGACTTTGCCGCGTACCTCGAAATCCGAGCGGTACACCTCCAACACCAGCTCACCTGCTTCGCGAGCAATAGCGATGACGTCTTCAAGCAGAACAGTCATTGACTCGTTCATGGCAATTCTCCTGTTTTTGTTCTTCGTATGGTCCATTCGGCCTATGCGCCGTTTTCCGGATCCGGGAACAGTACAGACATCCGCACCACCGCCACTGCGCAAATGGATGTTTAACAGGAGTTCCTGTGTCCCACGGCAATCAGTTATCCGTTCCACAGATCAACAAGCTTCGCCTGCGCGCCGTGCAATTGCGCATCGCTGGCAGCACGCTCAAAGCCATCAGCCAGGACACCGGACTCTCATCGCCGACGATCATTTCTGCCTACAAGGCGTGGCAGGCCGGTGGCTGGAATGCCGTGCCCGTGCGCGAACGCGGGCGCAAGCAAGGTGAAGGCCGCAGCCTGTCTGCCGAGCAGGAACAGAACATCTACCGATTGCTGGTCAGTACGCCGCCGGAACGACACCAGTTACCCTTCCTGCTCTGGCAACTGGAAGCGATGCAGGCACTGGTCAAGCGCCTGCACGATATCGACTTGCCGGAACGCACCGCCGCCCATTATTTGCAACGCTGGCAGCTCAATGCCGAGCGCCCGGCCAAGCGCGTCGCGAATGCTTCGCTAGCGGTGCAGCGTTGGTACCGCGGCACCTACCGGGACATCCTCGAACAGGCTCGTACGCAGAACGGCGAGATCCACTGGATCGATGACTACGGTGCGCGCAACGACCAGGGCAAGCTCAGTCACGGAGTACTGCGCGCGGTCAGCAATCGCGGCAAGGTGCTCTGGCTGCCATACGAAGACGGCTTGCGCGCGCCCCACCTGGAAGCGTTCTTCGACCGTTTGTATCGCTCCGTCGACCGCAAAGTGTTCGCCCTGCTCTCGGGCATGCACTGGCAACGCGCCGCGACCTTCATCACCTGGGCCGGCGAACGCGCCGAACGGCTGCATCTGTTTCATCTGCCCGAAGCCAGCGCAATGCTCAGCGGTGCCCGCGACCTGGCGACCCAGATCAGTCAGCAAGCCGCGCGCGTTTGTCCTGACGATGAGCTCGATCACGTGCCCGCCACAGTCGCTCCCCCCCTGCCCCGCGATCCCATGCTGCAGATGTTGCGCCTGATGTTAAAACATCAAGTCGCGCATAAGTCCGAATCGCAGCAGTTGTACGTTGATAAACGACAACAACAAAAAGCGAGAGGAAAATCTATGACGCTTACCCATCTGCAACGACTGGAAGCGGAAAGCATCCAGGCAATGCGCGAGGTTGTCGCCGACTCCGACAATCCGGTCATGCTCTACTCCATCGGCAAGGACAGTGCGGTCATGCTGCACCTGGCCATGAAGGCCTTCTACCCGGCCAAGCCGCCCTTCCCCTTACTGCATGTCGACACCACCTGGAAGTTCCAGGAGATGTATCGCTTCCGCGATCAGATGGTGGCCAAGCTGAACGTCGACCTGCTGACCCACACCAACCCCGAAGGCATTGAAATGGGCATCAGCCCGTTCAAGCACGGGTCGCAGATCCACACCGACATCATGAAAACCGAGGGCCTGAAACAGGCACTCGATCACTACGGTTTCGACGCGGCCTTCGGCGGCGCGCGTCGCGACGAAGAAAAATCCCGGGCCAAGGAACGGATTTTCTCCTTTCGCTCCGATCAGCACCGCTGGGACCCGAAGAACCAGCGTCCAGAGCTTTGGCACCTGTACAACACGCGTAAACACAAGGGCGAGTCGATCCGCGTGTTCCCTCTGTCCAACTGGACCGAGCTGGACATCTGGCAATACATCTATCTGGAAAACATCCCGATCGTACCGCTGTATTTCGCCGCACCGCGCCCGGTGGTCGAGCGTGACGGGATGCTGATCATGGTCGATGACGCACGCATGCCGCTGAACCCGGGTGAAGTGCCGATGATGCGCAACGTGCGCTTCCGCACTCTGGGTTGCTACCCGCTCACCGGTGCCGTCGAGTCCGATGCCGACACCCTGCCCAAGATCATTCAGGAAATGCTCCTGACCCGCACGTCCGAACGTCAGGGGCGAATGATCGACCACGACTCGTCCGCATCGATGGAGAAGAAAAAACAAGAGGGGTACTTCTAATGGCACACGTATCTGACCTGATTGCCGAGGATATCGGGCAATACCTCAAGGCCCACGAGCACAAGAGCCTGCTGCGCTTCATTACCTGTGGCAGCGTGGACGATGGCAAGAGCACGCTGATCGGACGCCTGCTTTACGATTCGAAAATGCTCTTCGAAGACCAGATGGAAGCGCTGGAGGCCGACTCGAAAAAAGACGGCACCCAGGGTGGTGAACTGGATTTCGCGCTGTTGGTTGACGGCCTGGCCGCCGAGCGCGAACAAGGCATTACCATCGACGTGGCCTACCGTTTTTTCTCCACGGAGCTGCGCAAGTTCATCGTTGCCGATACCCCGGGCCATGAGCAGTACACCCGCAACATGGTGACCGGAGCCTCCACGGCCGACGTGGCCGTGGTAATGATCGACGCCCGACGCGGCGTGCTGACCCAATCCAGGCGTCACAGCTATCTGGCTTCGCTGATCGGCATTCGCAAGGTGGTCCTGGCCGTCAACAAGATGGACTTGATGGACTACTCGGAGAAAGTCTTCAACGCCATCGTCGATGACTACCGCGCCTTCGCCAGGCAGATCAATCTTCAGGATGTCACCGCCATCCCGATGTCCGCGCTGCGGGGTGAGAACATCACCGAGCAGAGCGAGCACATGCCTTGGTACCGCGGAACCACGCTGATGGGTTACCTGGAAACCGTCGAGATCGACGAGGCGCACCAGCAGAAACTGTCGTTTCGCATGCCGGTGCAGTGGGTCAACCGCCCCAACCTGGATTTCCGTGGTTTCACCGGCACCATCGCCAGCGGCGTGGTTCGTCCCGGCGACCGCGTACGTGTGTTGCCGGCCGGGCAAGAGAGCCGAATCTCGCGCATCGTTACCCTCGACGGCGACCTGCAACAAGCCGTGGCCGGGCAGTCCATCACCCTGACCCTGACCGACGAAGTCGATTGCAGCCGCGGCGATGTCCTGTCCACTTCGGAAGACCCGGCCAGCGTCGCCGACCAGTTCCAGGTCAGCCTGATCTGGATGCACGAACAGGCCATGCTCGCCGGTCGCCCTTACTTAATGAAGATCGGCGGCAAGACGCTGTCGGTCACCCTGGCGGTGCCCAAGTACAAGATCAACGTCAACACCATGGAGCACTTGGCGGCCAAGGAACTGGCGTTGAACGAGATCGGCGTGTGCAACCTCTTCTCCAGCCAGCCGATCGCTTTCGATCCCTATAAGGACAATCGCGAAACCGGCAGCTTCATCCTCATCGACCGCCTGACCAACGCCACCGTCGGCGCAGGCCTGATCGAGTTCTCGCTGCGCCGTTCGCAGAACATCCATATGCAGCACGTGGATGTGAACAAGAAGGCACGTGCCGAACAGATGGGCCAGCAGCCGGTGCTGCTGTGGTTCACCGGTTTGTCGGGGGCTGGCAAATCGGCCATCGCCAACTTGCTGGAAACCCGGCTGTACGCCCGCGGCCGCCATACCTACTTGCTCGACGGCGACAACGTGCGTCACGGCTTGAACCGCGACCTGGGCTTCACCGATGCCGACCGGGTAGAGAACATTCGCCGGGTGGCCGAGGTGTCCAAGTTGTTCGTGGATGCCGGGATGATCGTGTTGACCGCCTTCATCTCGCCGTTCCGCTCCGAGCGCGAGATGGCGCGTGGGCTGCTGCAGGAAGGCGAGTTCATCGAGATCTTCGTCGACACGCCGCTGGCCGTGGCCGAAGAGCGCGACCCCAAGGGCCTGTACAAGAAAGTCCGCCGCGGTGAGTTGAAAAACTTCACAGGCATCGACTCGCCTTATGAGGTACCGAGCAAGCCGGACATCCATATCCAGACCAGCAAGCTGACGCCGGAGGGTGCAGTGGACCGGATCATCGAGGTGCTGACCGAGCGCGGCTTCATCGGTAAGGAACTCTAGCCCCGGCGCCCGGTTCGCCGGGCATTTGACCGTGTCCCGTGAATCCGGCTCAAGCGCCTCTTGGCAGTCGCTCACGAGCCGGATTCGCCTAATCAAGAGAGTCTAACAATGACAATCAGCTCTATTGACGAACAACAGCTGTTGAGTGGCCAGACCTGGGCCACGTTCTGCGATCACCTCAAGCGCTGCGGCGAGCAGATCCTGCGTCCCGAAGCACCCGTCGATGCGGCCACCCGCGCCGAAGGCTTCCGCTACCTGACGCGCCTGCTGCGCATCGGCCTGGAGATGCACATCGAGTTTGCCGACCCGGCGTTTCCCAGTTTCTTCAAGACCTCCCACGAGACCGCGAAAATTGGCGCCGACAACCCGGACAACCTCTATGAGTACTCGCGCCTGGACGGCACGCTGGACTATCGCATCAAAGGCCAGCGCGGCAGTGTCGCCTACCTGAGCTTTGGCACCCAGAAAGGCGGTTATGAAACCGACGGCACCCTGATCCAGACCGGTTTCATCGATGCCAGCCAGCTACAGGTCGATGACCAGGGCAATTTTGAAATCATCCTCAGCAGCGAACCGCAAACGGGCAACTGGCTGAAAATGGAAGGCGCCACCAATGCCTTGATCGTACGCCAGACGTTTCTTGACCGTCGCAGCGAAGTGCCGGCCAAGTTGAGCATCGAGCGCATCGGCACCGATTCCAAGCCACAGGCCCTTGACCCGGCGACGTTCCAACAAGGCCTGGCGCGGGTATCGAGCTTCGTGGAAAACACCGCCCGGCTGTTCGCCGACTGGAGCGAAAGCTACCTGCCGCACAGCAATCAGTTGCCCCCAGCCAACCAGGCGCTCTGCCAGTCAGTTGGCGGCGATCCGAACATTTTCTACTACCACTCGCACTGGGCGCTAGCCGCGGACGAGGCGTTGGTCATCCACATTGATAAAGTGCCGGACTGCGACTTCTGGAACTTGCAGATCAACAATTACTGGATGGAGTCGCTGGACTACCGCTACCACCAGATCTGTTTCAACAAGCATCAGGCCCGCTACGACGACAACGGCGGCGTGACGCTGGTACTCAGTGAGCTGGACCCCGGGGTGAGCAACTGGCTGCAAACCGCCGGTGTACGCCAGGGCACGCTCTGCCTGCGTTGGGTCGGCGCCCGGGAGCAATGCCACCCCACCACCCGCGTCGTAAACGTATCTGCCGTCGCGGAGGCCGTATGAACGCGCACACCCGCATTGAAGACCTGACCGTCGAAAAACTGCTGGCCAGCGCCATCGCGCGCAGCAATGGCCTGAGCGATTTTGGCGATGACAACTACCGCGAGTCGTTGCAGGCGCTGCTCGATGCCCTGGCCGCCGAAGCCCAGCTGTCAGCCTCCGGCCTGTATTTGCTGGAAGAAAGGTTGGTCGGGCAACTGGTCAACCGCCTGGTGATGGAAGACTACCTGCGCCGTCATCCAGAAATAACCCAGATACAAATCGACGATCCGCTGGTCATCGTCGGCCTGCCGCGCACCGGCACCACCATGCTTCAGCGCACGCTGGCGGTCGACCCACGCTTCTACTCCGCCGCCTGGTGGGAAACTCGCTTTCCGGCACCGCTGACTGACGAAACTCTGGCCGCGCCGGCCAAGCGCATCGCCCAGGCCAAGGCCGAGGTCGATCTGATGGCCGAGGTGATCCCGCAGATCCTCGCGATCCACCCGCTGGATCCGATGCTCTGCGACGAAGAGTTCATGCTCATGGAACACTCGTTCATGTGCGCCATGGACGCCTACGTCAACGTGCCTAGTTATACCCGCTGGCTGGATCAGCAAGACCAGCGGCCGGTCTACACCCAACTGAAGAAAATGCTGCAGTTCTTGCAGTGGCAGAAGCAACAACGGCGTGAGCCGGCAGGTCAACGCTGGCTGCTCAAAGCGCCACAACATCTGCACACCCTGGATTTGCTGCTGGATGTCTTCCCCAAGGCGCAGGTGATTCTGACCCACCGTGAACCGGCCCAGACCATCCCGTCGATGGCCAGCATGGCCCACACCCTGTGGCAGATGTACAGCGACAACCCGGACCCGAAAGCCGCTGGTGAGCAGTGGAACAACCGCATGGCGCGAGGCATCCGTCACACCATGCAGGTTCGCGAACAGCATGTGGCCGAGCGCTTTCTCGACATCCACTTCGCCGACACCGTGAAGCAGCCGCTGCAAGTGCTGGAAAAGGTCTACGCCTTCGCCAATCTGCCGTTTACCGATAAGGCCCGCGCCGACGCGCAGGGCTGGCTGTCGCAAAACAGCCGGGAAAAACGTGCCAGCCATGACTACAGCCTGGAGCGCTTCGGTCTGAACGAGACGCAGATGATCCAGGACTACAGCGAATATCGCGCCCGTCACCTGAGCGTCAATCACTGAACGCAGGTTGGAGAAATCATGGAAAAAATCATCTTGACCTTGTGGAAGCCGACACAACCCAACGCCAGGCAATGGCGTGCGGATTTGTTCGACCTGCGCGACGCATTGACTGCAGCCGGTGCAAAAAACCTCCGCGTGATGCTGGTCGACGAGGCGGTGGCCGCCGCCTCGACGCAGCGCATCACCAATAGCGCCGTGCCCCTGGACGGGTTGCTCTCGTTGTGGCTGGACAGTGCCTCGCAATGGCCCGCCATCCAGGCACTCGTGGCGCCCAAGACCCGCCGCCTGGAGGCTTATCTGGTGGTGGAATCCGAGCCGTATCCCGAGGAGCGCCAGCCCCGTGCCGCCCAGTATCGGGTGCCGGTCGGCGAGCGCACGCCCGGCATGAATCAGGTGGCGTTGCTGCACAAGCCAGACCGGATGAGCTACGAGCATTGGTACGACACCTGGCGCAACGGACACGGGCCTAATGCCTATCCGCTGCAATCGATCTTCGGCTACCGGCAGAACACCGTGGTACGCGCGCTGACCTTCGGCGCACCGGTGCTGCACGCCATCGTCGAAGAGAACTTCCCGCCCGAGGCCATCGGTAATCCGCAAGGATTCTTCGCCGCCCTGGGCGACCCGGACAAGTGCGCGCAGCGCCAGCAAGCCATGTACGAATCGACCAGCAAATTCATCGACTTCCAGAAGATCGACTGCATCCTCACCAGCGAGTACCAGCTCAGTGCCTGAGTGGCCCCAAGGAGGCTTCACATGTTGGATCTAGAAGCAATCGAGCTGATCAAACAGCTCAAGGCGCGCTATTTCCGCGCCATCGACACCTGCAACATCGAGATGCTCCAGGGCATGCTGACCGAGGACGTCGCCCTGTCGTTCAAGAGCCCTGCCTACGAGTTCCACGTCAATGGCCTGGGCGATGCGCTGGACTTCTATCGCACCTCGTTCACCAAAACCCGCCTGGCCACCCACAACGGTCACACCCCGGAAATCGAAGTCGATGGCGACCAGGCGACAGCCCTCTGGTACCTGAGCTACGTGTTCATCAACCTCGAGGAAAACACCCACATGCACGGCAGTGCGATCTACCAGGATCGCTACATCAAGCGCGGCGAGCGCTGGATGATCGCCGAGACGGGCTACGAAACCCTGCTCGAGACTATCCAGCCCTTGAGTGAACAGCTGCAGATCACCTCCAAACCCATCAACTGAATGCACAACAGGAGACAGTCATGGCCAGAGCAGAAAACATAGTGACCTCCCACACGGTGGAAATTAATGCCCCCGCCCGGGTGGTCTGGGAAGTGCTCATTGATCTGGACAATTACCACCAGTGGAACAGCTTCTGCCCGAACATTCAGTGCGGCCTGCAGATCGGCGACGAGGTGCATATGCAGGTACTTACGCCCGATACCGGCGAAACCGTTCCGGTCTTCGAATACCTCGTGGCCTGCGACCCCGAGCGACTGCTGTCCTGGGAGCAGCGCCCCGTCCCGGAAAACATGGACGCCGCCCGCCGCGATCAGTACATCAAGGCCATCGATGCCAACCGCTGCAGCTATTTCACCACTGACATTTTCCTGGGCCTGAACCAGGACACGATCATGCGTGAACACGGAGCCTGGGTAAAAACCGGCTTCGACCAGATGGCCCTGGATCTGAAACGACGTGCCGAAGAACTGCACGCCAGTCGCACCTGAACGCCCCATTCCCTACCAGAACAATAAGAAGGTAATTGCCATGTTGCTCAAAGATAAAGTCGTCATCATTTCCGGTATCGGTCCTGGCCTCGGCATCAAGCTGGCCGTGCGTGCCGCGGAGTATCAGGCGAAGGCCGTGGTATTGGCCGCCCGCACCCCGGCCAAGCTGGATCAGGCTGAACAGGCCATCCGCGACGCCGGCTACAGCACTCCTGTGCTGAAAGTCCCCACCGACATTGCCCAGGCCGAACAGTGCCAGACGCTCGCCGACCTGACGATCGAGCACTTCGGCCAGATCGACGTATTGATCAACTCTGCCTACGTCCATGGCGCCTGGGGCAGTTCCTCCGAGTCGTCAATGGACGACTGGCGCAACGCGATGGACGTCAACCTGTTCGGCACCATGCACATGACCCAGGCCGTGTTGCCGCAGATGAAGAAGCAGAAGTCGGGCAGCATCGTCATGATCAACACCATGGCCACCCGCACCCCCAACCAACTGGAATCCGGCTATGCCGTCTCCAAGGGTGCATTGAAAACCGCCGTGCAGTACCTGGCCCAGGATCTTGGCCCGTTCGGCATCCGCGTCAACTCCACCTTCATGGGCTGGATGTGGGGCGCGCCGGTCATCGGCCACTTCGAGAGCGAAGCCAGGCGCCTGGGTGTCCCGATGGAGTCGCTGGTCGACCAGGTCGCCCAACAGATTGCACTGCGCAAGATCCCCGAAGACAACGACTGCGCCATGGCCGCCCTGTACCTGGCCAGCGACTACGCCAAGGTCATTACCGGCGCACAACTGGACGTCAACGGCGGCCACTTTCTGCCCTGCTAAGCACTTCAAGGCGACAAGCACGTCGCCTCTTTCCAGCGGCCACACGGTACCCGTGTGGCCATCGCCTTCCCCTTGGAGTTGAATAACATGCTGGATCTCGTTGCCATCGAGCAGATCAAACAGCTCAAGGCCCGCTATTTTCGAGGTATCGATACCTGTAACCTCGAACTACTGCGCAGCATCCTCGCCCCCGAGGTGAGGATCAGCTTTCAAAGCCCGACCTACCAGCTCGAACTCAACGGACTGGAGCAGGCCATCGAGTTCTACCGCACCAACTTCACCAATCGCCGTTTCGGCATGCACAACGGCCACACCCCGGAAATCGTGGTCAACGGTGATGAAGCCACTGGCCTCTGGTACCTCAACGACCTGTTCATCAACCTCGATAAGCAGACCCTGCTTAACGGCAGCGCGATCTATGAGGATAGCTACATCAAGATACAAGGCGAATGGCGCATTCTCCGTACCGGTTACAAACGGCTGCTGGAGATCATCGGCCCACTGGATCCCCAATGGTCGATCACCTCTCAGCCGATCAACTGACTGACAACCTGAAAGTCAGCGTGTAATCGCGCTGACTGGGTTTTTTGCTCGCAACGAAGATGTCTAGCCCTGAACTAACGCCAGCTGCTACAGGTAATGGGACGTTGTTGAAAGAACGCGTCTGACCAGCAAAAAAAGGTTCTTCACGGCATCTCGGGAAAACAAGAGCATCGTGCTGATCTGTCTCAGGTAAATCCTCCTGCTATCGAATAACCTTATTGCAGAACCCAACCCAAAAAGGCCCCACCGTTACCCGGCGAGGCCTTTACTTGTAGCGGGTATTGCCGAAGTCGTTACCGCCCGATCGCCCGCGCCGCATCCGCGGTGTATTGGTCCGGGGTGAATTTGCCTTCGTTGAGGATCGGGCCCTTCTTCGACTCGTTGGTCATGCCGTAACCGGTGTACTGGCCTGAATTCAAGTCCATGAAGAATTGCGACCCGGCCTGCCAGCCACTCATGTCAGGGTGGTAGTAGTAGTTGACCATGGCGTGCTTCCACAGCTGCCCGCGGGCATCGTAGTTGTCGGCCATGACCGAGTTCCAGGTGTCTTCGTCGATGAACAGCACACGCTTGCCATAGACATGGCGATAGCCTTCCTTCAGGTCAGCTTCCAGCACCCAGACGCGACGCAACTCATAACGCATGAACTCCGGGTTGGGATGGTTGGGGGTCAGCATGTCGGCATATTTGATCGACGCGGTGTTGGGCTTGAAGGCGTTGGCCGGGCTGTAGATTTCACGCTTGCCAATGAGCTTCCAGTTGAAGCGCTCCGGAGTGCCGTTGAACAAACGGTCCTCGTCGACGGTCATGGTGCCGTTGGTGCCAATCATTGGTTGATCGAAGCCGTAGCCCGGTAGTTGCCGTACGCGGCGGGTGGATGGGCTGTAGGACCAGGCCTGGCGTGAGTCCGTACCGAAGTTGTAGGGTTCGTGCGAAATGCTCAGCGTGCCGTTGTCACGGGCCGGTTTGAGGGTCATGTTGTTGCTCATGGCCGAAATCTTGTCTTCGGTCCTGGAGTCGGCACTGGGTGAATTGGCCAATGCCAGGTTACGGGCATATGCACGCCCCCAGCCGATGCTGCCATTGGGCAGGACCGAAGCCAGATCGGTGGTTTTTTCCTCGGTGTAGGCACGCGCCGGCTGTTGGTGGTTCCACAGCAATTCCATGCCGTTCTTGGGAATCGGGAACGGCACCTGGCCAATCCCGGTAAAACCTGCACCGTCATTGACCAGTTTGGCCTGCAATGCGTTGTCCATCGCACGGCGGCACACATAATCCGGATAGCGGAAATCCCGATGGCCCGGGTAGATGTTCATTTTGTAGGTGGTCGGATACTTCTTCAGCAGCGCCTTCTGGCCCTCGGTCAGGTGCGACTCGAACTGGCTCATGTTCTGCGCAGTGATCACCAGAATCGGCTTCTCCGCCGCATAGGGGTCCACCGGCTGGTCGCCGGAGAACTTCACATGATTCCAGCCCGGGACTTCACCCAGGTACTTGCCGGTGTACGGCGGAATGGTGCCCTCGGCATTGCCGGCTTGCTCGGCGCCGACACAGGTCAGCTCCTTGCCCAGTTTGGCTGCTTCCTGAGGTGACACCGCGGCGTGCGCAAAACCCATCAGCCCGCTATTGGCTGTGACTGCGACCGCGAGCATGAGACCTGTTCTTGTTATTTTCATGTGATGCCTCCTTCGCTGATAAGGCTGTGTGGATGGACCCATTGTTCGGTTTCTGCCGGCCCCGACATCGTCCGGAAAGACTAAGGCAGCGCTATGCGCCCAACTTTTCTTGCAGCTGTGCCTTGAGCACCTTGCCGGTGGCGTTGCGTGGCAAGGGTTCGAGTACCCGATAGACCTGCGCCGGCACTTTGTAGGCGGCCAGGCGCTGGGCGATGAAGGCGCAGATTTGCGCTTGCTGGGGCAGCGTCGAAGCCTGACCATGCACGGCCAGCCCCACCGTTTCACCCAGTAGCGGATCGGCGATGGCGAACGCCGCAGCTTCCAGGACACCGGGCATATCGAGCACGCACGTCTCGATTTCTGCGGCGGAAATTTTCTCGCCTCCGCGGTTGATCAACTCCTTGACCCGGCCGGTGATACTGAGGAAGTCCTCATCGTCGAGGTAGCCGATATCGCCCGTGTCGAGCCACCCGTCGCGCAGGCTTTGTGCGGTGGCTTCAGGCAGGTTCCAGTAGGCGCTCATCAAGGTCGGCGAACGCAGCCAGATCACCCCGCGAGTGCCCGCAGGCTGCGGTCGGTGCGGATCATCGCCAATGCGAATATCGACGATCGGCAAGGCCCACCCCGCCGCTGCCGGCTTGTAGATGAACGGGTCGCCACCGATGGCAGCGCCGATGCCGTTGCTTTCGGTCAGACCGTAGCCGGCGCCGCCGATGGCATCGGGCTTGAGCTTGAGCATGTTGTCCAACACCCCGGCGGACGCCGCTCCACCACCCAGCCCCAAACCGAACAGACTGGCGGTGTGCTCGCCGCCAAAGCGCGGTGAGGCGAGCAGTTGCTGCATCATCACCGGCGCCCCGTTGAACTGGGTGCAACGCTCGTCACGAATCAGGTCCAGTGCCTGCTCCACATCCCACTTGTACATGAGCAGCAACCGCCGTCCGCCGCGCAGGGCCGAGAGGAACTGCGCATGCAGGCCGCTGACGTGGAACATCGGCACCGCTGCCAGTGTGGTCGGCGGGTAGCCGCTGTTGATCACCACGCCGATGCGTTCAGGCGAACTCATGGCGCAGAACGCGCCCTGAAAATCCAGGGCAAACAGCGCCTGGCAGATGGCCCGGTGACTCGACACTGCACCCTTGGCGCGGCTGGTGGTGCCCGAGGTGTAGAGGATAAGCGCCGGCGCATCGGGATCGATTTCCAGCGTTGGCACCGGCAATGCCGGAGCGCCGATCAGGTCTTCGAAACGCAGGCAATACTCGGGCAACGACCCTGCCTGGGCTCCGACGACAATCGTCGCCCGCTGTTCACGGGCGAGGTCTGCGCGCAGGGTTTCGAGGCGCGCTTCGTCACACAGCAACAGGCGCGAACCACTGTCCTGCAAAGCGTATTGCAACTCATCGCGCAGCCCCCAGCTGTTGAGCGGCACACACACCGCGCCGCAGCGCTGGATAGCGGCGAAGGCCACCAGCCACGCCGGCTGGTTGCGCATGGCAATCGCCACCCGCTCGCCCGGTTGCAAGTCAAAGCGGGCAACCATCTGCCCGGCCAGGCGATCGACCTGATCGTAGAACTGGTTGAAAGTCAGGCGTTGCGACTGCCAGATCAGGAACTCACGGTCGCCATGGACTCGACCGGTGTCCAGCACCTGCAACAGGTCGTGCGCGGCGTGACGGAAGAAGCGTGGAGCGCCGTCATCGGGCGTCACCACTTCAAACGGCGCACCGGGGGCGATCAGTTGCCGCCACGCGGTTTGCCAGCGTTCAATGCTCATTATTGTTTTCTCCAGGACAGCCGGGGTAGCGCCCCCAATGGCGTGCAAGTGGGCCAATGTCAGTCGGTCAAGCGACATCCCTGTGGGAGCGAGCCTGCTCGCGATGAGGGCGTGTCAGTCGATATAAATGCCGCCTGTTACACCGCTATCGCGAGCAGGCTCGCTCCTACAGGAGTTGACTGCCTACAGGTTCTACGCGTGGGCGGAATAGCGCTCGCAATGGAAATCCCGGTCGCCCAGACAGCTCTGCGCCACACGGACACGCTTGAGGTACAGGCCGACATCCAGCTCGTCGGTGACGCCAATGCCGCCGTGCATCTGCACGGCTTCGTTGGCCACCTTGATTGCCGTGTCGCCGGCCTTCCATTTCGCCAGGCTGACCAGTCGCGCACGTGCCCCTGCGTCGTGGCCGGCGTCATCCAGAGTCGCCAACGCAGCCATCAGCGCACTACGGCTCAGCGCCAGGTCGATGTACATTTGCGCGGCACGATGTTGCAGAACCTGAAAGGTGCCAATCGGCGTGTCGAACTGCACGCGGGTCTTGAGGTACTCCAGCGTGGTTTCGAACAGTTGTTCGGCCATCCCTAACAGCTCCGCGGCGAGGCAAGTGCGGCCACGGTCCAGCACCGTTTCCAGCGCAGCCCAGCCCTCGCCCAGGGTGCCCAGCAGCGCTTCGCTGCCCAATTGCACCTGGTCCAGTTGCAGCCGTGCGCTGTTGCGCGAGTCGATCAGCGACAAGGCGCTGACGGTCAAACCCGGTGTACCGGCTGGCACCAGGAACAGGCTGATGCCGTGCGTGTCGCCCGGTTGTCCGGCGGTGCGCGCAGCTACCACGAAGGCATCTGCACCCAGCCCGTCGACCACCCAGAACTTGTCGCCGTGCAAGCGATAGCCCTGCCCCTCGGCTTTAGCCGTTAGGGCAATGCGGCTCGGGTCGTGGCGCGACTGTTCGTCCACGGCCAGGGCCAGGCGCTGTTCACCACTGATCACGGCTTGCAACCAGTGCGTCTGTTGCGCGGAGTTGCCCGCCAGAAGTACCAGCGAACCGCCGAGGACTACGCTGGACAACAGCGGCGTTGCGGAGAGATTGCGGCCCATGGATTCGAAGATCGGCCCAAGGCCCTTGCAACCGAAATCCAGGCCGCCAAAGTCTTCCGGAAACGGAATCGCACTCCAGCCCAGATCGACCGCGCCCTGCCACAACTGCGCATCGAAACCCGCCTCAACCGCGTCATCGCGCAGTCGACGCTGGGCACTGACCGGGCTGCGCGCGGCGAGAAAATCCCGGGCACTGTCGGCCAGCAAACGTTGTTCGTCGCTATAGCGCAGGCTCATGGGGTAACTCCTTTTTTAGCGTCGGGTAAACCCAGCACGCGCTTGGCGATGACGTTCAACTGGACCTCCGAGGACCCGCCGGAAATGGTCAGCGCATAGCTGTTCAACCAGGCGCGGGTCACCGCCAGTTGCTGCTCGCTGAATGCCGCGCTCTCCCAGCCAAAGGCATCCCCGCCCATGGCATCGAGCAGCACTTCGAATTTGTCGCGTTCCTGTTCGGTGTGCACCAGCTTCATGATCGACATCAGGCCACCGATGTCGTCGCCAGCCCGAGCCTCTTCGCCCATGCGCTGCACGGTCAGGTTGTAGGCATGCTCGTTCATCGCACAGGCCGTGGCCCGCGCCTGCAGGGCGTGCTCGCTCTGGGACCGGGGCGCCGGCACGTATTCGCGCATCAGGGCCAGCAGGTCGAAGTGCGACGGCAGGCTGAACTCGCCGAATTTCGACATCGCCTTGCGTTCGTGTTGCAACAGGTACTTGGCCAGGTTCCAGCCGCCATTCAACGGCCCGATCAGCTGGCTCTTGGGCACTTTCACGCTGTCGAAGAACACCTGACAAAAGGCCGATTTGCCGCTGATCAAATCGATCGGCTGTGGCTTGACGCCGGGGCTGCGCATGTCCAGCACGATCAGGCTGATGCCCTGGTGTTTGGGCACGCTGAAGTCGGTGCGTACCAGGGCGTACATCCAGTCGGATTTGTCACCGTAAGAAGTCCAGATCTTGCTGCCGTCCACCACGAAGTGATCGCCGGCATCGCGGGCGGCCATCTTCAGGCTGGCCAGATCGGAACCGGCGTTCGGCTCGGAGAAACCCTGACACCAACGCACTTCACCGCGGGCAATCGGTGGCAGTAGATCGCGTTTCTGTTCCTCGCTGCCGTAAGCCAGCAGCACTGGCCCAAGCATCCAGATACCGAGGTTAATCTGCGGCGGCCGGCACTTGAGACGGCGCATCTCACTTTCCAGCACTGCCAGTTGTTCGTCACTTAGACCGGCGCCGCCGTATTCCTCGGGCCACTCGGGGCAGAACCAGCGCTTGTCGCGCATGCGCTCAAACCACAAGCGTGCGTCTTCACAGGGAAACTGCGGGTTCTGGCTGCCCCACACCACATCGCCTTCAGCCATGCCGGTGCGCATCGACAGCGGGCAGTTAGCCTCCAGCCAGGCACGGGTATCGTGCCTGAATTGCTCGATAGTGCTCATGAAAGTCCCCTTCGACTCGCCCCGGATTCGGGGCGGGTACGGTTTTTGTTGTTGATGGACCAACGTCAGCGTTGGGTGCGCGGCATGCCGAGGCCAAACTGGGCGATCAGCTCACGCTGGATTTCATTGGTGCCACCGCCAAAGGTCAGGGTCACCGAACTGCGCAACTCGTATTCCAGCTCGCCCTGCAGCAACGTCGCTGCCGAACCGCTGCGCATCGAGCCATTGGCGCCGAGGACCGCCGCGAGTTTGCGCAGGATCTCGATGGCCGATTCCGAGCCGAACACCTTGGTGGTCGAACTCAGCGCCACGTCCATGCGCTCGTGCTCAAGGTCCGAGGCGATGCGCATGTTGATCAGGCGCATTGCCTCCAGGCGCGCATAACATTCAGCCAGCGAGCTGCGCACCCAGGCCTTGTCCATCGCCCGACGCCCCTGCTCGTCGCTGGCCCGCGCCCACAGATAAACCCGGCGAAAAAGCGCCACTACCTTGTCCGACCAGGTACCCAGGCCGAGTCGCTCGTGGTTCAGTTGCGAGGTGATCAGCTTCCAGCCACCGTTCAACTCACCGACCAGCATCTCGTTGGGCACCCGTACGTTGTCGTAATAAGTGGCCGTGGTCGGAATGCTGGTGGTGGGGATCAAGGTGTGAGAGAAGCCCGGCGTCGTGGTGTCGACGATCAGCAGCGAAATGCCTTTGTGCCGTGCCTGGGTCGGGTCGGTGCGGGCCGCCAGCCAGACGAAGTCGGCCGATTCGGCCCCAGACGTCCACAGCTTGTTGCCATTGACCACAAAGCCCTGGTCATCCTGACGGGCACTGGTTTTCAGTACCGCCAGGTCACTGCCGGCCTCCGGTTCCGAGTAGCCGATGGCGAACATGATTTCGCCTGCGGCAATGCCGGGCAGGAAGCGTTCTTTCTGCAACTCGCTGCCGTGGGTCATCAAGGCCGGGCCCACGGTACTGATGGTCACGAACGGCAGCGGCGCGCCGGCGATGTTGGCTTCTTCGAAGAAGATCAACTGTTCGGTGGCGGCGTAACCCTGGCCGCCATGGGCCTTGGGCCAGCCGACCGCGAGCCAGCCGTCGCGACCCATCTGGCGGATGGTCTGGCGAAACAGCTCGCCGCCTTCCTTGCCACGCAACTGCTCGCGCATGTCCGGGGTCATCAGGGCCTGGAAATAGTCCCGCACCTTGTGGCGTAGGGCATGTTGTTCGGGAGTGAGGTCGACGAACATCTGGTGCTCCTTACGCTGCGCCGAGAATCAGGCCGCTGGTGGGTACGCCGGTGCCGGCGGTGACCAGCACGTTCTGCACATCCGCCACTTGGTTGACCGCCGTGCCACGTACCTGGCGCACGGCTTCGGCGATGCCGTTCATGCCGTGGATATAGGCCTCGCCCAGTTGTCCACCGTGGGTGTTGATCGGCAGTTTTCCGCCACGGGCGTGGTGCCCGGCGCGGATGAATTCCTTGGCTTCGCCGCGTTTGACGAAGCCGAACTCTTCCAGCTGCGGCAGCACGAACGGGGTGAAGTGGTCGTAGATCACAGCCGTCTGGAACGCGTCCGGGCCCAGGCCCGACTGGCGATACAGTTCACGGGCGACCACGCCCATCTCCGGCAACCCGGTGATGTCGTCGCGGTAGAACGACGTCATGCTCTGCTGGCCGTGGCTGATGCCTTGAGAGCCGGCCTTGATGGTCACCGGTTTCTGCCGCAGGTCACGGGCACGCTCGGCCGAGGTGATGACCATCGCCACGGCGCCATCGGATTCCTGGCAGCAATCGAGCAAGTGCAGCGGCTCGCAGATCCAGCGCGAGGCCTGGTGTTCTTCCAGGGTGATCGGCTTGCCGTGGAAAAACGCCTTGGGGTTGGTCGCGGCAAAATCCCGCGCCGCCACCGCTATTCGGCCGAAGTCTTCACTGGTGGCGCCGTAGGTGTGCATGTAGCGCTGGGCAAACATCCCGACCCAGGCGGCCGGTGTATGGAAGCCGTGGGGCATGTACCAGCCGTAGTTGACGTTGTCGAAAGTCGGCGCCGAAGCGAAGCCGTAGCTGCCGGTACCGAAGCGATACCAGGAACGCTCGTTCATCGCCCGATAGACCACCACCACTTTCGCCATCCCGGTAGCCACCGCCATCGCCGCGTGCATCACCGGCCCACAGGCCGCACCGCCGCCGTGGGGCACTTGCGAGAAAAACTTCACGTCTTTGCAACCGAGCAAACGGGCGATTTCGTACTCCGGGACCTTGTCCACCGAGTAGGAGCTGAAACCCTCGACCTCGGATGGATCGATGCCGGCGTCCTTGAGCGCACTCAAGGTGGCCTCCAGCGCCAGGCGCAATTCAGTGCGTCCGGAGTTTTTGGAAAATTCGGTCGCGCCCAGACCAACGATCGCGGCACGCCCGGAAATCGATGAATCAGTCATCTGTGTCTCTCCGGCTGTCAAGGCAGGACCAGCGCGACCGTGCCGGTCACGTGGTTGCCCATGGAATTTTTGCCGCTCAAGGTGATTTCCACCGAACGGGTGTCCGCATCAACGCCAGTGACGCTGCCATTGAAGGTCATGCAGTCACCGGGATAGTTCGGCGCGCCGAGCTTGATTTTCAGCGCGGTGAACTGTGCCAGCGGCCCGCTCCACTGCTCGATGAACCGCTGCACCAGCCCGTTGGTGGTGAGGATGTTCATGAACACATGGGGCGAACCCAGGGCACGGGCCGCTTCCGCGTCGTGGTGACCGGGGAAGTAGTCACGGGTGGCAATCGCGCCGCCGTTGATCAGGGTCACCGTGATCGGCACGGCAAGTTCCGGCAGTACTTCGCCGGGTTGCACGTCTTCAAAGCGCTTGGTGTTCTTCGAGGTCATATTTCCATCCCAGCTTGTCGTTATCGTTGAGCCAGTCGCCCAGGCGTTCCAGGCTTGCTGCCGAGCCACCCAAGGCAAGGCACAGGCCACGGCTCCAGTAGAGAAAACGGTGGATCGGGTAGGTCAAGTCGACACCGATGCCACCATGCACGTGCTGTGCGACATGGCCGATGCGATGCCCTGCTTCGCAGGCAATCCAGGCGGTAGCCAGGGCTTCGCTGGGCGACGGCAAACCGGCATCGATGCGGTAAGCCAGTTGCCACAGCACGGTGCGCAAGCTTTCGACGGCGATATGGGTGTCAGCCATGCTCATCTGCACCGCCTGGAAGCTGCCGATGCTGCGCTCGAACTGTCGACGTTCGCTGACGTAGGCCACGGTGCGGCGGATCTGCTCTTCGCTGACCCCCAGTTGCAAGGCTGCCAATGCCGCTGTGCAGCGCAGTTCCAGCCAAGCGACGGCCTCAATCGGCAACAGCGCGGCGGCGTTCACGGTCAAGCCGTGAATGTGCAGGTCGGCCACCGCCTCGCCGTGGGTCAACACTGCCGACACCCGTTGAACCTCGGGCGCCGCCAGATCGAGCAGCAGCAAGCGCGGCTGGCCCTCGGCCTGCACCAGCACCAGTGCGGCGCTGGCCAAATCACCCTGGGACAAGGCTGCGACCCGGCCATTTATTGACCAGCCCCCGGCATTCGCTTGCGCCTGCAATTCAATGCCCCGGGCACTGCTCAAGCCGTCGATGGACAGGCTCAGCAGCGCCTCGCCGGACGCCGCCTTGGCAACCCAGCCCGCACTGTCGCCAGCGTCGAAACGGGCCAGGGTCGCGGCAGCCAATTGATGGCGCCACAACGGCACCTGGGCCAGGGCCTTGCCCTGGGCTTGCAGCACCAGCATCAGTTCGGTCATGCCCAGACCGCTGCCGCCGTGTTCTTCGGGAATAGCCAGGGCATGCAGCCCGGTCTCGATACACAGCGCCCACAGCGGCGCCATCATCGGCTCGCCGCTGGTGTCCCACTGGCGCATGTAGTCGTCATGACAATGGTCGACAAACAAGCCGTCAGCCATCTGCGCAATGGCGCGCTGGTCTTCGCTCAATTCGAAATCCATGGTGGCTCCTATGCCTCTACCGGCCGGAACAACGGCAGGGTCAGCTGGTCATCGAAGGTCTGGAACTCGACCTGAAAACGCTGGCCGATCTGCAATTGCTCACGCTCGATGCCGACCAGGCCGGCGATCAGGCGCACGCCCTCTTCCAGTTCGATCAGGCCAATCGGGTTGGGGTAATCGAATGGCGGCACTTCGGGGTAGTGCATCACCACGAACGAATACAACTGGGCGCGGCCACTGGCCTGCACGGTGTCCCAGTCGAAGCTGTGACATTCGATGCACACCGGTGCCGGTGGATGGCGCAGGGTCTGGCAGGCGGTGCAGCGCTGGATCAGCAACTGGCCCTGCTCGCAGCCTTCCCAAAAGAAGCGGGTGTCGTCGCTGATGCCCGGCAGCGGGCGCTTGGCCTTGACCGGTGCCGACTCAACCTTGGCTGGCGCCTGGGCATTGGCCGCGCGGAACTTGAAGACGCGAAACAGCAACTCGCCCACCGGCTCGTCGCCACCGGCTTTTTCGACGAAGTGGCTCATCACCAGGGTGACAAAAAAACCAGTGCCCAGGGCGGTGGTTTTTTCATCGCCCACCGCATCCAGGCGCGTGGTGTAGTAGAGCTTTTCCCCCAGGCGCACCGGACGGGTGAAGGTCAGTTCAGAGTTCACCGCCACGGTCGAGGCGTAGCCGTAGGCTTCCATTTCCTTGAGCACCTCGTACGGGTTCTCGTCGGTGGAGCCAGGCGGATAGTTGTTGGCGTGCAGGCCTTCCATGGTCCACACCTGCAACATCGCCGGTGGAGCGATCAGGCCCTCATACCGGGTGCCCTGGGCAAACGCCGGGTCGGTGTAGAGCGGGTTGTCCACGCCCATGACTTCGCACCACTGGCGAATCATCGGGGCATTGACCTCGTCCCAGGCATACACGCGGCCGTATTGGCGCCCCACCAGGGCGCGCACATTGGATAGCAATTGTGGATCAGCCAAAGTCGTCTCCTTCACATTGAAGGCGGCCACCGAACCCGGTCGCCGCAATAGGTCGATCAGGTGGGCAGAACCTGCGCAGCACCGAGAAATGCCGGGCGTTCACCACCGCCGTGCAGCAACAGGTTGCAACCGCTGGCGTAGCTGGCCAGCGGAGATGCGATGTAAAGGCAGGCGTTGGCGATGTCTTCGGCCACCGCCATACGAGCGGCCGGGATGCCGGCAGCCACGGCAGCGATACCGGCCTCGGAGCCGTAATGCAGATGCGCCTGCTCGGTCAGCACCAGCCCCGGGCTGACCGTGACCACCCGCACCTTGGGGCCCCACTCCACCGCCAGCGATTGCACCAACGCCAGCACCCCGGCCTTGGCCGCGCCGTAAGCGGCGGTGCCTGGCGAAGAACGTAGTGCACTGATGCTGCCGATAAAGACGATGCAACCACCCTGCGCCTGTACCTGCATCAGCCGGTTGGCGTGCTGGGCGACATTGAGCGGCGCGATCAGGTTCAGCCCGATGATGCTTTCGTGGAACCTGGGCGAGGCCGTGGCCGCTTCGGCGGACGGACTGCCGCCGGCGTTGTTGATCACCACGTCGAGGCGCCCGAAGTCGCGCTCGATGCTGGCGAACAGGCGTTGCAGGGAGTCGTGGTCACGCACATCGGCGGCAATGAAGCTCGCACGCTTGCCACCCACTGTCGGCACCTGCTCAGGCTCGCGCCGGGCACAGACGATCACCCTCGCGTTGGCAGCGAGGAACCCCCGTGCGATACCCGCGCCGATGCCCTTGGTGCCACCGGTGACCAGCACCACTTTGCCGCTGTAATCAAGACCCGAATGCAGCTCCATCATGTGCTCCTTTCTCTACTGACAAGGGTCACTCTAGGGACGAACCTCGGGTCAAACTACGTCTGAACGGACGATGAAAATTAAACCTCGCGAACAGGACACTGGTGGTCATTCACACGTTTTCTGGTCTTTGAGGATGCCCATGTCCGACCCATCCGTTGCACCGGTTCTGCTCGAACGCCCACTGCCCGGCGTGGCCCTGCTGCGGCTCAACCGCCCGCAGGCGACCAATGCCTTGAGTCTGGAATTGCAGGCGCTGCTGTCGCGGTATTTCAGTGAACTGGCGATTGATCCCGAGGTGCGTTGCATCGTGCTGACGGGCGGTGACAAGGTGTTCGCGGCGGGTGGCGACATCAACAGCATGGCCGGGGTCGGCGCCATCGATATCTACAAACGCCACACCGAGCGGGTCTGGGGGCCGATCCAGCATTGTCCGAAACCGGTGATCGCGGCGGTCTGCGGTTACGCCTATGGCGGAGGTTGCGAGCTGGCGATGCACGCCGACCTGATCGTCGCCGGGCGCAGCGCACGCTTCTGCCAACCGGAAATCCGCATTGGCATCATGCCCGGCATCGGTGGCACCCAGCGGCTGGTGCGCGCGGTGGGCAAGGTCAAGGCGATGCGCATGGCGCTCACTGGGCAACCGATCAGCGCCGAGGAAGCCTGGGTGGCAGGTTTGGTCAGTGATCTGGTGGACGATGACCAGGTGCAGGCCCACGCCCTGGAACTGGCGCGCGTCATCGCGGCGATGCCGGCATTGGCCGCCGAGCAGATCAAGGAAGTGATCCTGGCAGGCATGGACGCCCCGCTGGAAACCGGCCTGGCCCTGGAGCGAAAAGCCAATGCCCTGCTGTTCGCCTCACGGGACCAGAAAGAAGGCATGCAGGCGTTCATCGACAAACGCCCGGCGCAATTCGAGGGGTACTAGGCGTTCGTCAACCAAGACGCATACCTGTAGGAGCTGGCTTGCCAGCGAAGGCGGCCTGCCGGCCGTTCTGACCGGTAGTTCATGCGCACTCCTTGTAGGAGCGAGCCTGCTCGCGATGGACTAAAACGATGATGCGTGCTGTCTGAATGAACCCATTGTCAGGAAGTTTTTCGCGAGCAAGCTCGCTCCTACAGGGGATCGGGGACACCCGCAAAATCAGTGTCGACTGGAAGGCCGCCTTCGCGGGCAAGGGTTAGATACTCATCACCATCTGCCCACTATCGATACGCAACTCGACACCATTGATCGCCCGAGCCTCGTCGCTGGCAAGGAACAGCACACTGGCCGCCACATCCTCGGGCCGACACATGCGGTTCATCGGGTCGCTATCGATAGTCAGGCGATTCGGGTCAACACCCTCGGGGAAACCCCCGCGGGTCATGTCGGTGAGTACGCCATCAGGGTGCAGGGTGTTACAGCGAATGCCGTATTTACGCCGCCGGCAAAGCACCGCCACCGAACGCGACAACGCCGCCACCGCCCCCTTTGAAGCACTGTAGGCCATGTAATCGTCACGCCCGGCCAAGGCCGCGATGGACGACAGATTGATGATCGAACCTCCGTTTTCCTTCATCAATGCAATGCCTTCGCGACAGCCCAGAAACACACTGTCTGCATTCACGCGCATTACCTTGTGCCACTGCTCCAGGCTGGTGTCTTCAATCGAACCGCAGATGAGGATGCCAGCGTTGTTTACCAGGATATCCAAGCGTCCGTAGTGCTCGCGCACATGGTCGATGACCTGGCGCCACTCACCTTCGCTGCTGACATCGTGGCGGATAAAGTCTGCAGCCGGTCCGATTTCCACCGCCAGAGCCTGGCCCGCCTCGACGTCCAGGTCGCTGATCAACACCTTGGCACCTTCGGCCGCCAGCAGCCGCACGCTGGCAGCGCCGATCCCCTTGGCGCCGCCGGTGACCAGCGCGACCTTGCCGTGAACTCGGCCATTCTTGTTGTGGTGATTGAGGGTCATCGTGTCATCTCATGTGCGTGGGTCGTTTGAAGTTGCCGGTCGTGCGGGCGGGCGACGGCGGCACCGGCTCGACGGCCGGAGAACACGCAGTCGGCCAAGGACAGGCCGCTGATGTACAGGTGCGAAGGAATCCCCAGGGCACTGCGCCCAGCCGCGTACAGGCCGTCGATCGGCTGGCCTTGCTCGTCCAGCACCGCGCCGCTGCGCTCATCCACGCGCAAGCCGCCCAGGGTCAGGGCACCGAGGGGGAATACCGGATTGGTCACGGAGATATCGCAGGCATAGAAAGGTCCTTGCTCCAGCACCTGGCGCCCGCCCTCGGACTTGCCGAACGGCTCCGGCGCCTCGCCACGGGCGGCGGCGTTGGCGGCCAGCACCGAGGCCCGCAGCACGGCAGGGTCCATGGACGTCGCGTCGGCCAGCTCGCTCAGGCTCTTGCCCTTGCGCACCTTGAACAGCATCAGCGCCAGAGCCGGAAAACTCTGGAACCACCAGTAGCCACCAAACAGCGCCTCGCGAATGGCCTTCTTGCGCAACGGCGCATCCAGCACCAGCCACGCCTTACCGCCCTGCTCTTCCATCAAGGGTTGGCCGAGGGTGGCACCATAGACCTCTTCATTGCAGAAGCGCCGCCCCTCGCGATTGACCACAATGCCTTTGTGCCAACTGTACGGAGGGTTGAGGAATCGCCACGCCGATACCCGCTCAAGCCCACGACTCTGGCCGCCGACACTGGCACCCAGGCGCAAACCACTGCCATCGCAACCGGTGGCTCCAACCTTGAAGTTGCGCAGGAACTTCGGTGCATGCTGCTGAATCATCTGGCGATTGAAGATGAAACCACCGGTACTCAGGATCACCCCGTTGCGCGCAAGCACCCGGCGTGACTGGGCGAAATCCCGTTCAAGCTGACAGACTTTCTGGCGAAGTTTGTTGCAATAGCCAGGGGCGAAGTTTTGCAATCGTTCGGCGCGGGCCGCCAGTCGTGCATGCAACTGCGCTTGCTTGCTGCCAACGGGCATACACCAAAACTCGGCACCCAGTACCCGCCCCCGGGGATCGATCACCAGCCGTCGCGCCGCCGCCTGCAACAGCGTCTTCGCTCCGGCCTTCAGGCACGCTGCCTTGAGGTGGGAATAGAGCACCGCGCCGCCCTGCCCCTTGCCCACGGTGCGATGCCCTCGTGGTGCCGGAGGCAGGGGACCACCGTGGTCAGGTACCAATTCGTTACCCGAGTAATAGAGGAAGTAGCCGTCGGGCGGGTACGAGGTCTTGCCCCCGCCCGGTGGCATCTGGTGGGCGTAGGGCGCGCCGTGGCTTTCCAGCCAATTGAGGTTACTCACGCTGTCATCACAGAAGCGCCGCAACGTGTCGTCACTGACAACGCCCTGGGTTTCGTGCTTGAGGTAATCGAACATGGCATCGGGACTGTCGTTAAAGCCCGCAGCCTGCTGATGGCGAGTGCCGCCACCGGCGTAGACCACCCCACCACTTTTGGCGCTGGCACCGCCGCCGGTGAAGCGGTCGGCGATCAGCACATCGGCGCCTTGGGCGCGAGCTTCTAGCGCGGCGCAAGCACCGGCCGCGCCCCAGCCAACGACCAGCACATCGCATTCTTCGTCCCAGGTCACGCTGTTGCTATCAGCCACCTGCAAGGGCGGCAGCGCTTCGGTGCTGGGGAGGTTATCGGACATTGACATACACGCTCCTATCGCTGGCTGGCCAAGTGGTTGGCGGCGACATAGCCGAAAGTCATCGCCGGCCCCAGGGTGCCACCCGCGCCCGGATAGCTGGTGCCCATCACCGACGCCGAGCAGTTGCCGATGGCGTACAAGCCGGCGATGGTCGTGCCGTCATCACGCACCACCTGGGCGTGCTCGTTGGTTAACAGGCCACCCTTGGTGCCGATGTCACCGGCATCCAGGCGCATGGCGTAATACGGACCTTTGCGCAGCGGCGCCAGGCAAGGGTTGGGCTTGACGTTGCAGTCGCCGTAGTAACGGTCAAAGACGTTGCCGCCACGGGCGAAGTCGAGGTCGACACCGCTTTGGGCATAGGCGTTGACCTTGCTGACGGTGGCTTCCAGCCCGGCACTGTCGACGCCGATCTGCCGGGCCAGCCCGGCCAGGGTGTCGGCCTTCCAGTACAGGTTGTTGAGCCACTCTTTGCGCAAGCGGCTGTCGGGCATGATCTGGCCGGGCATCAAAGGGCCCATGGCGTAGTTGAAGCGGAAATGCGCGTCGAAGACCACCCAGGCCGGCACCGACTTGCCACCGGTTTTCTGGTTGTCCTGATGCATGGCATCGACGAACTCCAGGTACGGCGCCGCCTCGTTGACAAACCGCTGCCCCTCACCGTTGACCACGATGGCGCCAGGGAACGCTCGCTCGGCGAAGATCCCCCGGGGCTTGTCCTCTCCCGGTACGGCAATGGTCGGCGCCCACCAGGCCCAATCCATCAATGCGGTGGCCGCGCCCTGAGCCATGCCTGCTTCCAGCGCCGCGCCAGTATTGTTGCCAGGCGGTGTCGCGCTCCAGGACTTGCGGGTCGGCTTGGGCAGGTACTGGTCGCGCAGCACCTGGTTTTGTTCGAAGCCACCCGAGGCCAGAATCACCCCCAACCGCGCGCGCAGTTGCAGCTCGGCGCCGTCACGCCGCACGGTGATGCCGCTGATCCGTCCGTTGTCAGTGATCAGGTCGCAAAAATCGGTGTTGAGCCACAGCGGCACATTGCGGTCCATCAGCGAGCGACGCAACGAGGCGACCAACGAACTGCCCAGGGACGCACGGCGATCAATCTTGCTTTTGCGCCGCCACTTGAAGTCCAGCTTGTAGCGCAGCATCAGTTTCATGATCAGCAGACGCCAGCCGAAACTGCGGGCCATGACCTTGTGCGCATCACGCGCCGTCCAGGCGATACAACCCATCAGCAGCGTTGAAGGCGACGGCTTGCGCAGGTTTGCCAGTTCGTCACCCAACAGACTGGTGTCAAAAAATTCAGGGTCCAGGGTTCGCCCACCGGCAAGGGCTCCCGGTAGATGCGGATAGTAATCAGGGTATTTGGCCGCTACTGCATAACGCACCCGACTGTTACGGGTGAGCAGTTCGATCATCTTTGGCGCATTGTCCAGATAGGCACGCAGGCGCACTTCATCGACATGCTCCCCTGCCGCCGCCTTCAGGTAGGTCAGCGCCGTGGCGTAGCTGTCGGTGCCACTCATGCGCGCGAAGTAATGGTTGTTCGGAATCCAGATACCGCCGCCGGAGATCGCCGAGGTGCCACCATACTGGTCGCTTTTCTCCACCACCAGCACGCGCAACCCCTGGTCGGCGAGGAACACCGCCGAAGTCATCGCACCTGCACCCGAACCGACGACGATCACGTCGTAGTGGGTCTGAGACTGAACTTGAGCCGTCATTGTTGTTATGCCATTAGCTGAGGTCAGAAAGAAACCGCCGACCACGCAGGGTGCGCTGGCGGAGTGCAGCCCATGATCGGGGCTGCGGGGGGATGGGCTCATCGTCAAAGTGGACTAGGGGGTGCCCAGCTGGCTTACCAGCGATACGGTCGGCACATCCAACATCTCACTCGCCTGACACACCGCCTTCGCCGGCAAGCCGGCTCCTACAGGGGATCACCGTCAGGCGCAAATCCCGGCAACGCCCAATAAACCTGTAGGAGCTGGCTTGCCGGCGCCTACAGGGTGAGGGGGCGGGTTAAAGAGTGGCACGTCTGGCAGCCCACGGGTGGGCCTGTTCCAGTTGACTGGCCAAGCGCAGCAGCACGTCTTCGCCACCCAGGCGAGCGGTGAACATCATGCCCACCGGCAGGCCGTCGTCGCTCTGGCCCAGCGGCAGAGAAATGGCCGGCTGGCCGCTGACATTGGCTATCACGGTGAAACCGGCGCTGCCCATGGCCTGATGGACGTAGCTGTCCCAAGGCTGGTCAAGCGACAACAGACCCAGCTTCGGGGTCAGGCTGCCGGTAACCGGCGACAGGATCACGTCGTAGCGTTCGAAGTGCTGCTCCATCGTCGCGCCAATACGCTCGAATGCTTGCCGCGCGCGGTACAGGTCTTCGCCGCTGGTCGCTTTCGAACGTTCGAGATTGACCAAGGTGATCTTCTCCAGATCCTGAGCCGTGGCAGCCCGTCCGAGTACCTGCTCGCGGTCATGAATCTGCACACGCAATGCCATGCCGAGCGCAGCGCCATGGGCACCGAACAACTGGCGTGGATCGATGTTCAGCGTCAATTCGTCGAGTTGATGCCCAAGGGCCAACAGTTGCTTGATGGTCTGTTCCAGCGTGGCGGCAATCGCCGGGTCCAAGGGGGCGCCGGTCAGTGATTGGCGCACCACGGCCACGCGCAACTTGCCCGGATCACGTTGCAATTCTTCAATATAAGGCCGAACCAACGGTGCGCACCAATAGGCACT
The DNA here is from genome assembly GCF_900187435.1 of Pseudomonas sp. Irchel s3b5. Classification (NCBI taxonomy): domain Bacteria; kingdom Pseudomonadati; phylum Pseudomonadota; class Gammaproteobacteria; order Pseudomonadales; family Pseudomonadaceae; genus Pseudomonas; species Pseudomonas sp. Irchel s3b5. The sequence goes on from NZ_FYDY01000015.1 coordinate 61,910, forward strand.
GCCCGCCTCATGACCCTGACCGGCATCGAGGAACAGCGCGGTATCGCGCACCGTGCGCGACACCACATTGGCAGCGCTGGCTCCAAACGAACCCTCGAATTGCAGTGGCCCGCTGGGGGTGCGATAGCGGGTCGGCTTGAGCCCGACCACGCCGCAGTACGAAGCGGGAATGCGGATCGAACCGCCGCCATCAGTGGCATGAGCCACGGGAACGATCCCCGCCGCCACCGCAGCGGCCGAGCCCCCCGAAGAACCGCCTGCGCTCATGGCCAGGTTCCACGGGTTATGAGTCTGGCCCCAGGCCAGGGATTCGGTGGTGGTGGTCAAGCCGAACTCGGGGGATGTGGTCTTGCCGAATGGCACCGCACCAGCCTGCTCGTACCGGGCGATCAGGGTACTGGTGCGAGCAGCGGGCGGTGAGTCCTTGAACATCCGGCTACCGTTACTGGTGATCGTACCTTGTAGCGTGGTGTTCAGGTCCTTGAACAGCAGCGGCACACCGGCCAGAGCGCCCTGGTTATAGGTGCCGGCGGCGCGACGCTGGGCGAGCAGTGTACGTGCGTAGGCTTCATGCAGCATGTTCACCGCATTGACCTTGGGGTTGACCTCGTTGTAGCGGGCCAGCGCCGCTGCCAACAGGTCCTCGGCGCTGAGTTCGCCACTGCGGATTGCCTGGCTCATGGCCCAGGCATCCATGGCTTGGTAGTTGCTCGCCGACAGCCCCGCCGCGCGGGCATCGGCAAACCGTCCCAGAAGCCCGACGCCGACAGCCACGGCACCGGCCTTGAGTACGCTGCGGCGCGGCCAGCCGGTGATGGAGTTGAGTGGTGCGTTTTCGTGGTTATCCATGGTGATGAGCGCGCCCTGATTGTGGGTTGTTAAGGGATTGAGGTCCTGCTCCTTGTGGGAGCGGTATTCAGACGGAACAAGGCAGATGATCACGCGACATTAAAGCGTGCCGACAACTGATCCAATGCCCGCGCCAGTTGTTCCAGGTCCGCGGCGGCCACCGCGCTGCGCCCGGCGTTGGCCGGCAGCGCTCCGATGCCGGTCGAGACACTCTCGACCCGGCTGACCATTTCCCGCGTGACGCGCACCTGTTCGGTAATCACGGCGGCAATGGTGTCCACGCTGCGGATGAGGGCGCAAGGCCCCCGCGCTGAAATCAGTCGGAGGTGACCCCGGCCAGCATGGCCGCCAGGTAGTGCTCGCCATAAGGCGGCAGCAGGCCCCATTCGCGGCGCGGGTCATGGGCCGACGCCTTGAATACCGTGCGCATATGACTGAACTCGAGAAAGCCTTCGCGGCCATGGTAATGACCCATGCCCGAAGCGCCGACACCACCGAACGGCGCATCGTGCAAAGCGGCATGCATCATCACATCGTTGAGGGTGACGCCGCCGGACAGGGTGTGCTCCAGCACATGACGTTGTTCTTGTGCATCCTCGCCGAAGTAGTACAACGCCAGCGGACGCGGTCGGCCGTTGATTTCAGCGATGACCTGATCGAGGTCGTCATAGCTGAGCACGACCATCGCAGGGCCAAAGATTTCCTCGTGCATGATCAGGCTGTCCGGAGCCGGATCGATCACTACGCGCAGCGGACGACGACGGTCCTGGGTATCCACGGCCAGAGGTTCGGGCAGGCACTCAATACGCGCACCGCGTACCTGCGCGTCCTCGATCAGGTCCTCGACCCGGTCCAGATGACGCTGGTTGACCACCGCCACCACATCCGGGTTACCGGCCACTGTCGGGTTGAGATCGCGATAGACACTGCGAAGCGTGTCGAGAAACGATTCAAGTTGAGCCGTGGGCACGTAGACCAGATCCGGGTTGATGCAGACCTGCCCACCATTGCAAATCTTGCCCGCCGCGATGCTGAAGGCCGTTTTGTTCAAGTCAGCCGTACGCGAAACGATCACCGGCGACTTGCCGCCGAGTTCCAGGGTCACCGGCACCAGGTTTTTTGCAGCATTGCCCATCACTAGCCGGCCAATCGCTGTACTGCCCGTGAACACCAGGTGATTGAAGGGTTGGCTGCTGAATGCTTCGCCCAGTTCCGGCCCACCGTTAACCACCGCCACCACCAGCGGATCAAGGTATTCGGCGCACAGGCGCGCCACCAGTTCGGCGGTGCGAGGCACGACTTCGGAAGGCTTGAGGATGGCCCGGTTGCCGGCCGCCAAGGCCGAAGCCAATGGGCTGAACAATGTGTACAAAGGCGCGTTCCAGGTCCCGAGGATGCCCACCGTACCTTTCGGCTGGTGCATGACCCAGGCCCGGGCGCCGAGCTGGTCATAGGGGGAAAACATCTCGCGCGGTTCGTCCTGCATCCATTCCTGCAAATGGTCACGGGCATATTTGAGCGAGGCCAGTGCACCCAGCACGTCATTCATCAACGAAAATCCGGCGGGCCGCCCGCCAAAATCCAGGTCGATCGCCGTGGTCAATGCTTCGTGGTTTTGGACCAGCAGGTCGATCACTTGCTGCAGCCGCTGGCGGCGGGTGTCGGCGCTGACACTGCCAGCGCTGGCAAAGGCGCTTTTCTGTTGCGCCAGCAGGCTGGAAAGGTCTTGGACACAAGATGCGGCTGTACTCATTGTTATCCCCTTGCAGGTTGGCTCGATGGCCGTTGAGCGCCCGATGCGCCTGGCGCCACCCTAGCCTCGCCGCCACCTGCGCCGCCTCGTCCAATCGGACGAGGCCGTACATTAGCGTTAGTCCGTTGAGACGATGTTCTGCGCCTGCAAACGCACAATACTGGCCATACGAAAACCCCACTCCATGAGGCCAGTCATGGCAATGCAAAACATCAGCTTCGACCCCCAGGCATTTCGTGCCGCGCTCGGCACGTTCACCACCGGGGTCACGATCATCACCACCCAGAACGAAGACGGCTCGCCCGTGGGCATCACCGCCAACAGCTTCAACTCGGTGTCACTCAACCCGCCGCTGGTACTCTGGAGTTTGTCCAAGCAAGCGCGCAGCCTTCCGGTGTTCAGCAACGGCAAGCATTGGAATGTGCATGTGCTGTCCACGGAGCAGGAGACGCTGTCGGGACGTTTCGCCACCCAGGGCGAGGACAAGTTCGCCGAGATCGAACTCGATCATGGCGTCAGCGAGGCCCCCCTGCTGCAGGATTGCACGGCTCGCTTCCAGTGCCGCACGGCGTTTCAATACGAGGGTGGTGACCACGTGATCTTCGTTGGCGAAGTGCTCGCCTTCGATCACAGCGACCGCGCGCCGCTGGCGTTCCAAAGTGGCCAATATGCCTTGGCCACGCGCAAGCCGCGCAGCGAACTGCGCCTGGCAACTACGCCGCCACCTCCGGAGTGCAGCTACACCGAGGACTTGCTTGGCTATCTGTTGGGGCGCGCGCATTACCAGGCACTCAACGCCTTGCGCCAATTGCTGAATAGTCAGCAACTGGACGAACAGACGTTTTTCGTCCTGTCGATCTTGTGTATCCGCGACAACCTGACCCTTGAGGAAATCAACACATTCGTTAACTACACCGGTCGCGAAGTGACACTGGCGAGCATGCGTTTTCTCGAGCGTCAGCGTCTGGTCGCGTTCGAGGGCTCAGCCGATTCCATCCGGTTTGTTCTCACGGCCCAAGGTCGTGAGGTTTCACTGCATCAACTGGCATTGGCCAAGGCCGTTGAAGAGGACCTCTCGGTCAAACTCGGTCCCGCTGACGCCCAAGCCTTGAAGGTCTTGCTCAAGCGTCTGATCGTCGTCAGTGACCCGGGCTTGCCTGATCTGTGGGCACCGCGGTGACAGCCCGCGCAGGATTGTTGTCACCGGTCAGTGTTGGCTGGGGCAGCCATGGCTTGCTATTGCTGCTGGCCATGGTATTTGCCGACAACTTCGTCGGACGACAAATACTCGCAGTCATGGTCGAACCGATCAAAGCGGAATTCGCAGTCGGCGACACCGCCATCGGCCTGATCTCGGGCCTGGCCTTCGCTGCAGTTTATGCACTGATGGGCCTGCCAGCGGGGCGGTTGGTGGATCGCATGCCACGTATCCGCCTGCTGGCTATGTCTTGCCTGTTGTGGTCTGTGGCGACCATGGCTTGCGGGTTGGCCGGCAGCTTCCTGGCGCTGGCCTTTGCACGGATGCTGGTTGCCGTCAGCGAATCGCCGACGACGTCGGCCTCGCTGTCCTTGATCGCTGACCTGTATCCACCACAACGACGCTCATTCGCGATCAGTTGTTTTACCGCCGCACCGACCTTTTCTTCGATCATCGGTTTAAGTATTGGCGCCTGGGTGGTGGAGCACTATGGCTGGCGCAGTGCGTTCGTTGCCCTTGGCGTGCCGGCGCTTTTGTTCAGCGCCATCCTGGCGTTTGCCGTGCGCGACCCGCAACGTGGCCGCTGGGACCTCACGCCACACTCCCATACGCAACCTGCACTACTGGGCATGCGTGCCGAAGCACGCAAACTCTGGGCATTGCCAGCCTTTCGTTGTCTTATCCTCGCGGGCGGCCTGACCACGCTCAGCTCCTATGCCATTGGCATGTGGAACACCAGCTTCCTGGTGCGCTCCCACGGCTTGTCACTGCAACACGCAGGGTTGCTCGCGGGTGTGATCTGCGGAACCTCAGCCGGGATCGGTGGCTTGTTCAGTGGCTGGTTGAGCGACCGTCTCTGCCGCCGCCATCCACACTGGCAAATTTCGATTCCAGTGGTGGGCCACCTGGCGGCCATCTGCGCGTTGGTTCCCTACTTGCTTTGGTCTGACTCCCTGCTGGTGCGTCTGGGTGATGTGCCGATTCCTGGCGCCATGCTCTGGTGCGCGCTTTATTCGTTCTTTGCCGTGTGGTGGGTTGCCCCGTCCTACAACCTCGTCACCCAATTGGTCCCCGCGGGTCGACGCGGGACCGCCATGGCGCTGCAAACGATTGTAAGCACGCTGCTCGGCGTCGGTGTCGGGCCACTGATAACCGGCTTGTTCAGCGACATGCTGCTACCGGCGTTTGGCCACGAATCACTGCGCTATGCGTTGCTGTTGGTGAACTTGCCGGTAATTTGCGCGGTTTTGTTGCTTATCCGCACCGCTCACCATGCTTCCAAAACAGACTATCGCCACGCGGAATAACTCATGCCAATCACTTCAAGACACAGCGCCCGCGACCGAGTACTTGATGCGGCAACTGAACTCTTCGCCACACATGGTTTTCAGTCTATTGGCTTGCGCGATCTGGCGAGCTACGTGGGTCTGCAAGCAGGATCGCTCTACCATCACATCGAAAACAAACAGGCTTTGTTGTTCGAACTGATCGAGTCAGCCTTATCGGACTTGTTACTGGACACCACGCGCCGAATGAAAGGAGCACGCAGCCCTGAAAAGCGCCTGTTGCGCTTCATCCAGGCCTTCGTTTCTTTCAGTTTTAACGAAAGGCACAGACTGACCCTGATGACCCGCGAGTTTTCCAACCTCAATGACGAACAACAGCAGCATATCCTCCAGCTGAAAGACAGATATTCGTCCGTTCTAAGCGCCATCATCACTGACCCACTCGGCGAGAAAAACAAACCTTCGGCAGGTACCTGCCCGACCACCAGCGCGGTCATTGTCATTCTGTTTGGACAGTCACAGTGGTATGGCACTCAAACAACCGAAGTGCAATTGACAGAAACGCTCACAAATCTTGCTACTTGCATCATTGCCAGTAGCAAGAAAACGCAAGTGACCATAACGCAGCAGCGTTGACCTATCCTGCTCCAGAGCAAGGTAAAAAACCTCAAACGTGGGAGAATCCTATCCTTACCCCATGGTTTGCCGTAGGCTCGATACCGATCCGAAGGCAAAATATGAAACCTCGCACACGGCTGTTAATTGTTTCCCAATGCGCAAACTTCTGTACCTGACATTGTCCATGGCGTTACTCGCCGCTATTACGACCTACGCCATGTGGGCCGCGGATCGTCCGGTGGGCCACTACCTCTCCGATCTTCGGATCAGTCTCGCGGTCGATCAAGGTACGCCCTCTGATCGCGGCAATCTGCTGGGCATCCAGCCCGAGCTGTTTCCCACCGACTATCAAAGCCCCGAGCGCCTGCATCGCAAACTCGCAGCCTACCTGCACTCTGCCCGGGACCAGGGTTTGTTGAACAACAAGACCATCGTCGTGCTGCCGGAGCATGTCGGCACCTGGCTGATGATCAGCGGTGAGAAGGATGAGCTGTATCAAGCCCCCACCCTCAAAGAAGCCATGAACTGGCTGGCGGTGAGCAATCCCGTCAAATTTGTCCGCGCCCTGATCAGCGCCGAAGGCGGAAGCCGACTGGACGATGCTCATCTGCGCATGAAGGCCAAGGTAATGGCCAGAGACTACCAGGCATTGTTCGGAGGACTGGCCAGGGAATTCCACGTGACGCTGGTAGCGGGTTCGATTGTATTGCCCGAACCGAGCATCATCGACGGCGCCCTGAAAATCGGCCACGGCGCGCTCTACAACACCAGTGTGGTGTTCAACAGCGAAGGCCTGCCGATGGGCCAGCCTCAGCGCCAAATGCACCCGGTGTTCGCCGGGCAGGATGGGGTCAAGGCGAATGGCGAGCATTCGCTTAACGTTGTCGACACACCGGCCGGGCGCCTGGGCGTGCTGATCGGACGTGACAGCTGGTATCCGGAAAACTACCGCAAGCTCGATGACCAGAACGTCCAGCTCGTCGCGGTTCCGGCGTTTGTCGCCGGCCGCGGCACCTGGGAACAACCGTTTCAGGGTGACCGAAATTCACCGAAGCCAACGTCAGGCGGCCTCAATGCCGCAGAACTCAGCGAAGGCCAGGCCTGGGAGCGCCTGACCCTGACCGGCCAGATGCCAGCCAGTCAGGCCGTCGCCGGCATGAGTGTGTTCCTGCGCGGTCAGTTCTGGGATCAGGGCAGCGCCGGCCATAGCTTCCTCAGCCGCAACGGCCAGCACTTTGCCGACGGCAACGCCCAAGGTGCGCGCTTGCTGAACCTCTGGCTGTAACCCATGAAACCTCAGCCGATGCGTCTTGGTGATCTGTCCGTAGGTTTTGTTCATAGCCTGGCCGACGCCGTGCGCAGCCATGGAATCGACCCGCAGCCGCTACTTGAACAGTATGGCCTCGACACGGCGCGTCTGAGCGAAGCGGGAGCGCGTCTATCGATCCCGCGCTACATGCGCTTGGGACACGCAGCCATACAACTCACCGGCAACCCGGCACTGGGCTTGCGCATGGGTCAACTCAGCCGCTTGAGCCAACTAGGGCTTGCCGGGGTCACCGCCGCCCAGGCGCCCACGGTCCGTGAGGCGGCCCGTTACCTGATTCGCTTCGAGGCCTTGTACGGTTCCAACTATCGCGGTCAATCCAGTTTTCACGAAGACGCCCGGGGCGCCTGGCTGCGTTTCTATTCGATCAGCCCCTACAACGCGTACAACCGCTTCGTCGTGGACTCGATCATTGCTGGCTGGTTGCAGCATTTATCCTGCATAAGCCCTGCCCCGCTTAGCGCAGAACGCATCGAGATAGAGTTCGAAGAACCTGAATACCGCGCAGCCTATGACGTTTTGGGTGATGGCCCGATCCAGTTTGGCAGCGAACACAATCAGCTACGGCTGAGTCTGGCAAGCCTCGCCCAGCGCAACCCCGAGCATTGCCCAAGCACCTGGCGGCATCTGCTGCAATTGTGTGAACGGGAGCTGGAACAACTGACACACACCCGCAGCCTGCGTGAACGCATCATCGCGTTGCTGGGGCCTTTGCTCAGTGGTGGCCGGGAACCCGACCTCGAAGAAGTGGCGGCACGCCTGAAGCTGCCCACCTGGACCTTGCGCCGCAAACTGGCCGAGGAAGGCACGCAGTTTCGCGCAATTCTCAACGACACCCGCCGTGACCTGGCCATGACCTACATACGCGACACCGAACTGGCGTTCGGAGAAATCGCCTACCTGCTGGGCTTTGCCTCAGCCGAAGCGTTTCAACGCGCCTTCAAACGCTGGAACGGGCAGACACCCGGCGAGTTTCGCCGCAGCCATCGCCAGTCCGTCTGACGCTTACAACTCGGTGGCGTCTTCCGCTGGTTCCAATGGGTCCAGTTCAAACGCCTGATATTCAAGCAGCTCTTCTTGATAATCGTCCATTCTTGAAGCCCCCGACGCGTATTGAAAACGCCTGAATTAATGACCAGTCCCTTGAGCATAAAGTGCCTGCGTGAAAGAAAAATGACGCAGACACGACACTCCGTCGCTACAGAATAAAACGTAGCAGCTGATCAGAAATTTATCATTGGCTTTTTTGCGGCAGGCCTCAGAACAGTGGCCTGGCTTGATACGGGTCAATCTTTCCAGCAATCACAGGACCGGGTCATCCGAACCGGTCCTGTAACGTCACGCTCACTGGCTGGAAGCAGGCATCACCGGAATGGGTTCACTCGGCGGCGGCATGTCGCTCGGGTTCGAGACTGGCGTGATGGTTTCTGTGGACGGGGCAGGCTCAACACGCTCGACCGGCGTTATCGGCGCTGCTTCAGCGGGCGGGGCCACCGTTTCAGAGGCTGCTGGCGTCGCTTCAACCGGCGCAGGTGCAGCGGGAGCCGGCTCGGCAACAGGAGCCGCCGGTGCGGGTGCCAGCGGAGCCGGTGTTGCCTTGGCCTCAGGCATGCCCAAGGGATCGGTTTTCGGTTGTTCGGGAATGTGCGCGGCCTTCTTGGCTTCCGGCGGCAGGAACAGCTCAACCAACGCAAAGAAGCGCTCGTAGAACTTGGCGGAAGATACGGTTTCGCTGGCGACCTTGACCATCGAATCGTCCGACGAGCCAATCGGCATCGACACCGAGCCCAGCACACCCACGCCCAAGCTCGCGGAGTTGTTGGTCTTCTTCAGCGCATAACGGTCCTGCAACGCATTGGCGAACATGGTGGCGTGATGCCCTTTGCTGCCGTCATCCGCGCACACCACGCTGAAGCTGATCTCCATGTGATTCTCGCCGGTCTGCTGGAAGCTCTTGTGCCCGCTGATCAGCTTCGGATCATTGCTGGTGATGATGTAGCCCTGGCTGAGCAACGCGCGACGAGCGGCTTCGCAGGTCTGCACATCAGTCACCGGATAGTTGCGCGAAAACGTTCCGGAATCGTCGAAGTTCTCATGCTCGTAGATAGCGGCCTTGTCCGAGGAACAACCGGCCACCGCGGCCAGCATCGCCACCAGCCCGGCAACACGCATGGGAAATGATTTAAACATTGAACATCCTGAGGAAAACGGTTCGGGGCATATTGTGCAACAGATCGATGCATAGCGGAGCATCGATCGTGTCTTAAAAGAGTTACAGGTGGATTGACCCCGTTTACGATGAAACGTCACCCCGCTAAATGACATACGGCCAAACAAAAAACCCCGACCTATTGGGCCGGGGTTCTCTGTGCAACGCAAAACTCAGTCAGGCATCAGAACCGCTTGATGTCCGCCTCGCTTTCGAGCTGCTTGCGGTAAGCCGCAAAGTCTTGCTGGCCGATGCGAGAAGCGAGGTAGCGACGATACTGCGCTTTCTCTTCCTCTGTCGGCGCTGCCGCTTCGTTCACGCCATTGAGGCGCACGATCATCAAGCTGCCGTCAGCCAGCGTCACGCTGGTGAAGGTCGGCTTGTCTTTGGCAGCAGGCTTCGGCATACGGAACAGCGCCTGCAACACAGCCGGGTCAACCCCTTCCTGAGCGCGGGTCGCCGCTTCCGTGACTTTCCAGTTCTGACCATCGACCGCCTGGTTGAGCGGCGTCTTGCCCTCACGCAGGCTGACGATCAACTGCTCAGCCTTGGTCTTGGCAGCAGCACTTGCGTGCTCCTTGGTCAGTTGCACACGGATGCTGGCAGAGACGTTTTCCAGCGGCAACTGCGAAGGCTTCAGGTGCTCCTTGGCGCGCAGCACGATCACGGTTTCCGGATCGAGCTCAATCGCGGTGCTGTTGGCGCCCTCCTCCAGAACTTCCTGGCTGAAGGCTGCGGTGATCACGGCACGGTTAGCCGCAATGCCTTCGCCGCCTTCACGACCGAACGGCGCGGAAGTGTGAACGGTCAGCTTCAGGTCCTGTGCAGGCTGGGCCAGGTCGGACGCTTCGAAGGCGGCGTCTTCCAGCTGTTTGCTCGCTTCAACGAAACGCTGCTCGACCTGCTGGGTTTTCAGCGCTCGGGTCAGCTTGTCTTTCAGGCTGGCAAACGTTGGCACTTCAGGCGCTTCGACACCCAGCAGCTTGATCAGGTGGAAACCGTAGTCGGTGCGAACCGGCTCGGACACCTGATCCTTGGTCAACGAATACAAGGCTTTTTCGAACACAGGATCGTAAACGCCAGGACCGGCAAAACCCAGGTCACCGCCGTTGTTAGCCGAACCCGGATCCTGGGAGAATTCCTTGGCCAGCGCCTCGAACTTCTCACCTTTGGCCAGACGCGCCTGGATCTCGTCGATCTTGGCCTTGGCTTGCGCCTCGGTCATCTTGTCGTTCACTTCGATCAGAATGTGCGCAGCCCGACGTTGTTCGGACAGGTTCGCGGTTTCTTTCTGATAAGCCGCTTGCAGGTCTTCGTCGCTGACGCTGACCTGATCAAAGAAGGACGCCTTCTTCAACTCGAGGTAATCGATGACTACCTGATCCGGCGTCATGAATTCCTTGGCGTGCTCGTCGTAGTAGGCCTTGACCTCATCGTCGGTCAGCTTTACTGCCGCTGGGTCCGCCTTGATGTTCAGCGAGGCGAAATCGCGGGTCTGTTTTTCCAGACGGGCAAAAGCCAGTACCTGCGCGTCGGTGACGAAACCGCTACCGGCCAGGCCTGCACGCAGCTGGCCAATCAGCATTTCCTGAGCCAGCATCTGGCGGAATTGCATGCGGCTGTAACCAAGCTGACGAATCACCTGATCGAAACGCTCGGAGTTGAACTTGCCATCCACCTGAAACTCAGGGGTTTGCAGCATGACCTGATCCAGAGCCGCTTCGGAAAAAGCGAACTTCGAGTTTTCTGCGCCTTGCAGCAACAGTTTGCGATCGATCAGGCCCTTGAGAGCCGAATCGCGCAGCATTTTCTCGTCAAGCAAGGAAGCGTCGAAATCTTTGCCCAGCTGTTGCATGAGCTGGCGGCGTTGCATATCGACCGCCTGGCTCAGCTCGTTCTGGCTGATTTCTTCACCATTGACCTTCGCCGCTTCATTCGTGTTCGTCGTGGCTTGAAAAATGGCATCGACACCAGTCAAAGCCATCAGTGCAACGATGACCCCGATAATGGTCTTGGCAATCCAGCCTTGTGAATTGTCCCTGATATTCTGCAGCATGCGTCCCCCAGAAACGGTTGAACTTCAAAATTAGGCAACCGTGGAGCGTGGGTAGAATCCGGATAGAAGAAAGGCGCATCCGAGGATGCGCCTTCTCGTAACTGGCGGAGCGGATCGAGGGCGGCTTGAACTCATGGCCCTCGGCGTCTGTAGCCGGCGACCTGCCGTCTGGACTGCCGCTCCGCTGCCAAGTCAGGCATGACCCCGACCCGGATGGGTAAAAACCTGAATCGAACTTAGTTGACAGCTTCTTTCAGTGCTTTACCGGCTTTGAAACCTGGTTTTTTGGCTGCTGCGATTTCCAGCGTCTTACCGGTCTGTGGGTTACGACCAATGCGAGCTGGACGATCAGTTACGGAGAAAGTACCGAAACCAACCAGAACAACAGAGTCACCAGCCTTGAGAGCGCCAGTGACGGATTCGATTACAGCGTCCAGCGCACGGCCAGCAGCAGCTTTCGGGATATCAGCGGATGCAGCGATAGCATCAATCAGTTCCGACTTGTTCACTCTAAGTCCCCTTATATCTATTTGAGTATGATTCTAAGTTTTTTTGGTGAAAGCAAAACGAGTGCTGAATGGCCTACAGACACTTAAGAGCCGCTTTATAACAAGGGCTCTAAAAAACTGTCAAGGAAGCCCCCCAGGCAAATACGTACTAATGCGTGCTAATTCTTTCCTTGGAATCCGCGTCGCGTTTCTCATCCTTCGCGACTATCTCCGGAGCCACATCCGGCAAGGGCTCCGGCGCGTATTGCAGCGCAATTTGCAGGACCTCGTCAATCCATTTAACCGGTTTAATCTGTAGATCCTGCTTGATATTGTCCGGAATCTCTTTGAGATCACGCACGTTCTCTTCAGGAATGATCACAGTCTTGATTCCGCCACGGTGAGCGGCCAGCAGTTTTTCTTTCAAACCGCCAATCGCCAGCACCTGACCACGCAAGGTGATTTCGCCGGTCATGGCGACATCGGCGCGAACCGGAATGCCGGTCAACGCCGACACCAGGGCCGTGCACATGCCCACGCCCGCGCTCGGGCCGTCCTTCGGAGTCGCCCCTTCCGGCATGTGGATATGCGTGTCGCGCTTCTCATGGAAGTCCACAGGAATCCCCAGGCTCTTCGCCCGGCTACGGACAACGGTCAAGGCAGCCGTGATCGATTCGACCATGACGTCACCCAGGGAGCCGGTCTTGATCAATTGGCCCTTGCCGGGAACGACTGCGGCCTCGATGGTCAGCAGTTCGCCGCCCACTTGCGTCCACGCCAGGCCAGTCACCTGACCGATCTGATCCTGCTGCTCAGCCAGGCCGTAGCGGAATTTACGCACGCCCAGGAAGTGTTCCAGCATGTCGGCCGTGACCTTCACCGAGAAGCGTTTTTCCAACGCATGCTCTTTGACGGTTTTGCGGCAAACCTTGGCGATCTGGCGCTCCAGCCCCCGTACACCGGCTTCGCGGGTGTAGTAGCGGATGATGTCGCGAATCGCGTCGGCGTCGAATTCCAGCTCGCCTTTCTTCAAGCCGTTGGCAGTAATCTGCTTCGGCGAAAGGTATTTGACGGCGATGTTGATCTTCTCGTCTTCCGTGTAGCCCGGCAGACGAATCACTTCCATCCGGTCCAGCAGCGCCGGCGGAATGTTCATGGAGTTCGAGGTGCAAAGGAACATCACATCGGACAGGTCGTAATCGACTTCCAGATAGTGATCGTTGAAGTTGTGGTTCTGCTCCGGATCGAGCACTTCCAGCAACGCCGACGCTGGATCGCCACGCATGTCGCTGCCCATTTTGTCGATTTCATCGAGCAGGAACAGCGGGTTGCGAACGCCCACTTTTGTCATCTTTTGAATCAATCTACCTGGCATCGAACCGATGTAAGTACGGCGATGACCACGAATTTCAGCCTCGTCACGCACACCGCCAAGGGCCATGCGCACGAATTTGCGGTTGGTGGCGTGGGCAATCGACTCCGCCAGAGAAGTTTTACCCACCCCCGGAGGACCGACCAGGCACAACACAGGACCGCGAATTTTCTTCACGCGTTTTTGCACGGCGAGGTATTCGAGGATGCGTTCTTTGACTTCTTCCAGGCCATAGTGGTCCGCGTCGAGGATGTCCTCTGCACGCGCCAGGTCCAGACGGACTTTGCTCTGGGCCTTCCACGGCACCTGAACCAGCCAGTCGATGTACGAGCGCACCACGGTGGCTTCGGCGGACATTGGCGACATTTGCTTGAGCTTGTTCAGCTCGGCCGTTGCCTTGGCCAGCGCGTCTTTCGGCAGGCCAGCGGCATCGATGCGCTTTTTCAGCTCCTCGACTTCGTTGTGACCTTCCTCGCTGTCGCCGAGCTCTTTCTGAATAGCCTTCATCTGCTCGTTCAGGTAGTACTCGCGCTGACTGCGCTCCATTTGTTTTTTGACACGACCGCGAATGCGCTTTTCGACTTGCAGCAGGTCGATCTCGGCATCCAGCAACGCCAGGACGTGCTCGACCCGGGCCGACAAATCGATGATTTCGAGAATTTCCTGCTTCTGTTCGATCTTCAGGGCCATGTGCGCAGCCATGGTGTCCACCAGGCGACCTGGTTCGTCGATGCTGTTGAGCGACGACAGGACTTCAGCCGGGACTTTCTTGCCCAGTTGCACATATTGTTCGAATTGAGACAGCAGGCTGCGAACGAACACTTCCGACTCGCGCTCAGGCGCGTCGACTTCGTCGATCAGGGAGACTTCGGCGCGGCAGTGGCCATCCACTTCGATGAAACGCTCTACAGCGCCCCGCTGCTCACCTTCGACCAGAACCTTGACCGTGCCGTCAGGCAGTTTCAGCAGCTGCAGAACGGTGGCAATGGTGCCGACGCGATAAAGGGCATCTTCACCGGGATCATCGTCAGCCGGGTTTCTCTGGGCCAGCAGAAGAATCTGCTTGTCGCCCGTCATCGCGGCCTCGAGGGCTTCGATGGATTTCTCGCGCCCCACGAACAGCGGGATAACCATGTGCGGATAAACCACGACATCACGCAATGGCAGGAGAGGCAATTCGATGGTTGTCTTCATGATTTCGCCTCTACGGCGGCCATAAGGCCGTAAACAGATGGAAGTAAGCTTGAAACCAAGATGGGGGCTGCTTTGGAAAAAAACAAGCTGATAAAAGTACCAGTTAAAAGAATGCTGCCTGCGGTGGCCCGGGCACGACCGAAAAAGCCGCCTGTCAGGCCGCGATCACAGGCAAAGCCGGCCCCATACGGGGCCCACAATAGCAAAGGGGCCCGAAGGCCCCTTCTTTATTTCAGCTGCGTGACGCTTAAGCGTCTGGCGCGGCCTTGGCAGTCGGCTCACTGTTTTCGTAGATATACAGTGGCTTGGATTTGCCTTCAATTACGCTTTCATCGATCACTACTTTGCTCACCTCGGACTGCGAGGGGATCTCATACATAGTGTCGAGCAATACACCTTCGAGAATCGAGCGCAGGCCACGGGCACCGGTTTTGCGTTCCAGGGCACGTTTGGCGACCGACTTGAGAGCGTCGGAACGGAACTCCAGATCAACGCCTTCCATCTCGAACAGCTTGGCATACTGCTTGGTCAGAGCATTCTTCGGCTCGGTGAGGATCTGCATCAGCGCAGCCTCGTCAAGCTCGTCCAGCGTTGCAAGAACCGGCAGACGACCAACGAATTCAGGGATCAGACCGAACTTGACCAGATCGTCAGGCTCGACTTCACGCAGGGACTCACCAACCTTCTTGCCTTCTTCCTTGCTGCGCACTTCTGCGTTGAAACCGATGCCACCCTTGGTGGAACGGTTTTGAATGACTTTCTCAAGACCAGAGAACGCACCACCGCAGATGAACAGGATATTACGGGTGTCGACCTGCAGGAATTCCTGCTGCGGATGCTTGCGGCCACCTTGAGGCGGTACGGAAGCGACCGTGCCTTCGATCAACTTGAGCAAGGCCTGCTGCACGCCCTCACCGGAAACGTCCCGGGTGATCGACGGGTTGTCAGACTTGCGGGAAATCTTGTCGATTTCGTCGATGTAGACAATACCCATCTGGGCTTTTTCTACGTCGTAATCGCACTTCTGCAGCAGTTTCTGAATGATGTTCTCGACATCTTCACCCACGTAACCCGCCTCGGTGAGGGTGGTTGCGTCGGCGATGGTGAACGGAACGTTCAGCAAACGGGCCAGTGTTTCGGCAAGCAGGGTCTTACCCGAGCCTGTCGGGCCGATCAGCAAAATGTTGCTTTTGCCGAGTTCGACGTCGTCATTCTTTTTGTCACGCTGGTTCAGGCGCTTGTAGTGGTTGTACACCGCTACGGCCAGAACCTTTTTTGCACGCTCCTGACCAATCACGTACTGATCAAGGATGCCGCTGATTTCTTTAGGCGAAGGCAATTTATGCGCGCTGCTTTCGGCCTGGGCTTCCTGCACCTCCTCACGGATGATGTCGTTGCACAGGTCGACGCACTCGTCGCAGATAAAGACCGAGGGGCCGGCAATCAATTTGCGCACTTCATGCTGGCTTTTGCCACAGAAGGAGCAATAGAGCAGCTTGCCGTTGTCCTCGCCGTTGCGGGTGTCAGTCATTCGTTCGATCCAAATCCGATAGGCTTGCAACACAAGATGAAGGCTATTGCGGGCTTTTTCAAGCCCGCTGGTGATCGGACCCGCCGACCAACCTTATTTTGAGCTGCTTAATTTAAGCGGGGCGCTGGGTGATGACTTCATCGATCAGCCCATACTCACGCGCGGCTTCTGCACTCATGAAGTTATCGCGGTTGGTATCGCGCTCGATTTCTTCAAGCGTACGGCCGCTGTGTTTGGCCATCAGCGTGTTGAGACGCTCACGAATGAAGAGGATTTCCTTGGCATGGATTTCGATATCCGATGCCTGCCCCTGGAAGCCGCCCAGTGGCTGGTGAATCATCACACGCGAGTTAGGCAGGCAGAAACGCTTGCCAGGAGCACCGGCCGTCAGCAGGAACGCGCCCATGCTGCACGCCTGACCGATACAGGTGGTCGACACGTTAGGCTTGATGAACTGCATGGTGTCGTAGATCGACATACCCGCCGTCACCGAACCGCCCGGGGAGTTGATATAGAGATGGATGTCCTTGTCCGGGTTTTCCGCTTCAAGGAACAGCAGCTGCGCACAGATCAGGTTGGCCATGTAGTCCTCTACCGGACCAACCAGAAAGATCACTCGCTCCTTGAGGAGACGCGAGTAGATGTCATAGGCGCGCTCGCCACGAGCGGACTGCTCGACAACCATCGGGACCAGGCCGCCTGCGGCCTGGATATCAGAGTTCTGCTGAATATACGAATTACGGAACATGCTCTGCAGTCACTCCCAAATAGTTATGTCTTGAATACGCATAAGCCAGCTCGAGAGCTGGCTTATGGTGTGTGCTTCTTACCGCAAGAAAGATCAGTCGGCTTGTGGTGCTTCTACCGGCTTGACTGCTTCTTCGTAAGAGACCGACTTGTCGGTCACGCTAGCTTTCTGCAGAACAGTATCCACAACTTGCTCTTCCAGCACAACAGAACGAACTTCGTTCAGCTGCTGGTCGTTCTTGTAGTACCAGGACACAACTTGCTCAGGCTCTTGGTAGGCCGAAGCCATTTCCTGAATCATCTCGCGAACGCGGGCTTCGTCAGGCTTGAGGTCGAATTGCTTGACCACTTCAGCCACGATCAGACCCAGCACTACGCGGCGCTTGGCTTGCTCTTCGAACAGCTCGGCCGGCAGTTGGTCAGGCTTGATGTTGCCGCCGAACTGCTGAACAGCCTGCACGCGCAGACGGTCAACTTCGTTGGACAGCAGAGCCTTTGGCACTTCGATCGGGTTGGTGGCCAGCAGACCGTCCATTACCTGATTCTTGACCTTGGATTTGATCGCCTGACGCAGCTCGCGCTCCATGTTCTTGCGAACTTCGGTGCGGAAGCCTTCCAGGCCGGTTTCCTTGATGCCGAATTGAGCGAAGAATTCTTCGTTCAGCTCAGGCAGCTTAGGCTCGGAAACGGTGTTCACGGTTACGGTGAACTCGGCGGTTTTGCCAGCCAGGTCGAGGTTCTGGTAGTCCTCTGGGAAAGTCAGGTTCAGAACGCGTTCTTCACCAGCTTTAGCGCCAACCAGGCCTTCTTCGAAGCCAGGGATCATGCGGCCGGAACCCAGCACCAGCTGAGTGCCCTTGGCGGAACCACCGGCGAACACTTCACCGTCAACCTTGCCGACGAAATCGATGTTCAGCTGGTCTTCGTTCTGGGCAGCGCGATCGGCCACTTCGAAACGGGTGTTCTGCTTGCGCAGGACGTCCAGCATCTTGTCCAGATCGGCGTCAGTCACTTCGGCGCTCAGGCGCTCGACAGTGATGCCTTCGAAACCGGCAACGGTGAACTCAGGGAACACTTCGAATACGGCTACGTATTCCAGGTCCTTGCCAGCTTCCAGGGATTTTGGCTCGATCGACGGCGAACCAGCCGGGTTCAGCTTCTGCTCAACCACAGCTTCGTAGAAAGAAGACTGGATCACGTCGCCTACAGCTTCCTGACGAGCGTCAGCACCGAAACGGCGCTTGATTTCGCTCATTGGCACTTTGCCTGGACGGAAGCCAGCAATCTTGGCCTTTTGGGCGGTCTGCTGCAGACGCTTGTTGACCTGAGTCTCGATGCGCTCAGCCGGCACGGTGACGCTCATGCGGCGCTCAAGAGCAGTAGTATTTTCAACAGAAACTTGCATGGATATTCCTCGTTGCACAGACGTTAGCCGGCCGTTTCCGACCCCAGAATCAAGGGCATGCATTCTAGTGGGTCAAACTCAAGAAGTCACCCTACTGAAAACGGGTAAAAACGCAGCAGGCAATTTATAGGTGCGAATGCACGAATGCACCTCGCCCCGATGGCAATTACAGCCAATCACGCCAGGGCTCTGCGCCACCCCTTCTATATATAGAAGAGACTGCCAATCATCTCCCTGACAGCCGATCTTGCAAGCAAGGCCGGCGGGCAGCGCGGCATCATCGAGAAACATAAATACGACGAAACGCCCCGCCGCTGCGACTCAGAACCTGCAGCCACTAAAACAAAAAAGGCGCCAGACTGTTAAATCTGGCGCCTTTCGGAATATGGGGTGGACGATGGGGATCGAACCCACGACAACGGGAGTCACAATCCCGTGCTCTACCAACTGAGCTACGCCCACCATATTGCATTACAAAGAATGAACGACTTCCTTGTGAAACCCCATTCATGCCAACCGACATGAGCGAAGCTTTATTTGGTGCGGATGAAGAGACTCGAACTCTTACGCCTCGCGGCGCTGGAACCTAAATCCAGTGTGTCTACCAATTCCACCACATCCGCGGATTGAAGCTTTTAAAGCAAAGGCGCCAGACTGTTAATCTGGCGCCTTTCGAAATATGGGGTGGACGATGGGGATCGAACCCACGACAACGGGAGTCACAATCCCGTGCTCTACCAACTGAGCTACGCCCACCATATCGCGTTACTTGTGCCAAAGCTGCCTAATGGCGCACCCGGCAGGACTCGAACCTGCGACCATCCGCTTAGAAGGCGGATGCTCTATCCAGCTGAGCTACGGGCGCCTTGTTAGCTGTAACCTTGAAGGACTACAAACTAAGTGCTTTTCGGTCTTGCAGAACTGTGATTCCGCTCGACCTTCTCAACCAGTGCTAGGCTGTGCCCGACAAGTGCGACGAATAGTATAGAGCGCCCCGGAGGTCGTCAAATCCTTTTTATAAAAAATTCATTTAATTAAAGGGGTTAGAGGAATTTGCAGACCAAGCGCCTTTGCCCTCACCTCATGACATGCGAGAATGCGTTCTCTTTTTTTCCCCTCTCGATGGTTAATCACGCGCAATGACTGCACAACTTATCGACGGCAAATCGATCGCCGCCAGCCTGCGCCAGCAGATCGCCCTACGCGTCACCGAGCGTCGCCAGCAAGGCCTGCGCACACCGGGCCTCGCGGTGATCCTGGTCGGCAGCGATCCTGCCTCTCAGGTTTATGTCTCGCACAAGCGTAAAGACTGTGAAGAGGTCGGCTTCCTTTCTCAAGCTTATGACCTGCCTTCCGAAACCACTCAAGAAGCGCTGACCGATCTGATCGATCGTTTGAACGACGACCCGGCGATCGACGGCGTTCTCCTTCAGCTTCCACTCCCAGAGCATCTGGACGCCTCCAAATTGCTGGAGCGCATTCGTCCAGACAAGGACGTCGACGGCTTCCATCCTTATAACGTCGGTCGCCTGGCCCAGCGCATTCCACTGCTGCGTCCTTGCACCCCTAAAGGCATCATGACCTTGCTGGAAAGCACCGGTGCCGATTTGTACGGGATGAATGCAGTCGTTGTCGGCGCATCCAACATTGTTGGTCGTCCGATGGCGATGGAGCTGTTGCTGGCCGGTTGCACCGTGACCGTCACCCACCGCTTCACCAAGGATCTGGCCGGCCACGTGGGTCGCGCCGATCTGGTCGTGGTCGCGGCCGGCAAACCGGGCCTGGTCAAGGGTGAGTGGATCAAGGAAGGCGCGATCGTGATCGACGTCGGCATCAACCGTCAGGAAGACGGCAAGCTGGTGGGCGATGTGATCTACGAAACCGCCCTGCCCCGCGCAGGCTGGATCACGCCGGTGCCGGGCGGCGTTGGCCCGATGACCCGCGCCTGCCTGCTGGAAAACACGCTGTACGCAGCTGAAACACTGCACAGCTGAGTTGCAGATTGGCATGAAGAGAACCCCGCCCATCGCGGGGTTTTTTTTGCCTGAAAAAAAAGATCGACCATCCGCCGGAAAATGACGTTTTTTTCATGTTTCCAAGGACTTTCACCTGTTAGTTGAACAACCATCGACAGTTATTCAGCCATACTCCAGAATGTCGCGCTTTTGAGAAATAGCCCGTTACAAACGGCTTATCAACACCTTATGAGTCTGCCAGCGTGAAAATCCGCCTCTCTATCCTGAGCCTATTGTTTGCCGTTACAGGGATTCTCATCACGCCAATCGCCAGCGCTGGCGAAACGACCGCGGCGCCGCGGGACAACACACGACTCAAGCTCGCGTCCGGCAGCACTTTGCTGGTGGATTTACAGACCAACAAAGTCATCTATGCCAATAACCCGGACGTGGTGGTACCCATCGCTTCCGTCAGCAAGTTGATGACCGGTCTGGTGGTGGTCGAAGCCCGCCAAAATATGGACGAGTACATCAACATCAACATCAGTGACACCCCGGAAATGAAGGGCGTGTTTTCCCGGGTCAAGCTCAACAGCGAGATGCCACGCCGGGAAATGTTGCTGATTGCGCTGATGTCTTCGGAGAACCGTGCCGCCGCGAGCCTGGCCCACCACTATCCGGGCGGCTACGTAGCGTTTATTGCCGCCATGAACGCCAAGGCAAGGGCACTGGGCATGACCAGCACGCACTTTGTCGAACCGACCGGCCTGTCACCGCGCAACGTGTCCACCGCGCGCGACCTGAGCAAGCTATTGGTCGCCGCGCACAAGCACCCCTTGCTGACAGAGCTGAGCACCACCAAACAAAAAACCGTGTCGTTCCGCAAACCCAATTACAGCCTGGGTTTTCGCAACACCGATCACCTGGTCAACAAGCCGAACTGGAACATCGAACTGACCAAGACCGGTTTTACCAACGCTGCTGGTCACTGCCTGGTGCTGGTGACCCATATGGCTAACCGCCCGGTTGCGCTGGTCATTCTTGACGCATACGGCAAGTACACCCACTTCGCCGATGCCACGCGCATTCGCAAATGGGTCGAAACCGGCAACAGCGCGACGGTGCCGTCCGTAGCGTTGCAGTACAAATCGGACAAAAACCTCAAGCAACGCCAGAGCGGCGTGGTTGAAGCCTCGAAGTAACAACGCGACACGAACCTGTGGTGAGGGAGCCTGCTCCCGCTGGGCTGCGAAGCGGCCCCATGGGACAGCTACGCTGTCCAGCAGAAGCAGGCTCCCTCGCCACAGTTTTTTCTAGCGATTAATCATTAGGCAGCGGCATCTGGTCATCATCCGGAATGCCGTCGCCAGTGCTCGGATCTCGCCATCCCTTTGGATGCTCAGTCGGCACCACCGTTGGCCGCACCAGCGGATCGCGTAACGGGCTGTTCGGGTCCATCACCGGGTCAGGGTCTTGCTCGGGAGTGGTAGGAACCGTTTCCGGACGCTTGTCATCGAAACTCGAATCGGTAGACATACACACCTCCATCAAGTCCGTGGTTTCAGATCGCCAAGGGGATCGTAGGGCTTCGCCGGAACCTTGGAGTTGTCGCCCGGTTTTATATCCCGCGGCGCTTTGGCCGGACCTGTGGGATCGACTTGAGGATCAGCCAGATCCGGAGAGTCGGGGTCGAAACCAAGTTCATCCCCGGAAGACTGTTCAGACGAGTGTGGGCCCTCGGGCGTAGTGGAATGAGCCATGGGCGCCTCCTGATCGTATGGCCCGAAACAATTCGGGCCTGTACAGATCAGAGGTTGTTAACGGGCGCAGGTGCCCGGCAGGTGACGAACGGAGTTACTGTCCGGCCAAGGCTTGTTTAGCTTTGGCGGCTGCCTGTTCCTGACCGGCCTGGGCCAGGTCGTTCGCGGCCTTGAGCCAGCGCTGTTGATCGACCTGGGCCGGGATTTGCGTCGGGCTCTGGATCAAGACCGCCCAACCGCCAGCGTCCTTGAACGCTGATTCGAACGAGCTGAAGCTCATCCGCGTGTTTCGATTCATGCCGGCCCGCAGCAGGACGGTCTGTTTCTGGCGATTGTATCCGGAAAGAATCGCGTAACGAGGCTCGGTCCACATCACAGAGCCTTCCGTGAAGCGCACCATCACCGGATAACCGGCCGCCACCTGGGTCAACAAGGCGGGCAGATTACTGTCGAGTGGATAAACAACCATTCCATATTCACGGGCAAGGTTTTGCATGTTCTGTTGCAGCTGCGCTTCTGCGCCCGGCAAATGCAAAGGCTTATCGAGCAGGCCCGGCGTGATCACGATCCCCTGCTGGGACAACATGCTCGCCAGCACTTGCGGCCCACTCTGGTTCGCGACGCCTTTGTAGAAACGACCACTGAGCTCGACACGCTCCGGCAGGCGTTTGACCTGCGGATCAACGCTCCCCGCACAACCCGCCAGGCTGGCCACGATCAGCGCCACCGATAGCGTTCGAGAAATCACTCGCACCATCATCACTCTCTTATTCAGTTGCCAGGCAATCCCATTCCCGGCTTGGCCGACGATCATAGGGGGCGGCGCGGCGTCGGTATAGCCTTAAACGGTAGTTGAGTGTATTGGATAGAGCGAACTGGTTGGTGGTAGCCGACCTTTGGTCAATAGCCTGAAATACAGCAACGGCTAGACTGTGTTCTAAAGAGCAGAAGCACAGCGAGTGCGCCCGCAGCAGGGCAAAGAGGAGGCACAGATGAGCCTGGCAATGACCATCGTGATGTTGATTTCCGGTTGGCTGGCCGTCGCCGCCGCCATGTTATGGGGGGTTCTGCGAGTTACCCGCCGCCACCATCACCACCCTGTTCAGCCAGCGCCGCTGGCGAAAAACGAAGAATCGCCGGTTTCACACGCCAGCGCACACTGACGATTTTTTAACGGGACACAAACAAAAACGGCCGCCTGTACTCCCTTGGAGTCCAGGCGGCCGTTTCATTTAGCGAGGATCAGGCTTCAGCAGCCAAGCGCTGATGCCGGTTGCGACGCAGTATGTTCAGCACCTCGACTGTCGCCGAGAATGCCATCGCCGCATAGACGTAACCTTTCGGTACGTGGGCCCCGAAGCCTTCGGCGATCAGCGTCATACCGATCATGATCAGGAAGCCCAGGGCCAACATCACCACGGTCGGGTTGTCGTTGATGAACTTGGCCAGCGGATCAGCCGCGAACAACATCACCAGCACCGACACCACCACTGCGATGACCATGATCGGCAAATGCTCGGTCATGCCGACAGCGGTAATAATGCTGTCGATGGAGAACACCATGTCCAGCATCAGGATCTGACCGATCGCCGCAGCAAAACCCAGGGTCACGGTCGATGTCGCCGACTTCGGATCTTCTGGCGCCGGGTCCATGCTGTGATGGATCTCGGAGGTTGCCTTCCACAACAGGAACAGGCCACCGGCAATCAGGATCATGTCCTTCCAGGAGAGCGCATGGCCGAGTATCTCGATCACCGGCGCGGTCAACTGGACGATGAAGGCGATGGTGCTCAGCAAGCCCAGGCGCAGGATCAATGCCATGCCGATACCGATACGGCGTGCCTTCTGCCGATTTTTCAGGGGCAGTTTGTTGGTCAGGATCGAGATGAAGATCAGGTTATCGATGCCAAGCACGATTTCCATCACGATCAGCGTCGACAAAGCGACCCAGGCAGCGGGGCTGGCGGCAAGTTGTAAAAGGTATTCCATGGGTCAGTCCTGACTCGTTGTAAGACGTTTAGATTTCCTGGGAAGAAGATTCGGTTTTTTCCGCATCTTTTTCCGTTGATTCTTTCTTGCTGATCAAACTGCCCGTGGCATCGCTGAGCGCTTGCTCGGCGGCTTTGTGGGTATCGTCAATCGCCTGTTTGGCGCTTTCGGCAGCCTTGCCCATCAATTGTTGAGCGCTTTTCTCGGCCTGGTCGCAACCGGCCAGTACCAGTAAAGACGTAATCAGCAGTGCCGTGGCTTTAACCTTCATGATGTTTTCCTCGATAGAACAAACGAGGCCGAAACGATGGCCCGTTAATAGCGATGCATTCTAGGGGGACAAACACTTCAGGAAAATTCGTATTTTTAGCGGCTATACTTCGGTTTTTACGAATCCAGCGAGCAATCGCTGTATGTAGGGGGAACTCAGCCATGCTCAACTATCGGCAACTGCATTACTTCTGGGTGGTGGCCAAAACCGGCAGCATCGTGCGCGCCTGTGAACAGCTGAACCTCACGCCGCAAACGATCAGCGGGCAGATTTCACTGCTGGAACAGACCTATGGCATCGAGTTGTTTCGCCGGGTTGGTCGGCAACTGGAACTCACCGAGGCCGGTCGGCAGACCCTGCCCTACGCCGAACAAATGTTTCAGCTGGGGGGCGAACTGGAGTTGATGTTGCGCGCCCAACCCAATGAACAGCAAATCCTGTTTCGCGTTGGCGTCGCCGACGTTGTCCCCAAATCCATCGTTTATCGCCTGATCGCACCGACCATGGAACTGAGCGAGCCGCTGCGTATCACCTGCCGCGAAGACAAACTGGAGCGCCTGCTCGCCGACCTGGCGATCCAGCGCCTGGACCTGGTGATTTCCGACAGCCCGATGCCGTCGCACCTGGACATCAAGGGTTATAGCCAGAAGCTGGGGGAATGCGGGATCAGCTTTTTCGCCACTCCGGAACTCGCCGCCCGTTACGGCGAAGATTTCCCGCGTAACCTGCACGGTGCGCCGTTGTTGATCCCCGGTCCGGAAACCGTGGTGCGCAGCCGTTTGCAGCGTTGGTTCGCCGAGCAGCAGATCCAGCCGCAGATTGTCGGTGAGTTCGACGACAGCGCCTTGATGCAGGCCTTCGGCCAATCCGGCAGCGGGATTTTCATTGGCCCGAGCGTGATTGCCGATGAAGTGAAACGCCAATGCGGCGTGGCGGTGATTGGCCAGACCGACGCGGTGACGGAGTCGTTCTACGCCATTTCGGTCGAACGCAAGGTCAAGCACCCCGGCATCGTCGCCATTACCGAAGGTGCCCGACGCCAGTTGTTTACCGAGTTGTGACGTTTCAGGCACAGACTTCGCGAGCTTTGAACGACATCAGCGCAATTGCCAGCAGGATCGAGGCGAGGATAAAACCGGCCGCCGCGAAGCCAAGACCTTGCAGGCCAACGCTGTCGATCACCCGCCCGCCGATCATGGCGCCCAGGCCGATGCCGAAGTTGGCCCCGGCAATGTTCAAGGACGCGGCGAATGCCGGCGCTTCCGGCGCGACTTTCATCAAGCGCACATGGCTGACCAAGAACAGCGCGGCCTGAGTCACGCCCCAGATGCCCATGGCCGCCGCCAGCCCGACGGGCGAATGAATGTTCGGCACCAGCGCCACCAGGCCGGCGATCATGAACGCGCAGAACATCATCGATGCCACCAGCGGGTGACGATCCACCGCGCGACCGCCCAACGAGTTGCCGATCAGCCCGACCGCACCGAAGCCCATCAGGCACCAGCCAACCACCGTGCCATTGAAACCGGCGAGCCGCTCAAGAATATCCGCCAGATAGGTGTACGCGGTGAACATGCCGCTGAACACCACGACCGATAGCAAGATGTGCCCGAGTATCAGCGGGCTGCGCAGGATGCTGAATTGCGAGCGAAAGCTCGCCTGATGCTGGTGCAAGTTGGTTTTCGGCAAATAGATAAACAGCAGCAACGCCTTGGCGAAAGCGATGACCGCCAGAATGCCGAACGCACTGCGCCAGCCGAATGCATCCGAAATCAGCGTGCCCACCGGAATGCCGAACACCGTGGCGCAGACGATGCCGAAGCCGATCTTGGCAACGGCGCGCCCGGCATAGTCCGGCCCAACGATGTCCACCGCCGTCTCGCTGGCCAAGGCCCAGAACACTGGCAGCCCCAGCGCCGGGACCAATCGGGCAAACGCCATCACCCAGATATTCGGTGCCAGCGCCGCGACCGCGTTGGCCATACCGAACAGGATCAACACCGAAATGAACAGCTTGCGCCGCTCGAAGCGGGAGAAATACGCGGTAAGGAACGGCCCGAATGCGGCGACGGTGAAGGCGAACAGGGTCACCAGTAAACCCGCTTGCGGGATGCTGACGTCCAGATCCCGGGCAATCGCCGGCAACAGGCCAACGATGATGAATTCCGTGGTCAGCACCGTAAAACCGGCGGCGGACAACAGAAGAATCGGCAACAGCATGCAGAACTCCAGAAAAAACGACGACACCAGCGATAGCCCGAAGGCCCACTGGCAGAGATGAAAATGAGGATGGCGAATCTTAACAGAGTGCTTCCACAGGCGGTTGCACGAACCTGCATTTCGCGTTGATTGCCATGGTGGCAGTTCGTCACAGGTCTGAAAGATCCTGCCTACGCTGTGATAAAGTCCGCGCCCTGAAAAACGTACACCCAGTGTTTCCTTTTCGGTTTCCCGCCTGCGGCCTGCCCCGTTTGTTGCTGCAACCACGGTGAAACCACGCACTTATAAAAATTCAGAGATGCCGTTTTATGACTGCTTCATCCCCTTCTCTACTGCTCCGCCTGAAACGCCTGAGCCTGGTCACGCAAATCGTGATCGGCCTTATCGCCGGTATTGTCCTGGCCTTGATTGCGCCTGAAGCGGCGAAGTCGACTGCGTTTATCGGCAAAGTGTTTGTCTGCGCGCTGAAAGCGGTCGCGCCGATTCTGGTGTTTGTGCTGGTCATGGCCTCCATCGCCAACCACAAGCACGGCCAGGAAACTCATATCCGGCCGATTCTGTTCCTTTATCTGCTGGGCACTTTCGCCGCCGCGGTGGTCGCGGTGGTGGCCAGTATGATGTTTCCGTCGAGCCTGGTGCTGTCGACTCAGGACGTCGCGGTGACGGCACCGGGTGGTATCGGTGAAGTGCTGCAAAGTCTGCTGCTGAGCGTGGTCGATAACCCCGTCAGTGCGCTGATGAATGCCAACTTCATCGGCATTCTCGCCTGGGCCATCGGCATGGGCATCGCCATTCGCCACGCGGGCAACACCACTCGCGAAGTGCTGGGCGACCTGTCCAATGGCGTGACCGTGATCGTGCGCCTGGTCATCAGCTTTGCCCCGCTGGGTATTTTCGGTCTGGTGGCCTCGACCCTGGCCACCTCCGGTTTCGGCGCGTTGATCGGTTACGCTCACCTGCTGGCCGTGCTGCTGGGCTGCATGCTGTTCGTGGCACTGGTGATGAACCCGCTGATCGTGTTCTGGAAACTGCGTCGCAACCCGTACCCGCTGGTGCTGACCTGCCTGCGCGAGAGCGGCATCACCGCGTTCTTTACCCGCAGTTCGGCGGCGAACATTCCGGTCAACCTGGAATTGAGCAAGCGTCTGGGCCTGCACGAAGACACTTACTCGGTGTCGATCCCATTGGGCGCGACCATCAACATGGCTGGCGCCGCGATCACCATCACCGTGCTGACCCTCGCCGCCGTGCACACG
Source organism: Pseudomonas sp. Irchel s3b5 (assembly GCF_900187435.1). NCBI lineage: Bacteria > Pseudomonadati > Pseudomonadota > Gammaproteobacteria > Pseudomonadales > Pseudomonadaceae > Pseudomonas > Pseudomonas sp. Irchel s3b5. Next base: position 89,394 of record NZ_FYDY01000015.1, read on the forward strand.
CTGGGGATCGCCGTGGACATTCCAACGGCCATTCTGCTCAGCGTCGTTGCCGCAATCTGCGCCTGTGGCGCCTCGGGTGTGGCAGGCGGTTCGCTGCTGCTGATTCCGCTGGCGTGCAGCCTGTTCGGCATCCCGAGCGAAATCGCCATGCAGGTGGTGGCGGTCGGTTTCATCATTGGTGTGTTGCAGGACTCGGCGGAAACCGCGCTGAACTCGTCCACCGATGTGTTGTTCACCGCGGCGGCTTGCCTGGGTGAAGAGCAGAAAGCCGAACGTCTGGCCTGACACAAATCCTGTAGGAGCCCGGTTTGCCGGCGATGGCGCACTTAAGACCGCCATCGCCGGCAAGCCTGGCTCCTACAAAGGAACGGCTTGAGGCTGCCATCTCCAATGAGCCGGGCGTCCACAGAAAGCACAAAAAAAGCCCGCCAAGGCGCAAACCTTGGCGGGCTTTTTTGTAGCTGGGCGGTTTAGAACGCGCCCATGTAATCGCGCTTGCCCACTTCCACGCCGTTGTGGCGCAGCAGTGCGTAAGTGGTGGTGACGTGGAAGAAGAACTGCGGCAGGCCGTAGGTCAGCAGGTAAGCCTGACCGGAGAAGCGCTTCTCTTTAGGCGTGCCTGGACGGGTGACGATCTCGATGCCTTCCTTGCCATTGATCTGCTCTGGCTTGATCTCGCCGATGAAGGCAAGGACCTTGGCGATCAACGCTTGCAGCTCGGCGAAGGTGGTTTCGGTGTCGTCGTACTTCGGCAGTTCGATTTCGGCCAGACGCGCGGATACGCCTTTGCTGAAGTCAACGGCGATCTGCACCTGACGTACCAGCGGGAACATGTCCGGGAACAGGCGCGCTTGCAGGAAGGCGTTCGGGTCGATGTTCTTGGCGGTGGCGTGGGCTTCGGCTTTCTTCAGCACATCGCTCAGGGCGTTGAGCATTTGCTGGAAAACAGGCACCGAAGCGTCGTACAGGGAAATGGTCATGGCAGGTCTCGTGTGGTGACGGGAGGAAACGTGGGCCGATTATAGCCATCCCGGACCGGCCTGCGGCTTGTCTTTTATCCTGCAAGGATTAGGCTAGGCTGCTTCGACGGCATAGGGAAAGCGCGATGAGCACTGATCAAGAGCAAACCTTCGACGAGCCACGGCTCAGCAGCACGGAAATCCGCATTCTGGGTTCGTTGATCGAAAAACAGGCCACCAGCCCGGAAACCTATCCGCTGACGCTCAACGCCCTGGTAACCGCCTGCAACCAGAAGACCAGCCGCGAGCCGGTGATGAACCTCACCCCCGGCCAGGTCGGGCAGAGCCTGCGCGCCCTTGAGGGACGTGGTTTCGCCAAGCTGGTGATGGGCAGCCGCGCCGACCGCTGGGAGCACAAGGTGGACAAGGCGCTGGAGCTGGTGCCGGCGCAGGTGATTCTGACGGGTTTGATGTTCCTGCGCGGCCCGCAGACGGTCAACGAACTGCTGACCCGCAGTGGTCGCATGCATGAGTTTGAAGACACCGAACAAGTGGTGCATCAGCTAGAGCGTTTGATTGCGCGAGGTCTGGCGGTATTGATCCCGCGCCAGGCTGGCCAGCGTGAAGATCGTTATACCCACGCATTGGGTGATCCGGCAGATATCGAAGCGATTCTCTCGGCCCGACAGAACCCGTCGGAGCGCAGTTCGGGCAGCGGCGTTTCAATTGAACGGATCGAAGAGCTGGAAGCACGGATTGCGGCGCTGGAAGAGCGGTTGGAGCGACTGGAATAGAGTGAGCTTTCAGTCACTTTAATGCTGGATGCACCGCCGCCATCTCGAGCAGGCTTGCGGTGCACACCTGTAGGAGCAAACTTGCTCGCGATGGCGTCCGTACAGTCAATACCGGTTCAACTCCGGGCAAATTCCACCGCTTTGCGAAACTGCCCCTCAGTCGGCCGCACGCCGGTGTACAACACAAACTGCTCCAGCGCCTGGATGGCGATGACTTCGAGCCCGGTGATCACCCGTTTGCCTTCGGCACGACCGCGCACGATCAGCGGTGTCTCCGAGGGAATAGCCACCACGTCGAAAACCGTTTCAGCCTGCGTGATGGCATCCGGCTCAAACGCCAGTTGATCAGCCTCAGGGCCACCGGTCATGCCGATCGGTGTGACATTGATCAGCATCTGCGGGCGCCGCTCTCCCAGCTCCGCTTGCCATTCATATCCCAACGATTGCGCCAATGCCTGCCCTGCGCGCTCGTTGCGGGCCACGATCAGACCATGGGTGTAGCCGCCGTCACGCAGGGCACTGGCCACCGCTTTGGCCATGCCGCCGCTGCCACGCAGGACGAAGGTCGAGTCCTTGGGCACTTCGTGGGTCTGGAGCAATTGAGCGATGGCGATGTAGTCGGTGTTGTAGGCCTTGAGATGACCGTCGGTGTTGACGATTGTGTTGATCGATTGAATGGCGGCCGCCGATGCATCCAGCTCATCGACCAGGGCAATGCAATCTTCCTTGAAAGGCATCGACACGCCGCACCCACGGATCCGTAGCGCTCGAATGCCAGCGACTGCACCCGGCAGGTCCTGGCTGGCAAAGGCCTTGTAGTAAAAATTCAGGCCCAGTTGCTCATACAGATGATTGTGAAATCTCAAGCCAAAGTTCCCAGGCCGCCCTGAAAGCGACATGCACAACTGGGTGTCTTTGTTGGGGTTCATCTGCATGGAAATCTCCTTCAAACGCACTTTCGGATGGACGGGATTAGCCAGCCCATCGGTTCTGATCGATCATGTTTATGCAGCTGTTTGCGGCCTCTCTCGACCGTCTGCAAACCGGTACAGACCTTACACAATATTTACCCAACGGCTGTGCTGATTTGCAAAAAAAAGCTGTCTTAGAGGTATCCCCACGACAATCCTTATGTCTATCGCAGACACAAGCGCCGGGGCGAAGTAACGAGGAACTATCATGATCCGTAAAATCCCCACAGTTGCCTTGCTGATCGGCGCACTCGCGATCGCAGGTCAGGCGCAAGCCCATGGTGGTGGTAATGACGCAGCGGTATACGGAGCAATTGTCGGTACTGCCATCGTCGGTTCAGCCCTCATCAACGCGAATCGACCGGTGTATGTCGCGCCGCAACCGGTCTACGCCCAACCCGCGCCGGTTTATTACGCACCGCCGCCTCCGGTTTACTACCAGCCGGCCCCGGTCTACGTGCAACAACCCATCTATTACCGACCGGCCCCGGTTTACTACGGCCCACCTCGTGGTTATTACGGCCCGCCACGCGGCTACTACTATGGCCCGCATCGCGGATACGGCCGCTGGTAACAGGTACATCAGAAAATGCTGACCGCTTGATTGCAACGTTGAACCTGTGGCGAGGGAGCAAGCTCCCTCGCCACAAGGTCTGGATAAATCTCGTCGAGGTCGCTCTCAGGAATGCGCGGTAGACGCAAATTGGCAAGACTGATTCGTCACTGTTTCTGCCGTGCGGTAGCAAGCGGTCATATTTCTGTCATGTCAGGTCCGCAAGCTCGGGCTTGTCTGTCAAAACCAACAACAAGGACGACGCCATGCCCACGCAAAACCCGCACCGCATTGTCGGTCTGTGCACCTCCAGCAAGGTGTACAACGTACTGACCGAGCTCAAGCACCTGGAAGGTCACCGAAACGCCAAGTTTCTCTCGCTGCTGACCCAGAGCCTGGTGCGTAAAGGTCTGCTCAATGAGCAGGAAGTGGTCCATTTGCTCGATCAGGTGGTCGACTGAGCGACAGCCGGTCGTTTGCCCACCGTCGCATCAATGTCCACTATCAAACGCGTTGATTTTTCGTTGCCGCCCCGCGAACGTAAGGTACCTCCACAGATTGATGGAGGTTCTCAGCATGTCTCAGGTTCAAATCATGTCCGTTATCGGCAGCGCCGTTCCCGCCTCGCTCAGAGCATCGGGCCTGCTCGCCTGCTGGTACCTGATGCAGGACGGCGAACCCATCAGCGGCCCGCTCACTTCGCTGCCCGACGCCCAGGTGCTGTCGCAACGGGTCGGCACCGGCCAGCCCGGAAAAATCAGCGCCTAAGGCAGCTGAACCCGCGGTTTGGTTTCGATGAAAATGGCCCAGCTCGACATGAACAGGGCCGCAATCAACGGGCCGATGACGAAACCGTTCAAACCAAAAATCGCCAGGCCGCCGATGGTTGAGATCAGGATCAGGTAGTCCGGCATCTTGGTGTCCTTGCCCACGAGGATCGGGCGCAACACGTTATCCACCAGGCCGATCACAAACACGCCGAACAATACCAGCGTCACCCCTTGCCAGATCGCACCGGTGAGCAGGAAAAACGCGGCGACCGGCGCCCAGATAATCCCCGCCCCCACCGCTGGCAACAGCGACAGAAACGCCATCAACACCGCCCAGATCAATGCGCTGGGAATGTCCAGAAACCAGAAAATCAAACCGCCCAATGCACCCTGCGTGATCGCCACCACCAGGTTGCCCTTCACTGTGGCCCGCACCACGCGATTGAGCTTGAGTTGCAACCGGCGCTTTTGGTTTTCCTCAAGCGGCACGGCCATGCGCACTTTGCGTGCGAGCTCCGCACCATCGCGCAGGAAGAAAAACAGCATGTACAGCATGATAAAAAAACTGAGGATGAATTCGAATGTCCCCTGACCAAAACTGAAGGCCTGGGTGGCGACGAACTCATTACCGGACATGGCGCTCTTGATGATTTTTTCGCGCAACCCGTTCAGCTCGCCCATGTCGAAGCGGTCGAGCAAATTCTGGAAATAAGGCGGCAGGCTGTGCTTGAACTGCAACACATACCCGGCGATGTCCAGCTCGCCGCTTTCAATGCGCTTGTAAAGCTCGGTACCCTCCTGGACCAGGAAAATACCGAGGATAATCACGGGCAGGATCGCAATCAGCAAACAGATGCTCAATGTGAGCAGCGTCGTGAGATTGCGCTGCCAGCCGAATTTCAATTGCAGTTGGTGCTGCAAGGGCGCAAAGAGGATCCCGAGGATCACCGCCCAGAACACCGCGCCGTAAAACGGCAGCAGTATCCAGATGAACGCGATGCTCACCAGAAACAGCAAGATGGCCAACGATTTGTCTCTGAGCGATTCTTCGTTCATGTCCGATCCATGCCAGTGCGCCGGACGTAAAAGGTACGTCCTGATGCTTAGGCCACCGCAGCGCGCACGAGTGCCCTCCGTTGGTGAAGAAAGCATAGATCCAGATCAATAAACCCCAGGCCCAAGACGTTTACCCTGCGCGGCTTTTGCGATCGACTCACCATGAACCTCATTGCTCCGGAACTGCTTGCCCCCGCCGGCACCCTGAAAAACATGCGTTACGCCTTCGCCTACGGCGCCGATGCGGTGTACGCCGGCCAGCCGCGCTACAGCCTGCGGGTGCGCAACAACGAATTCGATCACGCCAACCTGGCCCTCGGCATTCACGAGGCCCAGGCCCAGGGCAAGCGTTTCTACGTCGTGGTGAACATCGCGCCGCACAACGCCAAACTCAAAACGTTCCTCAAGGACCTGGCCCCCATCATTGCCATGGCGCCGGACGCGTTGATCATGTCCGACCCCGGCCTGATCATGCTGGTGCGCCGGCACTACCCGCAGATGCCGATTCATCTGTCGGTTCAAGCCAACACGGTGAACTGGGCCAGTGTCGAGTTCTGGCAGTTACAGGGTTTGAGCCGGATCATCCTGTCGCGGGAGCTCTCCCTGGAGGAGATCGCCGAGATTCGCCAGCAAGTCCCGGCCATGGAGCTGGAAGTGTTCGTCCACGGCGCATTGTGCATGGCCTATTCGGGTCGTTGCCTGTTGTCGGGCTACATGAACAAGCGCGATGCCAACCAGGGCAGTTGCACCAATGCCTGTCGCTGGAAATATGCGGCGCAACCGGCCATGGAAAACCTGGTCGGGGACATCGTTCAACACTTCGAACCGGAACCGACACTGGGCATCGGCGCTCCCACCGAGCAGCTGTTCCTGCTGCAGGAGGCCAATCGCCCCGACGAGCTGATGCCGGCGTTCGAAGACGAGCACGGCACGTACATCATGAACGCCAAGGACCTGCGCGCTGTACAGCATGTCGAGCGTTTGACGCAGATGGGCGTGCATTCGCTGAAAATCGAAGGCCGGACCAAATCGCATTTTTATTGCGCGCGAACCACGCAGGTGTATCGCCGGGCAATCGACGACGCGGTGGCCGGTCTCGAGTTCGACCGCAGCCTGATGACTGATCTGGAATCGCTCGCCCAACGCGGCTACACCGAAGGCTTTCTGCGCCGCCATGTGCATGACGAATACCAGAACTACCAGAACGGCAGCTCGGTGTCGGAGCGGCAGCAATTTGTCGGCGAACTGACCGGCGAGCGGCGCGAGCGGTTGGCGGAGGTGAAGGTGAAGAACCGCTTCGCCCTGGGCGATCACATGGAACTGATGACACCCAAAGGCAATTTCCACTTCGATCTGCATCAATTGCAGAACAGCAAAGGCGAGCCCATCGAAGTGGCGCCGGGTGATGGGCACACGGTTTACCTGCCGATACCGGATGCGGTGGATCTGAGCTTCGGCTTGTTGATGCGCGATATCCACGCAACATAATTCCCCTGGAGCTGGCTTGCCAGCGATTGCGGCCTGCCAGTCGACATTGTAGTGACGGGGCGATCGCTATCGCTGGCAAGCCAGCGCCTACAGGTTCTGCGTCAGGCAAACTCTTCGCGGAGCATCGCCACAAACGCCTCTCGCGCCGGGTGCACCCCGGCGTTTTCGTGCCAATAGAACAGGTTTTCGATGGCGGTCAGTTCGGAAAACTCATAGCCCACGCAACCGGCGCCCTTGGCGTACTGATCGAAAATCCCTTTCGGCACCAGCGCCACCCCGGCACCGGCACTGACGCAACCGACGATCGCGCCATAACTGGCCAGGCTGACAATCGGCAACGCCAGTCCTTGCCGCAACAGCCAATGTTCCAGCGCGGCCCGATACGGACAGCCCTGGGGCCACATGAACACGGTTTTGTCCTGCAAATCCGTCATGTCGCGCACCGGCCCCAGCGACGTCGAGGCAATCAGCAGAAGGTCTTCGCGGTACATCGGCGTGCGCTTGAGGTGCGAGCGCTCGACATCCACGGCGACAATCGCGCCATCCAGCCGATGGCTCAGCGTGTCATCGAGCAACTGGCCCCAACTGCCGGTGGTCAACTCCAGCGCCACCGCCGGATAGCGCTTGTGAAACTTGGCCAGCAACCGCGGCAAACGACCAGTGGCCGAAGACTCGATAGCGCCGATGCGCAACGGGCCGGACGGCTCCGCCGAAGGGTCCACGGCGCGCTTGGCTTCGGCGGCCAGCGCCAGAATTTTCGAAGCGTAGGCCAGGAAGGTTTGCCCCGACGGACTGATGCGCAGTCCACGTCCCTCACGCAGGAACAGTGCGACACCCAACTCCGCTTCCAGCGACTTGATCCGCGCCGTGATGTTCGACGGCACGCAATGCAGCAACTCGGCGGCACGCGTGATGCTGCCCTCCTCGGCCACGGTCTTGAACATGCGAATCTGCGCCAACTCCATACATCACCCAAAGTGAACGTTTAGCGCAGTATAAGTCAGTTGTGGTGAACCAAGAGCCTTCTGATACTGGCCGCATCCGCCCACAGGTGCACGACCATGACGCCGCTCATATCCGCCCACGTTTCCCCTCTGAAAATCATTCTGGCCATGGCGTTTGTCGTGGCTTGCTGGGGGTATTCCCCAACCGGTATTCATATCGGTTTGCAAGCCTACGACCCCGGACATCTGGCGCTGCTGCGCTTTCTGATTGCGTCAGGGTTCATGGCCGTGGTCGCGATGTTCAGAGGCATCCGCCTGCCGGCCCTTCGCGATTTGCCGCTGCTGTTCGGGCTGGGGTTCTTCGCGGTGAGCCTGCATCACGTAGCGATCAACTTCGGGCAACAAGGGGTCAGCGCCGGCGCGTCGAGTGTCTTGGCGCAGACAACTCCGTTGTTCAGCACCCTGATTGCGCGGTTCGTATTCAAGGACCGGGTGAGCCTGTGGCGCTGGGGTTGTGTCTTGCTCGGGCTGATCGGCGCGGTGATTGTGGTGGCGGGTGATCACGGGTTGGGCAGCCTCGATGCCCACGGTTTGTTGATCCTGTTGGCGGCGGTGTCCTGGAGTCTGTACTTTGCCCTGCAAAAACATCACACCGGGCGTTATGACGGACTGACGCTGGTCTGCTACACGGTCTGGTCAGGGACCGCGTTGCTGCTGTTTTTCCTGCCGGGGCTGGCGGATCAGGTGGTGAATGCGCCGTTGCGCGTGCAGTTCGCGGTGTTTGCCCTGGGGATTTTTCCGAGTGCGCTGGCGTACCTGGCCTGGGCGTACGTGCTGGCGCATGTCGACCTGAGCCGGGCGACCATGACGCTCTATCTGACCCCGCCGACGGCGATGGTCATTGCGTCGTTTGCCCTGGGCGAGCGGCCGACGCTGATGATTGTGGTCGGTGCGCTGGTGGTGTTGGCGAGTGTGCTGGCGTTGAATCTGGAGCGGCGGGTGGTGGTGGTTCAAGCGGCCGAAGCTTGATTCGGATTTTTCGTTTTCAGGTGCGACGCCATCGCGCGCAAGCTCGCGATGAACGATGACTCCGTCTCATTGAAAACAGCCAGACTCAGCTCGGCGAAAACCGGTCGCGGCTGTTGCTCAGGTGCAGCCACATCGCCGCCCGCGCCGCGTCCGGGTCCTGGCGTTTGATGGCGTTGAGAATCGCCTCGTGCTCAAGGTTGGCCAGTTCCCCAAGCTTGCTCAAATCCACCGCGCCGCGCTCGGCGGCGTTAACCCGGGTTCGCGGGATCATGGCGCTGCCCAGGTGCTGCATGATTTCGGTAAAGCAGACATTGCCGGTCGCTTCGGCGATCAACAGATGAAAACGCCGATCCGCCTCGACACAGCTGTCATTGTTGGCCAACAGGCGTTGATAGTCGTCGAGGGCTTCGCGCATTTGCGCCAACTGTTGATCGGTGCGACGCGTTGCTGCCAGCGCCGCCGCCTGGGTTTCCAGGCCCATGCGCAACTCCAGAATACTGCGCACCCCCAGCGCGGTATCGACGTTCAGCCGTAAGCCCTGCTCCGGCGCACGCTCGATCACGAACGTGCCGATACCGTGCCGCGTTTCCACCAGCCCCGACGCCTGCAACTTTGAGATGGCTTCGCGCACCACCGTACGGCTGACGCCGTGTTCCTGAACGATGGTGTTCTCCGACGGCAGCTTGTCGCCGGGGGACATCTGGCCAAGCAGGATGCTCTGGGTCAGCTTCTCGACCAGATCATGGGCCAGGTTGTGGGTGCGCTTGCGGGCAGGCACGTCGAAATCTTCTTGCATGAGGATATCCGGAAAACGGGGCTACCGAATCGTAGCACCACACCGGATGGGAATTCTGGAAAAACATCACTCAGCTTGTATGACAACACTCAACAAACAGCATTAATACCGCCTGAAATCAGATTGCCACAGACCAAAATGAGCCTCACAAACTTCACGATCAGCGCTATTTTATTGAGAAAAGACGCTTGCACAGCAAAAAAACCTAGTTGTATGATGTCTATCAACAACGCAGCATCCGTCACGCCCCGCATAACAATAACGAGTGGGAGAAAACGCAGTGAATACATCCATCTCCGGGATGAACGACAACGCCAATTCGGTGCTGAAGTCCGCCATCGCCAAGGTCAAACGTCACGTCTTGCCGCTGTTCGTCATCATGTTCATCGTCAATTACATTGACCGGGTGAACATCGGCTTCGTCCGCGCCCACATGGAACACGACCTGGGCATCGGTGCTGCCGCCTACGGCCTCGGTGCCGGTCTGTTCTTCATCGGGTACGCGCTGTTCGAAGTGCCCTCCAACATCCTTCTGCAAAAAGTCGGCGCACGTATCTGGCTGACCCGCATCATGCTGACCTGGGGCCTTGTCGCTGCGGGCATGGCCTTTATCCAGAACGAAACCCACTTCTACATCCTGCGATTTCTGCTGGGCGTGGCTGAAGCCGGTTTCTTCCCCGGGGTGATTTATTACTTCACTCGCTGGTTGCCCGGCGTGGAGCGCGGCAAGGCGATCGCGATATTCCTCAGTGGCTCGGCGATTGCCTCGCTGATCTCCGGCCCGTTGTCCGGGTTGCTTCTGCAAATCAGCGGCCTGGGCATGCACGGCTGGCAATGGATGTACTTCATCGAGGGCATGTTCTCGGTCGGGTTGTGCGCCTTTGTCTGGTTCTGGCTGGACTCCAAACCCCACGATGCCAAATGGCTGACCCGCGCCGAACAGGACGCCTTGGTCAAAGCCATCGACGACGAACAACTGGCCCGCGAAGCCGCGACTCCGATCAAACCGTCGCTGGGCAAGCTGCTCAAGGACCGGCAGATCATCCTGTTCTGCGTGATCTACTTCTTCATCCAATTGACCATCTACGCCGCGACGTTCTGGCTGCCGAGCATCATCAAGAAGATGGGCGACCTCAGCGACTTCCAGGTCGGGATGTTCAACTCGATTCCGTGGTTGCTGTCGATCATCGGCATGTACGCCTTCGCCACGCTGTCGGGCAAATGGAAGCACCAGCAAGCCTGGGTTGCCGCGGCGCTGTTGATTGCAGCGGCCGGGATGTTCATGTCCACCACCGGTGGGCCAGTCTTCGCTTTCGTGGCGATCTGCTTTGCGGCGCTGGGTTTCAAATCGGCATCGTCGCTGTTCTGGCCAATTCCCCAGGCCTATCTGGATGCGCGCATCGCTGCGGGCGTCATCGCGCTGATCAACTCGGTGGGCAACCTGGGCGGTTTTGTCGCGCCGACCACGTTCGGCCTGCTGGAAGAACGCACCGGTTCGATTCAGGGCGGGCTCTACGGCCTGGCCGCAACGTCGATCATCGTCTTCGCCGCCCGCAACAAACCCAAATCCGCGCCTGCCGTCGAATCGGCCAAAACTGCGCCACGTCACGCCTGAAAGGATAAACAAATGACCGTACAAGAAATCGCCAAGGCCCCGATCATCACCAGCATGCAGATTGTTCCGGTGGCCGGCCACGACGGAATGCTGCTTAACCTGAGCGGCGCACACGGCCCGTTTTTCACCCGCAACATCGTCATTCTCAAGGACAACGCCGGCCACACCGGCGTCGGCGAAGTACCGGGCGGCGAGCGCATTCGCCAAACCCTGGAAGACGCACGCAGCCTGGTGGTCGGCAGCCCGATCGGCACCTACCAGAAAATTCTCAATCAGGTGCGCCAGACCTTCGCCGACCGCGATGCCGGTGGTCGCGGTTTACAGACCTTCGACCTGCGCATCACCATTCATGCTGTTACCGGCCTTGAAGCCGCCCTGCTCGATTTGCTCGGCCAGCATCTGGATGTGCCGGTCGCCGCCCTGCTCGGCGAAGGTCAACAGCGCGATGAAGTGAAGATGCTCGGCTACCTGTTCTACGTCGGTGATCGCAACGAAACCGACCTCGCCTATCGCAGCGAACCGGACGCCGACAACGACTGGTTCCGCGTGCGTCACGAGAAAGCCATGACCGCCGAAGGTGTTGTCCGTCTGGCGGTCGCGGCCCACGCGAAATATGGCTTCAAGGACTTCAAGCTCAAGGGCGGTGTGCTCGCCGGCGATGCCGAAATCGAAGCGGTCACCGCCCTCGCCGAACGCTTCCCCGATGCGCGCATTACCCTCGACCCGAATGGCGCGTGGTCACTGAAGGAAGCGATTCGCCTGTGCCGTGACCAACACGACGTTCTGGCGTACGCCGAGGACCCATGCGGTGCGGAGAACGGTTATTCGGGGCGCGAAGTCATGGCCGAATTCCGTCGCGCCACGGGCCTGAAAACCGCGACCAACATGATCGCCACCGACTGGCGTGAAATGGGTCATGCGATCCAGTTGCAGTCGGTCGACATCCCGTTGGCCGATCCACACTTCTGGACCATGCAGGGCTCGGTGCGCGTGGCGCAGATGTGCCACGAATGGGGCCTGACCTGGGGCTCGCACTCCAACAATCACTTCGACATTTCCCTGGCGATGTTCACCCACGTTGCGGCCGCTGCGCCGGGCGAAATCACCGCCATCGACACTCACTGGATCTGGCAAGACGGTCAGCGCCTGACCAAGGCGCCGCTGCAAATTGTCGATGGCTGCGTGCAGGTGCCGCAGAAAGCGGGGCTGGGCGTTGAGCTGGACATGGATCAAGTGGCCAAGGCCCATGAACTCTATAAAGGCATGGGCCTGGGTGCGCGGGACGACAGCGTGGCGATGCAGTTTTTGATTCCGGGCTGGACGTTCGATAACAAGAAGCCGTGCCTGGTGCGCTGAATGCCGGTTTTGAAACCCACTCCCGGCCGCGCATGAAAAACCGTCCGCCATTGCATTCAACCGCCTAAAATGGCGCGCACTGAATCAATGGCGGACCTCATCCACATGAACAAGCTGAAAACACTTGCGGCCTGCATGGCCATGCTTGCTACTGGCCCCTGCATCGCCGCAGATCCAATCGAGACAGCCGTGAACGCCGCTGTTCAACCGGTGATGCAAGCCCAGAACATTGCCGGCATGGCCGTGGCGGTGACCGTCAACGGCAAACCGCAGTATTTCAACTATGGCGTAGCCTCGACAGAAACCGGAAAACCGGTCTCGGAAAACACCCTGTTCGAGATCGGCTCCGTCAGCAAAACCTTCACCGCCACCCTCGCCGCCTATGCCCAGGCCACCGGCAAACTGTCGTTATCGGACAAGGCCAGCCAGGTTTGGCCAGCCCTGCGCGGCAGCGCGTTCGACCGCATCAGCGTGCTGCAATTAGGCACTTACAGTGCCGGGGGCCTGCCCCTGCAATTTCCGCCTGAGGCCGACTCCGCCGACACCATGCTCGGTTACTACCAGCAGTGGAAACCGCTCTACCCTGCCGGCACCCATCGCTTGTATTCAAACCCCAGCCTGGGCCTGTTCGGCTACCTCGCCGCGCATAGCATCGGGAAGCCGTTTGATGATGCGATGGAGAAAACCCTGCTGCCGAAACTCGGTTTGAAGCACACCTATGTGAACGTGCCACAGGACCAGATGAGCCTCTACGCCCAGGGCTACAACAAGGACGACAAACCGGTGCGAGTCGGCCCCGGCGCACTCGATTCCGAAGCCTACGGAGTGAAAACCAGCGCGGCGGACCTGTTGATGTATGTTCAAGCGAACATGAAGCCGGCCAGTCTGGCAAAACCGTTGCAACAGGCCATCGCCTTGACCCACACCGGCTACTACACCGTCGGCGACATGACTCAGGGATTGGGTTGGGAGTTGTATGCCTATCCGGTTTCGCTGGACCGCCTGCTCGAAGGCAACTCGAAACCCATGGCCATGCAAGCGCACAAAGTCCAATGGCTGAACCCGCCACAACCACAGCCGAGCAGCGTACTGATCAACAAGACCGGATCGACCGGTGGTTTCGGCGCCTACGTCGCATTTGTACCGTCGAAGGACATCGGCATTGTGATTCTGGCGAACAAGAATTTCCCGATTGCAGAGCGGGTCAAAATTGCCCATCAGGTACTGAGCGCCTTGTAGGTGCGAGCTCGCTCCGGGCGGCGTTGCGACAAATGGGCCGAGATCGGTGGTGGTTTGAGCGTGGCGGCGAAGCAGAATCATCATTTCTACGCCGAGGGTGGATACACCAAGGGCAGTGACATCGAACAGCCCTGGGCGGTGACGGTGGGGTATCGCTACAACGGGTAGCTTTACGGACTGATGCAGATGCTTTGGAGAGAGCCTATCGGAGCGCCGGGCAGAGCTGCCGGTGTATCTGAAGCGGGGCCGCTTCGCAGCCCAACGGGGGCAAGCCCCCTCGCCACCTGCTGTTACAAGGATTTCGCGCCGGATCAATCATCCGGCATTTCAGGCGGTTTGACGGGTTTGGTCGATTTAGCCTGCTTGGTGTTCTTGGCGCCTTTAGCCGCGGGCGCTTCTGGCGCTGGAGTGGCCACTGTTGGCGGTGGGGTTTCTTTCTCGGCCGCGGGTAGTTGGTCGACGGCGCTGAAAATATCTTCCAGCTTGATGTTCTCTGACTGTTCGAACTTCTTTTCGCCATCCTTGCCGACCAGAATCACCTTGCTCTTGGACCCGGCCCCCAGTTTGAGCGAGCGGATCAACGCTGCCGTGTCCTGTGGCCCCAGGTCCTTGCCTTCGCGCTGTCCCATCAGGTTGAGCACGGTGTACAGCACCATGTTGCGGTCGGTGAAACCCTTGCGATTGGCCGGCTCGTCCAGTGACTGTTTCAGGCTGACCCACATAGGGTCAACAGTGCTTGGGGCGATAACAATCAGCGGACGGGACCGGCCCTTGTCCATGTCCAGCGGTGAGTCGCCATCGGCGGCGAACAGGGGGCCGGCGATTGCCAGCAGGGTAGCCAGGGTCAGTGACCTGATGAGCATGCGCCTCTCCTTTTGATATCCACGCTCTAATGATTGCGCATCGCGGCGTTCGTTCCGGTGACGCTCGGCAAATGTGCTCTGCCTTGCCCCAAGCTTAGGTCAGCGCGGTCATTGCGCAACAGCTCGGGGCAATCTTGGGCGTGAACCAATGCGAAGGAAGATCAAGGATTGTGCGACAGGACGACGGGTGAATTTCGATACCCATGTCGGGCATCTGCTGGAAATATTCACCCGCCAAAAGGAGGGGGTCGAATCAGAACGCCAGTTTGTAGCCGATCAGCATCAGCATGGTTGCCAGGCAAGGGCGCAGCAGTTCATCGGAGATCCGCCCGGTCAGGTGGCTGCCCAGATAAATCCCCGGCAACGAACCGACCAGCAAGTAACCCAGCACCTGCCAATCCATGTTACCCATGCTCGCGTGACCGAGACCGGCGACCAGCGTCAGCGGAACGGCGTGGGCAATTTCTGTCCCCACCAAACGGCGAGTCGGCAACAACGGATAAAGAATGAACAGTGCCACGGTGCCCAAGGCGCCGGCGCCGATGGACGTCAGCGCAACCATGGTGCCAAGAATCAGACCGGTAATGACGGTCATGACATTCAGGCGCGGGCCAGTGGGGTTGTAGTTGCCACCGGCGCGCTTGTGGGCGAAATCCAGCAAGCGCTTCTTGAACAGGATTGCCAGCGCCGTGGCAAACAGCACAAAGCCCAGGGCTTGTTTGATGATGGCGTTCATCGCGTCGGGACTTTCGTGCAACGTGCTGAGGAACCACAACGTCAGCAGCACCGCCGGCACGCTGCCCAGGGTCAGCCAACCGGTGATCGCCCAATCGATGTTGTTGTTCTTTCGGTGAACCAGCACACCACTGGATTTGGTGATGGCCGCGTAAAGCAGATCGGTACCGACGGCCGTGGCCGGATTGATGCCGAACCACAGCAGGATCGGGGTCATCAGCGACCCGCCACCCACACCTGTCATGCCGACGATAAAACCCACCACCAACCCTGCAATGACCAACCCGATGTTCAGTAAATCCATTGATACGTCCACAAAGATCGCAGGGAAATCCGGCCCGCAGCATAGCGAGATTTCTTATAACCAGTTATATCGATGCGATCTATCTTTATTCCCGAACCTCCTACAAGAATTTACTGCACCGGCAGGAAATTCAGAAACAGCAGGCTCTGGGCATAATTCAGCCCGATACGCCGGTAGCGCTCGTCGAGCATCTGCGTCAGCAAGTCCAGTCGGGCGACGATCTTGCCGAACTCGACGGCAAAGCTCAGGTTGCTGCCCTCCTCGGAAATCTCGTTGGAGAACAGCAACGGCTGGCCCTCCTTGTTTTGTCGCTGGCTCAGAATCCAGGTGGCGATCTCGATGTTGCGTGCGGCGTTGCTGACGAACACCGGGTTGATCGCGTCCGTCATATAGAACTCCAGGCGATTGCCGTGAGCGGTGACGAGCATGCTGCCGATGGCGTAAATGAACGCCCCGACCCGGTCCCCGAGAAACTCCGGGCTCATGGCAAACCGCAGGGCCGCCAGGTCCTTCTTGCCGCCGAGGGTGGGCAACGGCTCTTGCTGTTCGATGGCCATGCGCACTTGCTTGCTGGCGGTGCGGGCGTCGAGGAAACCGGATTTTTTGAGTTCTTCGGGATTGCGCAGGTACAGCTTGCTCATCAACACGTAAAGGCTGTCGAGGTTGTCGCGCATCGCCAGGGTCGCCATGCGGTCAACACTGGTTTGCAGAAACTCCTGGGGCCGGCCTTCGCGCATCTGGGTAAAAATGTCGCTGCCTTGCTGCTGACTGCAACCGGTGAAGAGGCACATCGACAGGCCGACCAACAGCCAGCAATTCTTTGTGAATAGCGCGGTCATGAAAGGTAACGCTTGGGCCATAAATGCTTGAACTTGGGCATGGGCCAGCGGTGGGGATCGCCGCAGGCAACCAAGGATAGAGCCGGTCATTTGGAAAAAGTGCAGTGTCGGCCGACACCAATCGATCACCGGCACAGGAAGTCGCTGCGTTGCGCCTGGGCATCGAGATGGGCATGACCCTGATCGACACGGCGCAAATGTACGCCGAAGGTGGCGCCGAAGAAGTGGTGGGCGACGCCATCGCCACCAGTCAGGTTCTCTACAACCTGGAGCAACGCGGTATAGAGTTTGATGTGTTGCCCTGGAGCCAGCAGCAACGGCTGCCCACCATGGCTTACTGCCCGATTGGCCAGGGCGGAAAAATGCTGGCCAATGCGCTGCTCAAGCAAGTAGCCGCCCGTCACGATGTGACACCGGCCCAAGTGGCGCTGGCATGGATTCTGCGTCAGGACAGCGTGATCGCCATCCCCAAGGCGGTCCGCCCCGAGCATGTGCGACTCAACGCCCAAGCGGCACTGTTGCAGCTTGAAGCCGGAGATCTGGAGGCGCTGGACCAAGCGTTTCGTGCGCCACAACACAAGCAGCGGCTGGCCATGGTCTGAGCCATCGCGGAGTGTCAGAGGACATCGGCATGAGAAGTACCGATCCGCTGGACGCCTTTAATCTGCAACGTTTCATCCAGGCACAGGACCCGGTGTTTGACCGCGTCCAGGCCGAATTGAATGCCGGTCACAAACGCAGTCACTGGATGTGGTTCATCTTTCCGCAGTTTTCCGGGCTGGGCGGCAGCGAGATGTCGCGACATTTCGCCATCCGCTCCAGGGAAGAAGCCCAGGCCTATCTGCAGCATCCATTATTGGGCGCCCGGTTACGCACCTGCACCCTGGAAGTGCTGAACATCCCACAGCGCTCGGTGGCCGGGATATTCGGTCATCCCGACGACCTGAAATTTCATTCATCCATGACCCTGTTTGCCCAGGTCGCGGCCGCCGACAGCGTCTTTCATCAAGCGCTGAATCAGTATTTCCACGGCATTCTCGACGCCTGGACCCTGGAGTTGATGGACTCAAAAAAGCCCCAGTTGCCCACCAATCAGCGTTGAGAAATCGTCGTCGACAAACGGCAATATCGCGTCCGCCACCGGTTGCAGCTGCCGGCTGATGTAATGGTCGTAATCGATGGGCGCGCTGCGGATCTCCAGCGGCTCGGGGCCGGCCACGGTGATCACGTAACTGATCCAGCCGCCATTCTGGTATTGCCGAGGGCGGCCCTGGCGGTCGTTGTAGTCATCGGCGATACGCGCCGCGCGTACGTGGGGTGGCACGTTGCGTTGATAATCGTCGAGGGTGCGGCGCAGGCGTTTGCGGTAAATCAGCCGATCATCGAACTCGCCCGCCAGGGTTTTGCGCACGTAGTCGCGCACATACTCTCGATACGGCTGGCGCTGGAAAATCCGCAAGTACAACTCCTGCTGGAATTGCCGGGCCAGCAACGACCAGTCGGTGCGCACGGTTTCCAGACCTTTGTAGACCATTTCCTCGCTGCCATCGGCGCGGGTCACAAGCCCGGCATAGCGTTTCTTGCTGCCCTCCTCGGCGCCACGGATGGTTGGCATCAGAAAGCGTTTGTAGTGGGTTTCGTACTGCAGTTCGAGCGCGCTCTGCAGGCCGTATTCCTCCTGCACATGTTCGCGCCACCACTGGTTGACGTGATCCACCAGCGAGCGGCCGATTTGCGCGGCATCCTCCTGGTCATGGGCGCGGCGCAGCCAGACGAAGGTCGAGTCGGTGTCACCGTAGATCACCGCGTGGCCCTGGGCTTCGATCAGTTGCCGGGTGCGCAACATGATCTCGTGGCCGCGCAGGGTGATGGACGACGCCAGGCGCGTGTCGAAGAAGCGACAACCGCTGGAACCCAGCACACCGTAAAACGCGTTCATGATGATTTTCAGCGCTTGGGACAGCGGCGCGTTGCGCTCGCGCTTGGCCGTTTCCCGACCTTCGGCGACCCGCGCGACGATCGATGGCAGGCAATGCCGGGTGCGCGAAAAACGCGCCCCGCGAAAACCCGGCACAGACGCGCTGTCATCCGGGTGCGCGAGGCCTTCGATCAGGCCCACGGGGTCGATCAGAAAGGTGCGGATGATCGATGGATAGAGGCTTTTGTAGTCGAGCACCAGCACCGATTCGTAAAGCCCAGGCTGCGAATCCATGACAAAACCGCCGGGGCTGGCTTGCGGCGGTTTGCTGCCGAGGTTCGGTGCAACGAACCCCTGGCGATGCATCAGCGGCATGTACAAATGGGTGAACGCCGCCACCGAACCGCCCATGCGATCGGCCGGTAGCCCGGTGACGCTGGCCCGCTCCAGCAGGAACGTGAGCAACTCGGTCTTGGCGAAAATCCGTGTGACCAGTTCACAATCCTTGAGGTTGTACTTGGCCAGCGCCGGCTTGTCCTCGGCGAACATGCGGTTGATTTCGTCCATGCGCTGGTACGGATTGTCGATCGACTTGCCCTCGCCGAGCAGGGTCTGAGCAACGTTTTCCAGGCTGAATGACGGGAAACTCCAGGTTGCCGACCGCAGGGACTCGATGCCGTCGATGATCAACCTTCCGGCAGCGGAGGCGAAATAGTGGTTGCCGCTGCCATGTTCACGCCACTGCATCTCCTCGCCCTCACGCCCCAGCCGCAACGGCACCGCCAGGCGGCGGGCGTGCTCGTGAAGTACCCGCAAGTCAAACTGCACGACGTTCCAGCCAATGATTGCGTCGGGATCGAAACGGGCAAACCAGTCGTTGAGCTTTTTCAGCAACGCCACCCGGGAGTCGCAATACTCGAGCTGGAAATCCACCTCGCTGTCGTCACCATTGGGCGGACCGAGCATGTACACCTGGCGTTCGCCGCAACCCTCCAGCGCGATGGAATACAACTCGCCCTGGGCCGTGGTTTCGATGTCCAGGGACACCAGTTTGAGGTTGGGCCGGTACATCGGGTCGGGTTTCATCTGGGCGTCGAGCAGCAGGCCATCGGCGCCTGGCGTACCGTTGAAGCGCACGGGAGCGGTGATGAAACGCTCCATCATGTAGCGCTCCGGCGGCCGCACGTCGGCTTCAAACACCTCGACGCCGGCCTTGCGCAGCGCGGTTTCCAGGCGCATCAGCTGACCGTGCTGCTGGCAATACAGGCCCAGGACCGGGCGATGCTCGAAATCCTGCAAGGCCAAGGGCCGCAGCTCGACGTTTTTTTCGTCGTGCAGCAGCGCTTCGGCTTGCACCCTTTGCTCGGCGGGCACGAACGCCACCGACGGTTGATGAGGCAGGCGGATGCGCCGGGGACCGCTGTCGGTCGCCAGCCAGAACTCGACTTCCGTACCGGCCGGGGTGTCGCGCCAATGCCGGGTCAGGACGAAGCCCTGCGGTAAATCCACCACTGCAAACCTCAGATTTGATTCAGGGTGATGATTCTACCCGTGATCACCCAGACTTAGCGGCCAGCCGGGAAAAGATCGCAGCCTTCGGCAGCGCCTATGCGTTCCCGCGTTCTCCTGGAGCTGCCGAAGGCTGCGATCTTTTCGAGGATTGCAGAAGAAAAACCGCCAAATGACGTTTTTTGCGTGTTATCTGCCGCATTCGCCCTTGCCCTCTGCGCTTGGGTCTACGATTCTTCAGGAACAACGACAACACCCGAGTAACCACCATGAAAACCGTCGCCCAGCTGCTCAAGTTGAAAGATCAGAAGAATCAGGAAGTGCACCAGATCAAACCCGATCACATGGTGCTCGAAGCGCTGATGAAGATGGCCGAGAAAAACGTCGGCGCCTTGCTGGTGGTGGAAAATGACGAAGTGCTGGGCATCATCAGCGAGCGGGACTACGCGCGCAAACTGGTGCTGCACGGCCGTTCTTCGGTAGGCACACCGGTGCGCGACATCATGGTCTCGCCGGTGATTACCGTGGACACCCATCAAACCGTCGACACGTGCCTGGGCATCATGTCCGACAAGCGCCTGCGTCACCTGCCGGTGGTGGAAGGCGGCAAGTTGATCGGTTTGCTTTCAATCGGCGACCTGGTCAAGGAAGCCATTGCCGAGCAGGCTGAACTGATTCGCCAACTCGAGCAGTACATTCGCGGCGAGTAATGCGAGCCCCGTAGGAGCTGGCTTGCCAGCGATTGCTATGGATCATTCAACATTGAAGTTGACTGATACACCGCTTTCGCTGGCAAGCCAGCTCCTACAGGGGATCGACGGAGTTCTCAGGCGGGCCAATGCCGCTCAAACACCGGCGCCAGCACCGGGTGCCGGTCAATCCGTTCCAGCCAGGCAAAAAAACCGGGGCGGGCATTGCGCAAATGCTCGCGGCTGCCCGCCCACCGCGATATCACCGCCGCCAGCACATCCAGCGCCCGGGGCGTCTCACTGCCCAGATAAAGATCCCCCGAAAACTGATCGGCAAACACCTCCCAGCTCCAGTGCAAGCGCTGTCGGGCACCGGCCATGAGATTCTGCCTCGACGATTCATCGGCCACCGCCAGCCAGCGCTCGGGGTAATCGATGATGCCGATGGCGGCATAGCAATTGGTGACGATGTACGTCATGCCCCGAATGGCCTGGTCACGCTCGGCCGGGTCTTCCGGCAACAGCCCCGACGAGGGAAACGTCAGGCCGAGGTGAATCAGAATCGCCGCGCTCTCGGTCAGGACGCCGCCGTCGGGCCGTTGCAGCGTCGGGATCTGCTTGAGCGGGTTGAGCTTCTCAAGCGCGTGGGCCGCTTCTGGCGATACCTCAACGTCAATGAATCGATAAGGAATCTCGCAAAGCTCCAGTGCAGCCTCAATCGCCGCCGCACCGGAATTCTGATGGCCGTAGAGCTGGTACATAAACATCTCCTTGCGGACCGGGTGAGCCTGGACGCCAGCTATCCAGTGTAGAAGCCGTCGCCGTCACCGCCGTGACCATCCGACGACCGCACCATCACGCTCACCGGAGGTATCGCGCAGCGCCCATCATTGCCATGAAACGCCAAACCCTTCTCGGCATCGCTTTCTCGGTTTGTGCAGTTAACGCTTTCGCTGCAACGTCTACTCACCCGGTTGTCGCTGAAGGCGGCTCGGATCGTCTGATTGAAAACCGCGCTGCCTGACTGGATGTACCGATAGCCTCGACCGCTCCTACAATTTTCCGGCCCGCGTCATGCAACGTTGATAACGCTCATCGACCCGTTTGGCGAACCACGCCGTGGTGAGTTTGCGGGTGATTTTCGGGCTTTTCAGCACAATCCCCGGCAACACCGCACGCGGTAACGTCCGCCCCTCTGCCTGTTCGGCCAGTTCGAAAACCCGCTGATACAGCGTGGTGTCTTCGAACGCCAGGCTATTGCCCTTCTCCAGTTGATCGCGAATCGTCGGATTACGCATGTCCAGGCGCTTGCCGAGGCTGCGCACGGCCAGCTCCGTGGTGCCGGGCATGATCGAATCGTGGCGAACCAGATCACCATCCAGCGCCAGCGTAATTCCCGAAGCACGGCTCACCGCGTTCTGAAAAGCAGCATTGCGACTGGCGTACCAACCGGCGTTGAAATCGGCGAAGCGATACAACGGCTGTTGATAGCTGACCGGGTAACCGAGCAGATGGGCGATGCCGAAATACATGCCGCCACGCCGGGTGAACACTTCATGGCGGATCGAGCCATCCACCGGGTAGGGATAACCCTTGGCGTGTTGCTCGGCAAAATCGATGCTGACCTGCATTGGCCCACCGGTGTGCACCGGGTTAAAGCCGCCGAACAGGGTCTTGCCCATGGGCACCATGCCGATGAAGTCATCGAAAATCGCGCTCAACTGCTTTTCACTGCGCGCCGCATTGAGGCGATCGTTGTAGGTTTTGCCGGTGGGTGAATTGAGCCGCAACGCACCGCTGACCAGTAACCCCGGGATGTGTGCCGTGGCGGCACGACGGTCGATTTCCTCACGGGCGATCTTGCCCAGGCCCGGTACAGACGGGTCGACCTGAAAGGTCGATTCCTGCTCAGTCACGGCCAGTACCGAACACAGGTTCTGAGTGCTCGGGTAAATGTCTTGCGCGGCAAATGCCGCATAGATATCCGTGGCCCAGCCCTGGCGGTCGACGGTCTTGGCCGGCAGTAAACGCACGATCTCGGCGCGCACCTCGGCGGGCTTGCGCGGTGCAGGTTCCTGGCTCCGCTGACCGGCGCAACCGGCCAGTACCAACAACGCGGCAACGCTTGTAATCAATCGATTGGCTTGCATGTAGCTCCATCAAATCCGTTAAGCCGCCGTCACCATACGACCAATGGCCGATTTGTGCACAGGCAGAAATTTCCTGTGTACCTCGCAGAAAGCGCATAGCACAACGTTACTGAGAACACCTACCATTTGCGTCTGGAGTCGCATTTGCGCAAGGAGATTCGCGCCGCCCCTTTTTCCAATCGGCCGCGCGCCGCCTCAGGATCGAAACATGACCACTCCAGCCCGACTCCGCGTGCCCTTTCGTGCGACGCTACTCGCGCTTTTTTGCTCCCTGTCCGTGACGGCGCATGCCGAAACGCCTGAAGCGCCCGAAACCCAGGGCAAGCCGCTGATGCTCGGTGACGTCAATGTCAACGCCCAGGCACCGACAGCGTCCGACCTGCCCCCGGTGTACGCCGGTGGTCAGGTTGCACGCGGCGGCCAACTGGGCGTGCTGGGCAATCAGGACATCATGGACGTGCCGTTCAACATGACGGCCTACACCGAAGAATTGATCCGCGACCAGCAATCCGAAACCATCGGCGACGTGCTGCTCAATGATTCATCGGTGCGTCAGGCTTCCGGATATTCCAACCAGGCCCAGACCTTTATGATTCGTGGCCTGCCCCTCAATGGCGACGACATTTCCTTTAATGGCCTGTACGGCATCCTGCCGCGACAGATCGTTTCCACCGATGCCCTGGAACGTGTCGAAGTGTTCAAAGGCCCGAACGCCTTCATCAACGGTGTAACCCCGACCGGTTCCGGTATCGGCGGTGGCGTCAACGTGCAACCCAAGCGCGCCGGTGATGAACCGTTGCGTCGTTTCAGCACTGACATCAGTGATGACGGACGCATCGGCGAACACCTGGATATTGGTCAGCGCTTCGGCGAGGACAACCAATTCGGCGTACGCCTCAACCTGTCGCAACGCGAAGGCGATACCGCCATCGACGATGAAAACCAGCGCTCCAAACTGTTGGCCCTCGGCCTCGACTACCGTGGCGATGCCCTGCGTGTTTCCGGTGACTTCATCTATTCGAAAGAACGCATCAACGGTGGCCGCAGCTCGGTAAACCTTGGCGACACCACGCACATCCCCGATGCACCGTCGGCCGATACCAACTATGCGCAAAAGTGGGGCTTCAGTGAGATCGAAGACACCTTCGGCATGTTGCGCGCCGAATATGACCTGAACGACAGCTGGACCGCCTACGCTGCTGCCGGTGCCAAGCATACCCGTGAAGTCGGCAACTTCGACTCCACCACGCTGGTGGGCAACGATGGCAGCTCGGTGACCAGCGGCTCGTACATTCCGCACAATGAAGACAACAGCAGTGCCATGACCGGCCTCAATGGCAAATTCGCCACCGGGCCGGTCACCCATAAACTCAACTTCGGCCTGGCTGGGATCTGGACCCAACAGCGCAACGCCTACGATTTCGACCAGAATGATTACTCGAATAACATCTATCACCCGATCGACGTTCCGGCGCCAGGCGGCGGTTTCTCAGGCGGCGACCTGGGTGATCCGGGCATTACCGGCAAAACCTTCATGCGCAGCGTCGCCGTGTCCGACACACTGGGCTTTATCGATGATCGCCTGCTGATCACACTCGGCGCACGCCGCCAACAGTTGGTCGTCCAGGGCTACGACTACGACACCGGTAGCCGCACGTCCAACTACGACGAATCGATCACGACCCCGGTGTACGGCATCGTGTTCAAGCCGTGGGACCACGTGTCGTTCTACGCCAACCGTATCGAAGGGCTGGCCCAGGGTCCGACGGCACCGACCACTTCAGGCTCGCGGGTCGTGGTCAACGCCAACGAAGTCTTTGCCCCGACACGTTCCAAACAGATCGAAGCCGGCGTCAAGGTCGACATGGGCACCTACGGCGCAACGCTCGGTGTGTACCGCATCGAACAACCGGCTGACGGTTATACCCAGATCATCGACGACACCACTGCGGTGTTCGTTCAGGACGGTGAACAGGTCAACAAAGGCGTGGAGCTCAACGTGTTCGGCGAACCCCTCGACGGTCTGCGGGTAATCAGTGGCGTGACCGTGATGGACACTGAGCTGAAGCAGACACAGGACGGCCTCAACGACGGCAATCAGGCCATCGGCGTGCCGAGCTTCCAGTTCAATGCCAACGTCGATTGGGACGTGCCCGGCCTGCAAGGCGTGACCCTGAGCGGACGGATGCTGCGCACCGGCGGCCAGTACGCCGACGCCGCCAACAACCTCAGCCTGCCGACCTGGAACCGCTTCGATGCCGGTGCCCGTTACGCGTTCAAGGTCCAGGAAAAAGACGTGACCGTGCGCTTCGGCGTGGAAAACGTCGCCAACAAGAGTTACTGGGAATCGGCCCAGGGTGGCTACCTGACCCAAGGCGAACCACGCTCGGCGAAGCTGTCGGGCACCATCGATTTCTAACCGCCAATCCCCGGCGAGCAGCAAAGATCCCTGTAGGAGCGAGCTTGCTCGCGATGGACTCAAGCACACCGCGTACATCCAGAAAGTGCGCGTCATCGTTAGCGTCCATCGCGAGCAGGCTCGCTCCTACATATGTTTTCCGTTGGGCGCACAACTGCGCTGGGGTTTTCCACTGGGCCATACTTGTCTCACGAGCAAGGAGGACAGGCCCATGCAACGTAGCGACGTGTTGATTACCGGTGCCGGCCCCACCGGGTTGGTGCTGGCGTTGTGGCTAAGCAACCTCGGCGTGCGCGTGCGGATTATCGACAAGGCCTCGGCGCCCGGCACCACGTCCCGGGCGTTGGCGGTGCAAGCGCGGACGCTGGAGTTGTATCGCCAACTCGGCCTGGCCGACGCCATCGTGCAGCACGGCCATCGCGTGGCGGCCGCCAATTTCTGGGTCAAGGGTGAGCCCATCGCGCGCTTGCCGCTAAGCCGTATTGGCGAAGGCTTGACGCCCTACGCCTTTCTCGAAATCTTCCCGCAAGACGAACACGAACGGCTGCTGATCGACCGCCTCGAAACCTTCGGCATCACGGTTGAGCGCAACACCGAGTTGCTGGGTTTCGAGGAAACCGCCGACGGCATCACCGCCACCTTGCGCCTGCCCGACGGTCAGCAAGAAACCTGCCAGGCCTGCTACCTGGCTGGTTGCGATGGTGCCCGCTCGATTGTGCGCAAGACGCTGGACACTGGCTTTCCCGGTGGCACCTATCAGCAGATTTTCTATGTCGCCGACGTGCAGGCCAGCGGCCCGACGTTCAATGGCGAATTGCACGTGGATCTGGACGAAGCGGACTTTCTCGCCGTGTTCCCGCTGGCGGGTTCGGGCCGTGCGCGCCTGATCGGTACTGTGCGCGATGAACGTGCCGAACACGCCGAGACCCTGCGTTTCGAAGACGTCAGCAGCCGGGCCATCGAGCACATGAAGGTCAGGATCGAGCAACTGAACTGGTTCTCGACGTACCGCGTGCATCATCGGGTGGCGGATCACTTTCGCACTGGACGCGCCTTTTTGCTCGGTGATGCCGCCCACGTGCACAGCCCCGCGGGCGGCCAGGGCATGAACACCGGGATCGGCGACGCCATCAACCTGGCATGGAAACTCGCCGCTGTGCTGAGCGGCGGCGCCGAGGCCAGACTGCTCGACACCTACGAACCCGAACGCATCGCGTTCGCCCGCAAACTGGTGGCCACCACCGACCGGGTGTTCACTTTCGTCACAGCCGAAGGGCGCATGGCCGACTTGCTGCGCACCCGTCTGGCGCCCTTCCTGATTCCGAAAATGGCCTCGTTCGAGACCTCCCGCGAATTCCTGTTTCGCACGGTGTCGCAAATCACCCTGAACTATCGCGGCATGTCGCTAAGCAGTGGCGTCGCCGGGCATGTGCATGGCGGCGACCGCTTGCCCTGGGCTCACGATGGCGAGGGGGATAATTTTGAATCGCTGAAGTGCCCGGTCTGGCAGGTGCATGTCTACGGAGACACCAGCGACGCGATGATTGACTGGTGTCACGAACACCATTTGCCACTGCATGTGTTCGGCTGGCGCCCGGCGTTTGAAACCGCAGGCCTTGGGCGTAGCGGGTTTTATCTGTTGCGGCCGGACACTTACGTGGCGATTGCCGAGACGTGTTCTGACCCAAAGGTGATCGAGCGGTATTTCCATGATCACGGGATCCGGCCGTTTTTCGGCCCTCCCTGAATCACCGCGCCCCCCTGTAGGAGCTGGCTTGCCTGCGATGAGGCCGGAACATCCAACATCACGATTGACTGATCCGACGCCATCGCGAGCAAGCTTGTTCCTACAGGAAAGGTGTTTAACTGGAAACGGGACTTGGAATCTGTAACCCGCGCACCACCGCCGGCCGCGCCAGGAAGCGCTCCAGTACCCGTGTGACGTTGGGGAAGTTCTGAATGCCCACCAGATCGCCGGCTTCATAGAAACCGATCAGGTTGCGCACCCAAGGGAAGGTGGCGATGTCGGCAATGGTGTAGCGCTCGCCCATGATCCAGTCGCGACCTTCGAGACGTCCGTTGAGCACACCGAGCAGGCGTTTGCTTTCTTCGACATAGCGGTCGCGGGGACGCTTGTCTTCATAGGCCTTGCCGGCGAATTTGTTGAAGAAACCGAGCTGGCCGAACATCGGGCCAATGCCGCCCATCTGGAACATCAACCACTGGATGGTTTCGTACCGGGCAGCCGTTTCCTGAGCCAGCAACTGCCCGCTCTTGTCCGCCAGGTAAATCAGAATCGCCCCGGATTCGAACAGCGCCAAAGGCCGGTCATCCGGGCCATGGGGATCGAGGATGGCCGGGATTTTGTTGTTGGGGTTCAGCGACAGGAACTCGGGGGACATCTGGTCATGGGTGTCGAAACTGACGCGATGCGCCTCATAGGGCAGGCCGATTTCTTCGAGCATGATCGAGACCTTGACGCCGTTGGGGGTCGGCAAGGAGTACAGCTGAATCCACTCCGGGGACTGGGCCGGCCATTTTCGAGTGATGGGGAACGCAGACAAATCGGTCATGGGAAGGATCCACGAGAAAATTGAGAATGCCGATCATAAGGGAGAAAAAGCGGGTTGCGACGCCTGGCGCCATGAAGATCCCTGATAGTGAAGATCAACAGAGATCACATGCTTTTCACACCCGTCGCTGTACGGTGTCCATAAATCCGCAACATCCTGTCGATAACCTACACTGCAACCCGTTGCTGGTTACCGGTAAATTGCTGCGCTCTTGGCCGGTATCGAACCAAATGGGTGTCAGAGGACTCTGAGCACCACCCCTTTGGAAAACGGACCGGTTCAACGACATGGAAAACACCCAACGCAGGAAACGTGTGGTGTAAAGGTTTGTCAGCCTTAACCGATTTGCGCTGAAGAACCTTATTCGATGATGAACCCGCTGAAATTCGCCAAACGTCTTAAACATCGCGCCTACATTCTGCTGCCCGCCTTGGTGGCGGTCAGTGCGTTGTTTCTGGTACTGGAATCCAGCTATACCCGCGCCCATCCGATGGATGGCACGCAGACGCTGGTGTTCTTGCGTCACGGTGAAAAACCCGCCGGTGGTCTCGGCCAGCTCAATTGCCAGGGCCTGAACCGCGCCATCGACCTGGCCACCCTGCTCCCGGAAAAGTTCGGCAAGGCCGATTACGTGTTCGCCGCGAACCCGACGCGCAACGTCGAGGAAGGTGAGCTGGACAACTCCTACAGCTACATCCGCCCCCTGATGACCATCAGCCCCAGCGCCATCAAGCTGGGCTTGCCGG
Organism: Pseudomonas sp. Irchel s3b5; assembly: GCF_900187435.1. Classification (NCBI taxonomy): domain Bacteria; kingdom Pseudomonadati; phylum Pseudomonadota; class Gammaproteobacteria; order Pseudomonadales; family Pseudomonadaceae; genus Pseudomonas; species Pseudomonas sp. Irchel s3b5. Next base: position 117,709 of record NZ_FYDY01000015.1, read on the forward strand.
TGAACATCAACTTCTCGGCCAATGACACCAGTGATCTGGCCGATGAATTGCTCCACGACAAGTATCACAACTCGGTCATTTACACCGCTTGGTCCCACGGTTATCTGCCGGAACTGATCAACAAGGTCGCCGGGGAAGCCATCGGCAAGAAAGTGAAAATCACCGATGACTGGAAATCCAGCGACTATGACTCGCTGTATGTGCTCACCCTGACCTGGCACAACGGCAAGGCCAGTTTGCAGAGCCATACCTATCAGCAGGGGCTGAACAATGGGCAGGAGACTTGCCCGACCTGAGTTTTGCGTTGTTTGACCGGGCGTCATCGCGAGCAAGCTCGCTCCTACAGGGATCTTCAGTGAACGAAGAACCCCTGTAGGAGCGAGCTTGCTCGGATGAGGCGGGAAAAAACACCCTCAACTTTTCTGGCTGACCGGGACTGTCAGATATTTTGTGTGCAGGCCGGTAACGGCCTGCCGTTAGGCAGGCCATTCTTTTACCAGGCAGGCCTGATAAATCGATCTCCGTACAGAATCGCGAATTGATTCATCGCACTTTTCCAGTCATGGGCCGCTGAGCCCCAGTTTGCTGTGATGTTGCGCAGCCCAAGCCAGATCAGTTTTGTCGCCGCATCGTCGGTTGGGAAGTGACCTCGGGTCTTGATGATCTTGCGCA
>NZ_FYDY01000013.1:0-139127 GCF_900187435.1 Pseudomonas sp. Irchel s3b5
ATTCATACATTCGCTGGTACAACGAAAAACGAATCAAGATTTCTCTCGGTGCTCTCAGTCCTGTTGAGTATCGTGAGAGCCTTGGTCTCGCGGCATAACCAGTCCAAGTTTTTTGCCGCACCCCCAGCGACCAGAAGAGCAATTGTTGGAACCAGCAAATACCGCATCTGTAGCGCTCCATGTATGAATGATTGCGGATCATAGGTCGATTACTCTGCCACTACCGTCGCATTCTGTCATGGAGGGCGACGTTTTACTGGCAATCAAGAGCATTGTCTATTGGTGTCGACGCCGAATTGGCTCAGTTGCCGAGATGTCACTGACCCAGTCTGTTCCTCGCGAACATCTGGGGCCACTGGATGCGTCCGCCATGGCATCGGGAGTGCGCGCCGGGCTTAAACGAGAGAGTGTTTATACAGGATTCCACCTAGCAGCTAAGCGCGCCGCTAGGCGAATGCTTTGATGTTAAGCCCGAAGCCTTGCATCGGCTGTTGCTGAGGGCAGCAGCAGTGAGTACAGGTTCTTGGGATCTTCCAGCTCTGGCACTAGTTGGATGTCGCTGCCAATGTTGAGCGCTCTCGCAACATCTAGCACATAGCGTAGGGCGGAGTAGTCCTCCAGGGCGAAGCCGACCGAGTCAAATAAGGTGACTTCCTCGGCATGTTGGCGCCCTTGAGTCTGACCATTGATGACTTTCCAGAATTCGATAACCGGTGAGTCGGCGGGCATCTGCTGAATTTCGCCTTCAATGCGGCTTTGTGGTTCGTACTCAACCATGACCCGCGCACGCTCCACGATGTCCTGGTGCAGTTCGGTCTTGCCGGGGCAGTCGCCACCCACTGCGTTGAGGTGCATCCCAGGCTCGATCATCTCGGGCGTTAAAATCGTTGCGTAGGCCTTGTCGGCCGTGACCGTTGTCACGATATCTGCCCCACGTACGGCTTCCGCGACGGTATTGGCGACGGTCAACTGTATGGCGGGGTAGGCCCGCAGATTGGCTACCAGCTTCGCCGTCGCGGCAGGATCGATGTCGTAGAGACTGATTTCAGTAATACCTAGCAGTGTGTGAAATGCCAGGGCCTGGAATTCGCTCTGTGAGCCGTTGCCGATGAGCGCCATTCGACGACTGTCCGGTCGGGCAAGGTAGCGGGCGGCGAGTGCGGAAGTGGCAGCGGTGCGAATGGCGGTCGTCAGCGTCATTTCGCTCAGCAAGACAGGCTTTCCGGTATCGACGTCTCCCAGCGCACCAAACGCCATGACCGTCAGCATGCCATTGTGGGTGTTCTTCGGATGACCGTTGACATACTTGAAGGCATAGAGCGATGCATCAGACACAGGCATAAGCTCGATGACACCCTCAGGTGAGTGGTTCGCCAGGCGCGCGCACTTTTCGAAATCCGGCCAGCGTACGTAGTCTTGACGGATGTACTCGGCCATATCGATCAGGCAACGAGGCAAGCCTTTTTCCTGGACGAGACGGCTCAGATCATTGACGTCAATGTAACGGGTCATATTCGGTTCCTTTGGGCGTTTTATTGTGTGCCGGTCTGGACTGCCTTTCGCTTCGGCGGCCAAGACTCAGGAGGCGGTCCATGTGTTTGCGACGACCCTATTGTCGAGGCAATGGAGAGAAGATTTCGGCCAATACTGACCCTGGAGACAGCGAGAGAAGTCGAAAAACAGACTATGCACAGCGGAATCGGCGAGATGACCATTACCGCTTGTAATTCGCACACATGGTTGAAACGCCATGTTCATAAAGCATCACTATGCAAATGAATAAAGCAGCCAAGACAATCATGTCTTCCCATGTCGCTCCCCTTTGAGTGAAGAAGCGATGACTGACAACGGTCGACAAAATCGGCTGTGGAAAGCCTTTGTTCGGCGTAGGCATGCTGTTTGAGCGTAGATTTACGACACCAGCACCATTCCAGCAATTGGCATTCTTACGGTCCGTTTCAAGCGCGTTTTTGATTGCGACTTGAGATGGCGGGTAACTCCGACGACTGGCTTCTTTCAGTCGAAAACAACAACAAAAACGGTTGCGGTGAAGACTGCATCGACTCTGCCCCTGTCAAAAAAGTGTGATCCGACGCAGGCGCCGGATTGCGATAAATCCAAATTATCCGGGACTCAAGAAGATGAACATCAAATGGCTGACTTTGCCGGCACTCGCGTTGCTGTGCTGTACTACGGGCGCCAGCGCCAAGGAATGGAAGGAGCTGAGATTTGGCGTCGATTTAAGCTACCCACCCTTTGAATCCTCTACGGCTGATGGCGGTGTTCAGGGTTTCGGTGTGGATTTGGGCAATGCAATATGTGCTGAGTTGAAGCTGACCTGTGTATGGGTCAGCAGTGACTTCGACGGGCTGATCCCGGGGCTCAAGGCTGGTAAGTTCGATGCCGTAGAATCTTCGATGACCGTTACCGATGCGCGCAAAAAACAGATCGATTTTACCGATCGCCTATTCGCCGGACCGACCGCCATCGTCACCCGCAAGGACTCAGGACTGCTGCCTACCATCGAATCGCTGCGCGGAAAAACCATCGGTTACATGCAAGGTACGATTCAAGAAACCTACGCGAAGGCCAAACTGGGGCCGGGCGGTGTGAAATTGCGGGCCTATCAGAATCAGGATCAGGTCTATGCTGACCTAGTTAATGGCCGTCTCGATGCGTCGATCCAAGACAAGCTGCAAGCACAGATGAGCTTTCTGAAATCGCCTCAAGGGGCAGATTTCCAGAACAGCGAAGGCATCAGCGACCCCTTGGTGCCGTCGGAAATCGCCATCGGTATCCGCAAGGACGACGAAGAACTCAAAGGCATGCTGAATGCCGCCATCAAGGCCCTGCATGTCAAGGGCATCTACGCGCAGATCCAACAGAAAAACTTCGGCGATCTGGACCTTTACAACAATTGATCCACGCGCTCGGTCGCTGTGTCGCAGCGACCATCGGCGCGCCTCAAGATAGGTGAATGGCGTGAACTCCTTCCTGAATCTGATCGGTGTCGATCTCTCGGTCCTGCAAGGCTATGGCCCGTTGTTGCTGCATGGTGCTTGGGTCACTCTCAAAGTGGCGGCGCTCTCGTTGCTGGTGAGCATGGCGCTGGGACTGCTAGGTGCGGCGGCGAAGTTGTCGCCGTTGAAACTGTTGAACTTGCCTGCGACCGTTTACACGACGCTGATTCGCGGTGTGCCGGACCTAGTGCTGATGCTATTAATTTTCTACAGCCTGCAAGGCTGGCTGAGCAGTCTGACCGAAGCTATGGGTTTGCCCTACTTGGAAATCGATCCGTTCGCTGCGGGCATCGTCACCCTCGGGTTTATCTACGGTGCGTATTTCACCGAGACCTTTCGCGGGTCGATTCTGAGCGTGCCACGCGGTCAGCAGGAAGCTGCCGCGTGTTTTGGCTTGAATCGCTGGCAGCGCTTTCGCTTTGTAGTGTTCCCACAGATGATGCGTTTCGCGTTGCCGAGCCTAGGCAATAACTGGTTGGTGTTGCTCAAAGCCACGGCGCTGGTGTCGATTATCGGCCTGTCGGACCTGGTTAAAGTCGCGCAGGAAGCGGGTAAAAGCACATTTAATATGCTGGACTTCCTGTTGTTGGCTGCGGCGTTGTATTTGTTGATTACCAGTGTGTCGAACTACGTTTTGCGCATGCTGGAACGGCGCTACAACCAAGGTGTGCGGGGGATGGCGCGATGATCGAGTTGATTGCCGAATACTGGAAATCTTTCCTCTTCAGCGACGGCGACACACTGACGGGCTTGGCTATGACCCTGTGGTTGCTAGTGGCGAGTATCGCAATGGGCTTTGTCCTGTCGCTACCCCTGGCGATCCTGCGGGTTTCGCGATGGGGCGTGCTGCGTTGGCCAGTGCAACTATTCACTTATGTGTTTCGCGGCACGCCGTTGTACATTCAGTTGTTGATTTGCTACAGCGGGATCTACGGTGTCGCCGTGGTCCGTTCGCAGCCATTGCTCGAGGCGTTTTTTCGCGACGCGATGAATTGCACCCTACTGGCGTTCACACTCAACACCTGCTCCTACACCGTGGAAATTTTCGCCGGAGCGATCCGCAGTATTCCCTACGGTGAAATCGAAGCGGCACATGCCTATGGCCTGAGAGGCTGGCGCCTGTATCTGCAACTGATTTTGCCTTCGGCGTTGCGCCGAGCGTTACCGTACTACAGCAATGAAGTGATCCTGATGCTGCACGCGACTTCGGTGGCATTTACGGCCACCATTCCTGACATCCTCAAAATCGCACGTGACGCCAATGCGGCGACCTTCATGACGTTTCAGGCATTCGGCATTGCCGGTCTGCTGTACCTCGTGCTGTCGCTCGGGCTGGTCGGTGCGTTCCGCCTGGCAGAAAAACGCTGGCTGAGCTTTCTGGGCCCGGCCCAGTGACTTCCATTATTTATCTAGAGCGGCGCTGATATGTGTGCCGCTCCAGGAGAATTTGTATGCACAAACTCACGGTTGAAAATCTGTATAAACGTTTTGGAGACAACGAAGTGCTAAAGGGCGTCTCGTTGAACGCACGAGCAGGGGACGTGGTGAGCATGATCGGCGCCAGCGGTTCGGGTAAAAGCACCATGTTGCGCTGCATCAACTTTTTGGAGCGGGCGGACGAAGGTGCCATTGCTCTGGATGGAGAGCGAGTCCTCACCCGTCAGGGCGTCGGTGGCATGCGCGTGACCAACCCGAAGCAGTTGCAGCGATTGCGCACACGACTGGCAATGGTATTTCAGCATTTCAACCTCTGGAGCCACCTCACCGTACTGGAGAATATCGTACTGGCGCCGTGTCGAGTCCTAGGGATGAGTCGAAAGACCGCGGAGGTGAGTGCACGGGCGTATCTGGATAAGGTTGGCCTGCCGCAACGAGTGGCCGATCAGTACCCGGCGTTTCTGTCAGGGGGGCAGCAACAACGGGTAGCGATTGCCCGTGCGCTAGCAGTGGAGCCCGAAATTCTGTTGTTCGACGAACCAACCTCGGCGCTCGACCCGGAACTGGTGGGTGAAGTCCTAAAGGTCATTCAGGGGTTGGCTGAGGAAGGCCGGACCATGTTGATGGTGACCCACGAAATGGGGTTTGCCCGGCAGGTCTCCAGCCAAGTATTGTTCTTGCATCAGGGTCGGGTCGAGGAGCAGGGTGATGCTACGATACTCGACCGTCCAACCAGCGAACGTTTGCAGCAATTTCTATCGGGTCGCTTGAAGTGAGGCAAGGCGTACATGGCGGATATTCGCGATCTGTCGTTGGTGCTTGATCGTATCGATCAGGCAATTATTGAAGTGTTGCGCTATGAAGGGCGCATCACTTATCAAAAGCTGTCCGAGCGTGTACATCTAACCCCCCGGCCTTGTCTGGAGCGGGTTCGCAAGTTGGAACAGCATGGGATCATTCGCGGTTATGGTGCGATTGTCGATGAGAAAAAGCTGACACCAGGCTTGTCATTGCTGGTGTTGGTGGCGTTGTCGAACCAGAGCGGACGCGCGGCACAAAAGGCCTTCGAGGCCAAGGTTCGGGCTTGTCCGCAGGTGCTGGAGTGTTGTCTGATCAGCGGCGCGTTCGACTACAGCCTGCGTATGCGGTGCCGTGATATGGAGCATTACCGGGTATTGACCGAAGTGTGGTTTGACGACCCGGATTTGCACATTGATAAACTGGTGAGCCACCCGGAACTGGCGATGGTTAAGACCACGATGGATTAAGAGCAATGCTCGCTGTGGAAAGCAGCGAGTTTTTTGTTTTCAATCCCGCCGAATCGGCTGGGCAAGCCGGAATTTTCAGCCGTTTTTATCACCGCAAAAAGCCGTTATCAACCGAGTTTTTCCCACTACGAAACAGACAATGAGCCTCTCTCGCCCCTCATTGAGTCTGCGTCTATGCAAACCACCAATACGGTTTTAATGATTCGTCCGACACGTTTCTCCTTCAATCAGGATACGGCGGCGAACAACTGTTTCCAGCGTCCGGCAACAGTTGCTGAAAATGTACAACTCAAGGCCCTAGCCGAGTTCGATGGTTATGTCGACGCGTTGCGTCGGCACGGCGTCGAAGTCCTAGTGCATAACGATCGCGAAACTCCGCATACCCCGGACTCGATCTTTCCCAATAATTGGTGGAGCAGCCACCCGGATGGCTCCCTGGTGCTGTATCCAATGCAGGGCCACAACCGGCGTCTGGAGCGGGACAAAGGTGTACTCGACAGGTTGTTGGACCAATACCGGGTCGAGCAGTTGCTGGACCTATCCGGCCTCGAAGAGCAGGAGGTTTTCCTGGAGGGTACCGGCAGCATGGTGCTGGATCGGCAACAGCGGATTTGCTACGCCGGGTATTCCACACGCACCAACGCCCAGGCGCTGGATCAGTTGGTCACCCATTTGGGTTATGAACTGTGTGCATTCAACGCGGTTGATCGCCAGGGAGTGGCGATTTATCACACCAATGTGATGATGAGTGTAGGCACTCGTGTTGCGGTGGCTTGTCTAGCGTCCGTGCCCGATCCGGGCGAACGTGCGGCGCTGCGTAAACGGCTTGAAACCAGTGGCAAACAGGTCATCGCCTTGAGCTTGGCGCAGCTGGAGTCCTTTGCCGGCAACATGCTGGAAGTGCATAGTGCAGCAGGCGAGCCGCTGCTGGTGATGTCACGCACAGCCTGGAAATCCCTAAGCGCCAATCAGCGTCGCTTGATCGAAACTTACGCCACTCCATTGCCTGTGAACATTGACACCATTGAGCGCATCGGTGGCGGCAGCGCACGATGCATGCTGGCCGAGGTGTTCCTGACTAAGCATTCTTCTACCCAGGTGTGGGCGACGACGTCGAAGTGATCCAGTTGCCGAGATGCTCACGTTCCCATTCACGAGTTGTTAATTTGTGACACGCTGAAGGTGATCCGCCGAAGCAGCGTTTCGACACAGTCGCGCGCGCAAGTACATAGAAAACCGGCCGACGCCTGTCGTATGCACGACACAGCAACCGCAGACATGCCGTGCTCTTACGTGGCCTCAGTGTAAAATTTGCGCAAGAAAGGCCTTGGCCCTCGCGCTTTTCGGGGCGCTGAAAAAGTCCTGAGGTGGTGCGTCCTCAATGATCTGGCCGCCATCGAGAAACAGCACGCGCTCGGCCACTTGACGGGCAAAGCCCATTTCGTGGGTTACGCAGAGCATGGTCATACCGCTGCCAGCCAGGTTGACCATCACATCCAACACTTCGCTTACCATCTCTGGGTCGAGCGCCGAGGTGGGTTCGTCAAACAGCATGATTTTGGGTTCCATGCACAACGCCCGGGCGATGGCCACGCGTTGTTGCTGGCCCCCCGAGAGCTGGCTGGGATACTTGTCGGCCTGGCTGGCGATACCGACTTTTTGCAGAAACTGCTGGGCCAGTTCCTCAGCCTTTTTGCGGCTCAGACCACGTACCGAAATCGGGGCTAGGGTGCAGTTATCGAGCACGCTCATGTGCGGGAACAAATTGAAATGCTGGAACACCATGCCTATTTCACTGCGGACCTTGGCAGCCTCGCGGTTGGTCTGGGCCAAGTCGATGTCGTTGACCAGAATGCGACCTTTTTCGGCGACCTCCAGGCGGTTGATGCAGCGGATCAGCGTTGATTTTCCGGAACCGGAAGGCCCGCAGAGCACGATGCGCTCGCCTTCGCGCACTTTCAGATCGATGTTGTGCAGCACATGGAAGGATCCATAGAACTTGTTCAGGCCGGCGATATCAACCACTACCTTACGGGTGTCCGGGCTAGCGGCGAGCGGAGTGTCTACAAGGGGAGAGAGCACATGCATGGTTTTGTCTCCGGCAATCAGTGGAAGCGCTCGGCGCTGTACGGGGCAGGGTTAGTAAAAGGGGGGGCTCCGGTCATCAGCTCGGCCAGCAGGCGACCGCAGACCGGTCCGAGAGTTAGGCCATGGTGGGCATGACCGAAGTTGAACCACAAACCTTTATGCCGTGTTGCTGGGCCGATCACCGGGCACATGTCCGGCAGGCAAGGACGGCGTCCCAGCCAAGGCTCGGCATCCAAGCGTTCGCCCAGTGGATAGAAGGCGCGCGCCAGCTCTTCACAACGACGCAGCTGGATTTCGTTGACTGGGTCTTGGCTGTCGGCGAACTCGATCCCGGTGGTCAGGCGAATGCCGTCGACCATCGGTGCCAGGACATACCCGCCCACCGGATCAAGCAGCGGTTGTTGCAAGCGAGTGCCAGGCAGGGCGGCATAGTGCATGTGATAACCGCGCTTGATCGCCAGTGGAATGTCATATCCCAGTGGCTCGAAAATGCCCCGGGCTTGCGGACCAAGGGCGACCACGGCTTCGTTTGCAATCACCAGGCCCTGTTCGCTCTGGACTTCCCATTTACCCACGCGCTGGCGCAAGGAGAGAGCGTCACCGAGGACGAACACGCCGCCGCGTTGGACGAACAGTTCGGCATAACCGCGTGTCAAACCGCCGGGATCGCTGACGGTCTTGGGGTCCAGCCAGTGAATGCCGCCTACAACGTTACAGTGCAAACCCGGCTGACGGGCGTGCATCTGGTCGCGGTCGAGCACTTCGTAATTCAAGCCGTAGTCCTTGAGCGCAGCAGCGTCGCGTTCGGCCTTGGCAAACGCCGACGGCGAATTGTAGGCTTCGATCCAGCCACTTGCCTGTATCAAGTGATCCATGCCAGCCGGTGCAGAAAGCAGGTCGTGTTCGCTGACGCAGCGCTCCACCAGCGGCAGCATGGCCCGGGTTGCGGCGGCCAGGCCCTTGGTTCCGGAGTGCCGCCAGTACTGCAGCAACCATGGACTGGCCTTGGGCAGGTACTTCAGGCTGTAGCGCACGTCCGATTGCTGGTTGCCGGCGTAGCGCAACAGGCTCGACAGCTGACGTGGGAACGCATAGGGAATTACGCTGGCGCGCTCGATCAGCCCGGCATTGCCGTGGCTGGTGCCGTTGCCCGGCTGCTGGCGGTCGATGAGCACAACCTTACGGCCACGGGCCTGCAAATGGAGTGCAGTACTGACACCGACAATCCCTGCGCCCAGAACGATGGTTTCGCAATGCATGGTATATCCCTGATACAGGGGCGCCCGCGGCAGCCCGAGAAAATTTGGTTTACTGCAAGTGACGGCCGAGACGGCCCTCGAGCGCTTTCAGGCTGCGCCGTACGACTTCCACAATCAGCAGGTAGAGCACGGCGGCCCAGAGGTAGATCTGAAAGTCGAAGCTGCGCGAGAAGGCCAGCTTGGTCACCCCCATCAAGTCGTAAATGGTCACTAGCGAAGCAATGGCGCTGGCCTTGATCATCAGGATCAGTTCATTGCCCAGCGGGCCAATGGCGACCAGCAGGGATTGCGGCAAGATGACTTTACGAAAGGTGGTCCAGCGCGACAGGCTGAGGGCTTTCGAGGCTTCGCGCTGGCCTTGGGTTACGGCCAGGATGCTGCCACGCAAAATCTCGGCCTGATAGGCTGCGGTATTCAGGGTGAAGGCCAGCAGCGTGCAGAACCAGGCGTCACGGAAGAACCACCACAAACCCACGTCCTGCCAGAAACCTTTGAACGAACCCAGGCCGTAATAGAGCATGAACAGCTGAGCCAGCAGCGGCGAACCACGGAAGAAATACACGTAGACGCCGGTAAAACGACTGATAAAGCGGTTACTCGACAACCGGCCCAGGGCGATCAGCAGACCGAGCAGGGCGCCGAGGGTGAAGGAAATGGCAACCAGCTTAGCAGTCACCAACAGGCCTTCGATGAAGCGGGGACCGTATCGCTCCAACAGATCCGGGCTGAGGAACAGATTCTGCAATTCACCGATGCTCATGGGCGAACGCTCCGTTGATGGCGGCTGAAATACTGCTCCAGGAACTGGAACAGGCGGCCGGATATGGCTGAGAAAAACAGGTAGCCAAAGCAGGCCACGGTGTAGAACAGCATAGGTTCCTTGGTGACGCTGACCGCCAGGTTGGTCTGGCGCATCAGGTCCACCAGGGAGATGGTCGACACCAGCGAAGTGTCCTTGAGCAGCGATAGCCAGTTATTCGACAGGCCAGGCAAAGCGATGCGTACCAATTGCGGCAGTACCACCTTGGTAAAGGTTGTGCGTCGGGACAGGCCAAGGGCGGCGGCGGCTTCGAACTGGCCCTTGGGCACAGTTTTGAAGGCGCCCAACCAGATCTGGCTGGAAAATGCGGCGAACACCAGACTGAAGGCGAACATCGCGGCGACGAAGGGGTTGATCGCGACTTCAGCCTCGTAGCCCATCGCGGCCAACAGTTTCTGCGCACCGATCTGGCAGCCGTAATAGATTATCAGTAGGGTCAGCAACTCAGGCAGTCCGCGGAACACGGTGGCAAATACCGTGCTTATGGCGCGCAACCAGCGACGTCGAGAACGGGCGGCCAAGGCCACGCCCAGGCCCAGCGGCAGGCCAATTGGCAGGCAGCTCAGGGCCAGAAAAATGGTTACCAGAGCGCCGGCCAGCAAGGCTGAACCCCAGCCGCCGCTGGCGAAGGATAGCAATGACAGGTTTTCGAACATGCTTGAACCCTCTCGGTCAATTACGCTCGCACGCCCTCACCGCACCCGTGTGCGGGTGCGGTGCAACATGTAGGCAAGGAACGACCCTCAGGCTCGCCTGAGGGCCAGGGGATCAATAGATATCGAAGGCGAAGTAGCGACTGGAGATCTTCTTATAGGTGCCGTCGGCAATGATCTCATCCAGCGCCTTGTTGAAGCGCTCGCGCAGGACATCGTCACCCTTGCGCACTGCGATCGAGGCATCGGCGGTGGTGCCGTTGACGTCGCCAATGATTTTGCAGCAGTCCTTGCCAGCGCCGTCGACCCAGGCCAGCAACGGGAATTTGTCGGCAATCACCCCGTCGATCCGTCCCGTCGCCAAGTCGCTGTTGGCTTCATCAAGGGTAGGGTAAAGCTTCACATCCGCGCCGGCCGGGCCGTAATGATCTTCGGCATAGATGGCCTGGGTCGAGGAAGACTGGGCACCGACCGTGCGTCCTTTGAAGTTGGTCTGGGCGTCGGTGATATTCGAGTCCTTGGGTACTGCCACGGACAGAGGAGTGCGGTAGTAGTGCCGGGTGAAATCGATTTTCTGCTTGCGCTCATCCGTGGCAATCATCGAAGCCACGACCGCATCGTATTTCTTTGCCATCAGCGCCGGGATAATCCCTTCCCAGTCCTGAGCGACGATGCTGCACTGCACCTTCATCCGTTCGCATAGCGCGTTGGCGATATCCACATCGAAACCGTGTAGCTTGTTGTCCGAGTCAACATAGTTGAACGGCGGGTAAGCGCCTTCGGTAGCAATCTTCAGTACTTCTGCCTGCGCGCTGGCAGCCCCGGCCAGGACCATTGCGCATGCACCAGCAAAGCGAATGACGTGTTTCATCTAGCACCTCGTTTTATTGTTTTGAGTGTGGTGACGATGTGTATCCAACGAACTCGTTGTGTAGGGTCGCGATGGCTTCGAGACGCTTTTCGACCTCCGGACCCAGCTGTTTGCAGACGTCGTTGACCAGCAGATGAACCAGCGACAGCATCGCCGCTGTTGATTCCCAGAACAGGTTGAATTCGGTGGGCACGCGGAACACTTCATCGGCGTTCTGTTCGGCCCAGTCGCAAAAGGTGTCAGTGATCAGCGTCACAGGAATTCCGGCATCTCGGGCCTTTCGGCACAGGGTCAGGGCGTGACGGGAATAGCGGCGGGCTTCGAACACCACCAACGCACTGTCTTCGGGGGGGCTGAGCAACACGTCGGCGTAATGCCCGGCGGCACCGTCGACCCAGTGCGTGTCATCGCGCAGGTACTGCAACAGATGCACCATGGATGCCGCGATGCCACGCTCTGTCTGGAACCCGGCGACGAACACCTTGCGCCGGGTGGCCAGGCGCTGGCTGACGCTGTGCCAGGTCGGGGTGAGACTATATTCGTAAACCTTAACCAAGGCTGCGACTTCCAACTCGAAGCTGCGCGGTAGGCCTTGCGGGCCCTGGCGAGCTTGATGGCGAAACTCCTGCAAGCGATCGCCCACCAGCCATGGGCCATCGCCTAGGTCGACCTTGAGGTCGTTTTTCAGGTCTTTGAAGTGGCTATATCCGATGGATCGACAGAAGCGCCCGACACTGGACTCACTGACGCTCAACTTCGCGGCAATATCAGCGGCGGTCTGGAAGGGCAGTTCATAGAGGTTGGCCAGCATATAGTTAGCAATCATCCGGCCAGAGGCGGCGGCGGTTGAAAGACTGCTTTCAAGGCGTTGTTTGATGGGCTGGCTCAAGGCTGCTTCCTGATATTTTTCAGCGCTTACGAAAGAAAATGCGTGTTTTCTGTCATTAAGTCAATGCTTGGTAGATAGCTGTCACGATCAGTGGTCGTCACGCTGCAACGCAGCATCGAAAACTCGGTTGGAAGGATACGCCAGATTTAATGAGTCTCTTCACACAACCGCCGCTCTGAGGGATAGCAAGTCAGGCGAGGATAGAGCTTCTATCCCCAGAGTATGGTCAGGTTGAAGAGGGTGCTGATACAAAAATTTGATTTTGCCTGATGCGAAAGCGCAGAGCGGTTTCATAGTGACATTCTAAAGATAATACACTTATGATTTCGAATCGGTATTGTGAGATGTCTGCTAGTTTATGTTGATGGAGGCCTTGTTTTAGAGCTTTCGGTAAGGTTTAACTGCCGTATGAAAGCGTACCGGCGAGCCTACTCCAGGGTTGTGTAAGTTTTAATCACTAGCATTAAAAAATGTTATTGGTTGTTTTTGTTGTTATTAGTAAAGCCAGCCGTTGAGCGGATTACATTCCTCTATACTTGGTGGCTCGAACAGTAGTTTTGGTAAATTTCTATCGTGAAGCATCAGAGTCCATTTTGGTATGTGTGGGAGTTTGCTGAGGCTTAGCCTGATTTCTAGAGTGTTGACGTAATGAGGTAATGAGCGTTTTTAAACACTCGGGGGCCAGAAGCGATCAGTACTCAAAAAGAGAGTGAATGCCGAAAACTCATAGAGGAAATACGGGTTTGCGCGTAGCTGTTTTTCGACGCCGTGGCGAGGCTGTTCATACTCACCAAATGTAGCCTACGGGTCGCAAGGTTCAGAGTGCCGGATAACGAAAGCACTTCTGTCACAGAGGGTTTGGCCGCACAGATTGCAATGGACTGCAAACTCAGGGCGTTACTCCACGCATTAATATCGGTAAATCCGACAATCTCAAAACTGCCATCCGAAGAATCTATACTACCAGTAACATAGCCAATTTTATTCTCAATGTCAGTGCTTACTCTCAAGTTCAATATTGAGCCTCCAACTGTTATCCATTTACCGTTCAAAGGATCGACAACAGGCATGTACTTTTCGGCATCAACCTTGCGTGCAGCATGGTCCGGCGCTAGAGCCCTACGATAGGTCAATTTATCAATATAGTTGCCAGTCGTGCTCAAATCTGGAAAATCAGTGGAGGCTATCATCATGTGAGAGAGAACCAACACTTCCTCACCATCAAAAATGCTGATCTGGCCGCTCAAGCCTGAAGTCCAATTCCAACTAGGATCGGACGGGCCACCAACAACAGAATGCCATTCGATTGCTAGTGCAATCGGCTGACCCACAGCCACTGTCGCATCTCTTCCTACTTGATAGCCTGAAACTCTATATTCACCAGTCGACCCCGTAGAAGATTTATAGGTGCCTGTAATAGTATTTCCGACAATGGTAAGAATCATGGTCGAACCGTATTCGTTCTTCCACGCCCCTGCAATAGACATGACTGACTCCGTCATTTGGGTATTTGAGTGAAGCTTACTTAAAATTAAATGTGATCTTGCAGAGTTGGCAACATCACAATTCAAGAAAAGCCAGACCGATTGCAATTAAAGTCCTGATGGATTTTCCACCCACCAGGACTCCTCGGATGCTTGTTGTCTTTAATGCAGTGGCTTACCTTCCGTCTCAGGGATAAATGCCACTAGAAACAATGTCGCCACCATAAACATATTTATGATAGTTGTGGTCATATTGAACGAGGAACCATACGCCACCAACATTCCGATCAGCGTTGGTGCAATCACGTTAGCAATGCGTTGCGCCAAAGCGGCCCAACTGTACCCCAAGGTACGCAGGGACGTCGGGTAGAGCTCACAGACCCAGGTACCCCATACTCCCCAGGCGCCAAGACTGAAAAATGCCAACGCAAAATTACTTAGGTAAAGCATTTCCATGGATTGACTATTGGCAAAGCCGTAACCTGCCACGACCGCAGCGGCAATAAAGCCGATAAGAACTTTCTTGCGCCCAAGACGACCGGTCAAGTAAGACGCAACCATGTAACCCGGTATCATGCAAATTGCCGACCATGCTATAAAACTATAGCTCTGTGGCAAGCTCAGGCCACGCTGCTGGAGCAACGTAGGCAGCCAGGTTTGCAGCCCCCAATAGCCCCATGAAAAAGTAAAGTTCACAGCGATCTGTAGATAGCTGACTCTCCGCATGTCACGGGAGAATAGCTCGCGATGTTTACCTTGGTGCGTCTGATCCACCAGGAGCGTGCATTCACGAGGCAGTTGCACCGCCCCTCGGCTTAATTTTGCTAGGACTTTGCGCGCTTCTTCCTGTCGGCCCACCGATGCTAACCAATAGGGCGACTCCTGCACCCAAAGGGCAATGACAATGGCCCATAATCCTCCAAACGAGCTCAATGCAATCACTGTGCGCCAACCGTAGGGCATAAGGGATGCAGAAACTCCCAATGCTAGCAACATACCGATTGGCCAGCCGGACGCCAAATACACGGTGCAGGGACCGCGATAACGCACTGGCAGCAGCTCTTCAAAATGAGCAAATGTGACGATCATCATCCCCACTGCCGCCATACCTGAAAGAAAGCGCAGCACGTAGAAAACCGGATAGTTTGGGGCAAACGCACTAGCTAGAGAAAAGAGAGCATACCCAAGCAAGCTATATGCGATTGCACGTTTTCTGCCATAGCGATCAGAAATCTTACCCCACCCCAAAGCCCCTACAAGCATGCCGATGAACATTGCCCCTATGAGGTTTCCCTGAGCCACGGCATCAAGCTGAAAATCCTGGCTAATCAAAGGGGCGGTGTAGACGATAATCATCATCTCCCAGGCTTCAATGGCGAACACAAAAAAAAGTGCCAAGCAGCTTTTAAGATGTTCCCGAGTCAAGGGGAAGTTTTCGAAGACCTCCCCTACTTGCATACTCCAGTATTTGGATTTTCCGGAAGGTTCTGTGGGGCGGTCTACTACCGCAGTCGGTGAATGGCTCATAGAAGTTAATCCTGATTAAAGGCGCTGCCGTGAATCGTTGGCATGTGCGCAAAAAATTGATTTAAGCCTTTACGCAATTGCCGATTGGTGCCGGTCCTTGAAACAAACCGAATGCTTTAATTTCGGCCTCCGGTGGGGGCTCACAGCTGCCGACGCGACTAGGTGACCAGCCAAACCGGCGTTTCATGCCTGCCGCTGCCTCAGCAACTTTGAACGCAGCCACTACGGGATCAATGACCGGTACACCAATCTCTGCCTGCACTTGTTCGAAAAAACCGAACTCAATAGTGCAGCCCAGGATAATTGCTTCCGCGCCATCTTCTTCGACCGCACGACGCGCCTGCTCAATAATGCGACTACGGGTCAGTGCATGATCACGCTGGAACTCATCTACTCCCATGTTCAGTGAGCGCATCGAGGCTAGACGATCACCCGCCCCGCAGGCCTTCACCCGAGCCCCCATTTGTTCCATCCACTTATTCCGTCCTACGATGATCGAGAATCGGTTGGCCAGATTTGCGACAACTTGCAAGCTCGCTTGGCACGGTCCAACAACAATCATCTCTCCCGAAATTTCCCGAGCATCTTCCAATGCCGGATCGTAGAAACAACCCAGTACCAATCCGTCTAAGCCTCGTTGAGCACAGTCTCTGGCTACGCGCACGCTGCGTTCATAAATCATTGCTTCGTAACAGCGATACTCTAAATGCGAGGGGCTGGGCTGCATGTCGAATGACACAACCTCAACTTGAGTTGAAGGCAGTTTTATCGAACGCAATAACTGCGCAATAGGTTCGTCAAAGGCTGGACTTCCAATTGGGTTTAACCAGCACAATGAAACAGGAACATCTTGCGGCTCGGTGGCAAAAGTATTCTGAGACATATAAAAACTTCCTTCGCGAAGGTAGAAATTAGAAGCTCTTCACTAGAGCCATAGTAAATGAGTTCGAGTATGGAATATTGTCGCTATGGTAGTAATCGAAGTTCAAGTTCGCCGAAATGTAAACTCCTTGCTTGGCGAAGCCTGTGTACGTCATAGATGGCCCGATCTTGCCCTCGCGCGATTCCTCAAAATCTGTCGAAGATCTGTTGTTCAAGTTGTAGACGTGATGCACGCCAAGCCAGAGATTATCAGTCACTAAGTAACCTGCGGCAATATCAGCAAACCAATAGCTGACACCTCCACGTAGACGTTCAGAGGTACCATTACCCAAGTCGGTGTCACTGCGATTGCGCGCGGCGTAATAGACCCCTACCGGGGTGAATGTCGCTGCGAACTTACCATACTGCACATAGTTATTAACGCTAAAGTTGACAGCATAGCGGTTGGAGCCGGCGCCAAAACCAACGGCATCGTCATTACCATTAGGGAACTCAACCATAAGCGTCGGACTTGTCCAGAAGGTAAAATAATCTGGCGATGCATAAGTGGCAGTGGATTTCGGCTCTATGACATTGTAGTAGTACTCAAGACCAATGTTCGGTGAGGCGAAACCCCACTCATTAGAGTCTTTAGCACCATTGGTATCGGCGTAACCTGCAATCGCGCCCCCCCAAACTTCTATCTGGTCGCGCGTAGTACCGGTAAACCCTGTTTCCGAGAAATAGGCCAGTACGGTGTTCGCGCCAGCACGATCGTCGCCCTGTGAAGTTCGATTGTAAACCGGGAAGGACTCCAACGCGAAAGAACCTGGAACGCCTGGCTGTCCGAAACCGATAAACTGATCTGCTTGCACAGTTGCACTGATACTCAAACTCAGGCCAAGCAATACCGGCCCTCCAAAACGCGAAGGTTTATATGACTTCATGATGTATATCTCTTAGTTGTTGTTGTTTTATACAGTTTTGTTGAGCTTGAGACAGATCAGGACATAGCCTCTTCAACCTCATATAACTGCTTTGGAATGTTTGGTCCGAGGATGCTTGCCGATTTATCTCCGAGTAAAATAACGTCTTCCACCCGCATACCACCAAATCGCTCGTAGTCCAAAAAGCGTTCGTATTGGATGAAATCGGTATGGCGACCCTCTGCTTGCCAGCGCCGAATCAGGTCAGGGATAAAATAAATCCCTGGCTCGACGGTCATCACCATGCCTGATTTAAGGCTCTTGCCCAGTCGCAAATTGCCTAGTCCAAACTGTTGGCTACGCGAAACCTTTTCGTCGTATCCCACTAAGTCTTCGCCCAAGGACTCCATGTCATGCACATCCAACCCAAGTTGATGGCCTAGTCCGTGTGGGAAACAAAGCGCGTATGCACCGCTTTCAACAACGTCTGCTGGATTGCCGTGGAAGAAACCCAATTCGG
This sequence comes from Pseudomonas sp. Irchel s3b5, assembly GCF_900187435.1. Taxonomy (NCBI): domain Bacteria; kingdom Pseudomonadati; phylum Pseudomonadota; class Gammaproteobacteria; order Pseudomonadales; family Pseudomonadaceae; genus Pseudomonas; species Pseudomonas sp. Irchel s3b5. The sequence goes on from NZ_FYDY01000013.1 coordinate 17,624, forward strand.
TCATACCTTCCACTAGTTGCAGGGATGCCTCACGGTGTACGTCGATATAGCAAATGCCTGGAAAGAGGCTCTTGATAGCGCTCTCTTGAACCCTAACCAGCAATTTATAAAGTTCAGCTTGGTGAGGTAGAAAACGTCCGCCGACGGGCAATGTACGGGTCACATCACTGGCATAGCCCATTGAACTCGAAGCACCAGCGTCGTTCACCACCAAATCACCCAATTCAAGGCGTGAGTCGTGCTTCAAATTGTGCAAGATCTCGCCTCGACGGCTGAATATCGGCTGATAAGCCTCTTGCAGCCCTTCTCGCCCCAGCACCTCACGCATTCGGGCAACTACTTCCCGCTCCAATACACCAGGACGGGTCGTAGCCATTGCCACCCGATGCATCTGATCGGCGACCCGCATAGCACGGGTGATTTGCTCAATCTCGCAGGGCTCCTTGATTTCTCGCAAGGCAACCACTGCTCGAATTAATTTGTCAGATGCTTTTGACGCGAGCAACTTAGGGGCAATGGAAGTTAAGCGCGATAGCAAAAGAGCAGTTTCGCCACGATATGGCGGTAGAAAATGGACCTTACGGCCATGTTTCCATGCTACTTCCAGACAGCGAGGCGCCAACACTGATGGACGCAGAGAAACACCCGACCCAGCTTCGCATAATTCAGACAACGACAAGTCGTTGCCCAGCCATATAGCATCATCCAAGCTGATATCATCGGCAAAGATCGATGCCGTTCCACTATCAAGGTCGATGATGCCAACTAACGATGGCCGATCAATTCCGAAAAAATAGCTGAACGTTGCATCTTGTCGAAATGGATAGGTGTTATGCGCAAAGTTAATTGGCGAATCTTCGTTGCCAGGGAGCAACACGATGCCCGAGCCTAGGTGTTCGCGTAAGGCCTGCCGGCGGCGTTGGTACGTAATCGCTTCGAACATGCTGTTGCCTCCACTATCGCGCGATTGTCAGACCCGGATGCCGTAAACCGATTCGGCAGTGGCGGCATCCAAATAGCCATTTTTCACGTCGTCTAGCACGGCAGCGGGATCACGCTCGGCCGGATTACCGTACCCGCCACCGGCCCCGGTACGGATGCGCACCAAGTCTCCTGCATTCAGGACGATACTGCTGGCCATGGCGTAGCGTTCATGTTCACCGGTGGTGCGTATGACCGTGACATAGTTTGGCGTACCATCAGAGCCACCGTTCATACCCCACGGTGGGATAGTCGAACGGGTGTAACCGCAAGTTAGGAAGCTTGCATCGCTGCGAACCCGATAGTCGATGCACAGGCCGCGCCCACCGCGATACTTACCATGGCCGCCGGGTTCATCGTTTAACTCGACCCGTTCCACGTACAAGCCATAGCGCGCTTCACAGACCTCAACGGGGCAGTTGTAGGTCTCACCGTGAAGCCCTGAGTACATTGCGTTGTTACCATCACGGCCTTTCTCGCCACCCCAGCCCCCGATCTCCGGCTCAACCAGGGTAAAAACGCGCCCGGTGTCTGGGTGCAGACCTCCAATGATGGTGGCGCAGACTGAAGCAAAATTCCCCGCAGGCACTCGCTCAGGAAAGTGGCTGGCCAGGCAACGCAATATCAAGTCATGAACGCGAATCAGGTTTTCGAAATAGAAACCCTCGGCGGCAGGCACCTGTGCATCGAACAGCGTGCCCGGGGTCGTAAGTACTTGGAGCGGGCGGAAGGTTCCGCCGTTGGTAACGCCTTGTGGTGCCGTCACCGACTTGAACGCCATCTGTGCTGCAACTACAGCGCCGTCGCGGCTGAGGTTGGTTGGCCCCTGGCATTGGGCCGGGTTATCGCGCAAGTCGATGATCATCTGGGTTTTATTGATGTGTACTGACACCTTGAAGACTTGCCCGTCGTCTTGTAATTCCTCCATGTCGAATTGACCACAGGGAGAATCCTGCAACGCTTTGAGCGATACTTTTTCCCCTAAATCCATGAAGTCTTCCATGGCAGCAAGAAACAGATCCGACCCATACTTTTCGGTCAGTTCACGGATGCGCGCGGCACCGCTGCGCACTGCAGAAATTCCAGCCCACATGTCGCCTTCCATAAAGTCGGGCATGCGTGTATTTGCCCGTAGGATCTGCAACACCGAGCGTATCGGCTGACCTCGAGAAATTAGTTTGACTGACGCCAGACGCAGACCTTCCTGAAAAATCTCGGTGGCATCGGTAGACAATGATCCCGGCACCATCCCGCCGACGTCGTTCCAATGTGCAATGTTGGCAGTCCAGGCCACCAACCGCCCTTGGGCGAAGACCGGCATTGCCAATACCACGTCGTTGAGGTGTGTCACGCCACCGCTGTGTGGGTCATTGGTGATAAACACATCACCCTCTTCTATCTCTCCAGGAAGTGGGTGATGTACCAAAATTTGTTTCACGGCTTTGTCCAAAACGCCGACAAAAGCGGGGATTCCTGCCCCTGAACTGGCAATCTCACCTTGGGCGTCAGTGATACCCGTGCCCATGTCCAGTACTTCATAAATCACTGGGCTCATTGCTGCCTTGCGCATCGCTTCAAACATTTCGTCAGCGATTGCTTGAAGGGAGTTCTGCACAATTTCCAGTGTAAAAATATCAATTCTGTTCATCACTGCGCTCCGCCAATCGACAGTTGGGTAATATGAAGGTTACCTAGGCGATCCACCTGCACCACATTGCTTGGATGCACGACTATCGTCGTCCCGGAGTCCTCGATGATGGCCGGGCCTTTAAACGTCATATTGGGCTCGAGCTGCGCGTAGTCGTAGATCGCCGCTTGGTGAATACCTTCTAAGGCATAGTCGACTAGACGATGTCCCTTTAAGGCCGCTTCTAATGTGGCGCCGGTTACCGGCAGATCTTCAAGATCAAGTTTGCCGATCTGGGCAACCGCCATTAGGTGAAAGCCAACGATTTCCAGAGGGGCATCAAGACGATATGTGTACTTCTGCTCATACATTGCGTGGAAGCGCGTCGCAATCTGTGCCCAATGCTCAGCGATTCGCTCGTTGAGTTGTAATGGCACTTCTACCGAGTGTTCCTGATTCTGGTAACGCAGCTTGCAGTAAACTGTCAGTTCTACCTTCTCCGCATCTATGTCCTCAGCAGTAAACTGATCGCGGGCGGAGGCTACTAGATCGTCGAGGAACCCTTGGGCTTCCTGAACAGCGCCCTCGCGATAGGTTTCGATAAAACGATTGACGAACAAGTCGCGGCGCAAGTCCGACATCGTCATGCCCCATGCGGAAAATACCGAAGCTCCGCGCGGGATGATGACTTTTTTCACCCCCAGTTCCTGCCCCAGTGCCACAGCATGCATTGCACCACCGCCACCAAAGGCGATCAGAGTAAAGTCCCGCGGATCATGGCCTCGGCTCAGAGAAACCAATTTCAGTGCGTTAACCATGTTGTCATTGGCAATTCGCACAATACCGCGAGCAATTTCTTCGCTCGGCAAATCCATACGCACGCTCAGTTCGCCCAGCGTACGTTCTACGGCAGCCATGTCGGCGTTCATTGCCCCGCCGCAGAAGTAATCCTTGTTGATTCTGCCAAGAGCCAGGTTCGCGTCAGTTGTGGTTACGTGATTGCCGCCATTGCCGTAAGCAGCCGGGCCAGGAAGAGCGCCTGCTGACTGCGGGCCGACATGCAGCTTGTCAAACTCATCGACCCAGGCAATGGAGCCACCACCGTTGCCAATTTCCACTAGGTCCACTACGGGAACCATGATCGGGTAACCCGCACTGATCTGGTCTCGTTCGATCCAGTAGTCTGTCTTGATAGACACTTGGCCGTTTTGAATTAGCGAACACTTAGCCGTGGTGCCGCCGATGTCTAACCCTAAAAGATTCGGTTCGTCGATTAGCCTTCCCAGCTCAGCCGCGGCCCAAAAACCACTCGCAGGTCCCGACTCCACCATCGTGATAGGTATTTCTCTTGCGTGAGCAACGCTATCGACACCACAGTTCGACTGCATTACATACAAGGGGGCTTTGTAGCCTCCGGCGCGCAAGGCCGTTTCCAGATTAGAAAGATATCGAGCCGCGATAGGCTGAACATAAGCCGACAACACGCTAGTACTGGTGCGTTCATACTCTCGCCATTCGCGAGTGATCTGATGCGAGGCCACCACCGATACCTCCGGCCACAGCCGGCGAACCTCAGCCAGAACCGCTAACTCGTGAACCGGATTTGCGTAGGAGTTTAATAGACAAATTGCTATCGCCTCGATGCCCTCGCGGCGGAAATCGTCGATGATTTGTTCAACGCCAGTCAGATTAAGAGGCTCACGCTCCTGGCCATCCATATGGATCCGCCCCCCGACCTCTCGACGCAAATGCCGTGAGACAAAGGGGGTTGGTTTAACCCATTGCAGATTGAAATAGTCTGGACGATTGGCTCGGGCGATTTCAAGAATGTCGCGAAAGCCTGTCGTAGTAATGAGTCCGGTACGGACGCCCCGACGCTCCGTCAGAGCATTGATGACTACTGTCGTGCCGTGGGCGAGAAAGTCGACATCTTCAAGTCGCACCTCGGCCTTTCGCAGGACGTTGAGAATGCCTTGCTCGAAATTCGGCGGTGTGGTGTCGGACTTCGCAGTTCGAATGGTTTGTTTTCCGGTGACCGGATCGGACTCGAAGTAAACCAGGTCAGTGAAAGTACCACCGATGTCGGTAGCTACCCGTACGGTCTTGCCGTTGATATCCACAGCACGTTTCCTCGCAAGATTATTTTTATTCGCAACGGGACATCGCTTCATTGGCCGTGTCACGGTCCGGAGATGCGATGGTTGCTGGCAAGGAAAGTTATATTGCCCACGCAGGGGGGCTTCAATGAGTTCGAAGGGTAGTTTCGGAGGGCGCTGCAGAGTCAACTACCCGGATGGGTAGAAGGGTGGTTTTACTGGCGAAGATCCAGTAGACCATCGCGTAACGCTGCGCTGATGGCGGCAGAGCGGCTCTCTACCGAGAGCTTGCGAAAGATCTGCTTGAGGTGGAATTTTACAGTGTTTTCAGAGACACCTAATGCCATGGCGATGGCTTTGTTCGATTGGCCGTCAGCCAAAAGTTCTAGTACGTGCAGCTCCTTGCCACTGAATTGCGCCCGTGCGCGCACTGGATGAGCTCGCCAACCACGCAAGCGTGTCATAACCATTGCCATACCCGGAAACGGCTCTGGTATTTGTTCTAATACCGGCAGTAATCCGGGACCGATCTCAAGAAGCAGTCCAGTCAAATCGTTTTGCAGGATTGGCCTCAAAACGTGCTTTACGTCCTCTGTGCTGAACTCTCCTTGGGATTTATGCCCTGCGAGTAGTTCCATCAGATGGATACGCCAAACAGGCAAAAGCAACCCCATGTTCATCAAAGCTTCAGCGTCTTGCTTCAAGCGTGCGCATGCTGACGCCGATGCGCCAACTGCCAATTGCAGTCTAGCGAATGCCAACGCAGCAGCTTCGCGGCAACGCCAGTCTTGTGTATCCGACTGGCAATCCAGCCCAATCGCCAGCGCTTGTTGACGAGCCTGGGTCACAAGGCCGCACTGAGTGAGTAGGTCTACCCGCCAAAGAACAACCAACCGGGAGAGTCTGAATAGGTGTCGTTCCTTCGCAAGCTGTTCAACTTTTTCCAATAACGACAGCGCTGGTTGCAAGCCGTGAGTACGCATGAGGGTGCGCCACGAAACCTCGGCAGTAGCAGCAAAAACGTCGAGCCAACCGTCAGTATGTTCCAACGAATCCCAGCCCTCCTGTATCCATGGCTGAGCTTCAACCCATGAACCCTGCCAATACAAATGCTGAGCCTTGAAGCATCCAACGACGGCTTTCAATGAGCTCTCACTGCCGAAATTTTCCTCTGCCATGGCCAGCGCTTCATCGACAACCGCTCGTGAATTGACAATTTTTCCGCCTAAAGCCAAGGCTTGTGCCTCGTGAATCAGACAAAAGTTTTCACCAAGGTGACTTGTCACAAGCCGCATCCGAACTCGCGCCTTGCGGGAGGAGTCGAGTGCATCATTCAGACGTCCATGGGCCAGCGCGGCGAGGGCGCTTACACATTGCAACGTAGCCATTCCCAATACTTCATGAGCGTGACCTGGTCCTTGATCAATAATCTGAGTTATCTCTCCATTGATGTTTTCAAACTGATCAAAGTACGCTTGTGAGAGCGCTCGAATAACAGTGAAATCCCGTTCCAAGCGTGGGTCACCGCAAACTGCCACCTGCGCCAGACTCAGCAACTGCGCAGACAATTCAAAGTCGCCCAATTTGGCGTGAAGGTAGGCCTCAACTAACAACAGATCAGGTTCACTTCGCCGAGTCGGGGCATCAAATTGCTTGAGCAGACTTTGGGTATAACGAATACCTTTACGCAGGACCAACTCCCATCCACCAGCATCAACAATCAGTTTGACGGCAAGTGGGATGTCTTGGGCATTCATGGCATGGGAGACGGCTAGCACCCAGTCGGTTCGTTCGGCCAGCCAAAGTGCTGCTGCGCGGTGAATGCGCGCGGCCAGATCGGCCTCTAGGCGTGGTCTCAGAAACTCTGTTAGCAAGGCGTGGTAGCGGAACCAGTGTCGCTGGGCATCCAGAGGGATTAGCAGGGCCTCTACATGCACGAGTTGGGCGAGTAATGCCGCACTGTCGCTACGACCGCGTACAGTGTTGGCCAGATCGGCATTAAAACGCTCCAGCGGTGACGTCTCGATGAGAAACTCACGGCACTCTTCGGATAATTCTTTGAAAATCTGCTCGGCTAGGTATTCCGCTACGTCGCCCACGCTTCCTGAAAAGGATTGCAACCCATACAGCGAGCCCGACCCTCCCATTAGCCAGAGTTTGGCTAATTGCACCGCGACCGCCCAGCCCTCAGTTTTTTCATGCACTCGGGCCATATCCGCCAATTGAACGCCCCCGCCCCCTAACAGGTTTTGGGATTCGTCCAATGACAGTACTAACTCCCCCGTAGAGATTTCATGAACTAACCCCCGAGCCTTCAGCTTTGCAAGTGACCAGTCCGGTCGACTGCGGCTGGCGATCACCAGGTGTAACCACTGGCTGCCTCTTTCTAGGAGGGTTTGCAAAACCTCGTCAACCGGCCCTCCAGCTACCAGATGATAGTCATCGATTATCAGGACCGTACATCGTCCATCACCTGCTAGCTCTTGTAGCAAAGAGGAAATGGTTTTTTGCGGGTATATGTCCAGCGTCTGATTTGCCGCGAGCGTGCTCAGGCTCTTCAGTTCAAGCCCGGCTGTTTCCAAGGCCATTATCAAATAGGCCAGAAAACGGTTAGCTTCACCATCAGCCTCATCCAGTGACAACCAAGCTACTGTAGCTGCGCTTGGTTGCCTTAGCAGCGATTCGCGCCATTGCATCAGCAAAGTAGTCTTACCGAAACCTGGTGGGGATATCAGCAGCGTCAATGGCACATGGGCATGCGCACGCAGAGCTTCTAGTAGAGCCGTACGAGGAACAGACTCGAGTAATGTCTGCGGCGGAGCTAATTTACCCACCCACATCCATGCATTTGAAGAGCTCAGCTGAAACGGCAAGTGATTCATAAGCTGGTCGCACTAGGGACAATACGTCTGTCCAATTCTTATACCAGTAAAGCAAGTGATTGTCTTTTTTAGAGAAAACGTCGCGTCTCACTCCGAAGGCAAGATAAAAAATGCGCCCAGAGATCGAAGCCTGAGGCAGTTTTATAAGCAATGCAGCTTACCCATTTAATTTTCCCTGTCGTCCTTTTTGTCCCCCCACTTGTCCCCCCACTTCATCGTCGGATGAGGTCAAATGGCGTTGAACACCATCGGACAGGGGAACACCTGAAATGCCCGTGATAGCTAGGCTATCGGCAGGATTCTTGGATGGAATAGGTTTATTTCGGACAATTAAAAAGCCGGCTTGTGGCCGGCTTCTCGGGGACTGGCTTGGATCATTTTTGGTAAACCGCGCCAGCCTTCAAAACGTACACCCGGATCTTGCGTCCGGCTGTGGGACCTGGCGAGAAAATCATCTGCCGGGCCGGGGCGATCTGAACCGCGAGGCGGGTCGATGCGCAAATGTGGGGCGGAGCATACGCAAGTTTGGCGAAAATTCCCAGCAGGAAGTGCCATTCAGAGCCGTTCGGCCATTTGGGCTGATGGCCGAGGGCTGTGTTCTGTCGGCTTAGAGAAACGGTACCGGTGGCCGGCGTTTGTTCAAGGTGGACCACCAGAACACCCATCCCAATACTCTGATGTTTTGTTCTTCGATTTGTGCCGCCCTGAAGATTTCATCCGGGTATTCGTCACGGTTGTGGCTGCGTAAGCGCAGCGAATTACCCGGCAGTCGGTGCAGGTATTTGATGCGCAGCATGCCGTCATGTTCGATGGCGTAGATTTCACCATCGATGATCTTGGTCAGCCCGCGGTCGATCGCCAGGGTTGAACCGTCTTCGATTCTCTCGGCCATGCTGTTGCCGCTCATGAGGGCACAGATGGCGTCGGCGTGATTGATTTCCAGCGAGTCGAGATGGCTGCGGGGCAGGCGAATCAGGTTTTCGCTATCTTCGACAACGTGGGTTTTGCCGGAGCCAGGCGCCGTTACCACTTCCTTGAAGAAGCGCAGTTCGACATCGACGGGTTCGAGCACCGTGTAGACGCCGCGGATGGCCTGGGCGTCGAAGGTGTTACCTGACTCGTCGAGCAGGCGCAGGTGTTTGGCGTCTTTCGGGCCTTCACCGGTTCTCAGCCATTCGCTGTTGACGGACAGTTTTCTGGCGACTTCTTCCATGTAGTGGGCAGGCACGCCGCGAAAGTACCAGTTATGGACTCGTTGCGGTGCGGTATCCAGGAATTCGGCAAATCCCGTGGTGGTGATGTTCGCTGCCTTGAGCAGCGCTTTAAAGCGAGGGCCGCTAGTGTTCTTTTTCATAAACACGAGTCTACTGGCGGCGGGTGGGGGTTTGAATAAACGACTCGTTCAAAATTCGAGGGAAATTTACGACCGGATGTAAGACGTCTTTGAGGAAATTTAAACAAAAACAAACCTTCTCGATTTGTCGTTACACGAAGTGTTTAAAGTGCTTTTCCAGCACCCACAAAAAACCCCGGATCACCCGGGGTTTTTCTTGCCGCTGGACGCTAATAGCGTCAGCTGCTCTTAGCCTTTGTAGGCTGCAACCGACTTGGTGATCGCGTCGCGGGCGGCATCTGCGCCGGCCCAGCCTTCGATTTTCACCCATTTGCCTTTTTCGAGATCTTTGTAGTTCGCGAAGAAGTGCTCGATCTGCTGGATCAGCAGGGGTGGCAGGTCGGTGTATTCCTTCACGTCGACGTACAGCTGGGACAGCTTGTCGTGTGGAACAGCGATAACTTTGGCATCGCCGCCGCCGTCGTCGGTCATGTTCAGGATGCCGACCGGACGGGCGCGGATCACCGAACCTGGAGCAACCGGGTAAGGGGTTACGACCAGCACGTCGAGGGGGTCACCGTCGTCAGCCAGGGTGTTCGGGATGTAACCGTAGTTGGCCGGGTAGAACATTGGGGTGGCCATGAAACGGTCAACGAACAGGCAATCGCTGTCTTTGTCGATTTCGTACTTGATCGGCGCGTGGTTGGCCGGGATCTCGATCGCGACGTAGATGTCGTTCGGCAGGTCTTTGCCAGCCGGAATCTTGCTGTAGCTCATTGGGCGTTGCCCCCGTTAGTTGACCAAAAACACTTGGCCGGATTGACCAAAAAGTGGCGGCGATTATAGGCATATTCCTACGGCGACGCCACGTACCAGAGGTCGTGTAGACCTTAGTCGTGTGCCTGATAGACCGGATCATGCGACTGAAGTTGCTTCAATCTACCGAGCGGGTCCTGGCGGTAGAAAAGCTTCAACTGCTCATAGACCTGTGGATAAGCCTCATGCAGCAAGTCCGGGGCACTGAAGAAGTATTCGCTGGTCACGGCAAAGAACTCGGCCGGATTTTCCGCGGCGTAAGGATCGATGGCGGTCTCGGCGTCCGGATTGCGATCCAGTTGGCGGTCGAGGTCATCGTAGGCCGCCTGCATGATTTCGGCCCAGTCACTGACACGCATGTCGGCGTGCAGCGGTGGCAGACCATTGGCGTCGCCGTTGAGCATGTCGAGTTTGTGCGCCAGTTCGTGGATCACCAGGTTGTAACCTTCCCAACCACCGCTGGCCATTACGCCGGGCCATGCCAGGATCACCGGGCCCTGCTGCCAGGCTTCACCGCTGTGCTCGCCGTCCCATTCGTGCTCGACGCCGCTGGCGTCGCGGTGGCGCTGGGGGCTGAGGAAGTCGTCCGGGTACAGGATGATTTCGTGGAAACCCTGATACCAGTTCAAGTCGCCAAGGTTCAGCAGAGGCCATTGCGCCTGGGCGGCGAGCAGCAGGCGCTGTTCCTGATGCAGTTCCACGCCGGGCAGGGCGGTCAAGTGTTTGTCTTCCAGAAACAGCACGCATGCTTCGCGTAACCATTGGTCTTCGGCGGCGCTGATGCCGTCGAGAAACCTCAGGTGCTGACGCACCCGCTGCCATACGTCATTGGCAATCGGGTGCCTGGCCAGGATGCGCTGGCGACGCCAGGCGCTCAGGGACCACATCGAAAATCAGCGCGGGTGGGCTTTGGATGCGGCGTTGCCGAAGCGGCTGCGCACAATGCCAATGATCATCGGCACCAGCGACAGCAGGATGATGCCAACCACCAGCAGCGAAAGGTTCGACTTGATGAACGGCACGTTGCCGAAGAAGTAACCGAGGGTGACCAGGCCACCGACCCACAGGATGGTGCCAAAGATGCTGAAGGCGAAGAAACGTGGGTACGGCATTTTTGCCACACCGGCGACGAATGGTGCGAAGGTACGGATGATCGGGAGGAAACGCGCCAACGTCACGGTCTTGCCCCCGTGCTTGTCGTAGAAGTCGTGGGTTTGTTGCAGGTAGTCGCGGCGGAATATTTTCGAGTTCGGGTTGCTGAACAGTTTTTCGCCGGCCGTTCGTCCGATCACATAATTGGTGCTGTCACCCAGAATCGCTGCAAGCATCAGCAGGCCGCCCAGCAGCACCGGGTCCATGCCGCCACCGGCCGCCACGGCGCCAGCGATAAACAGCAAGGAATCGCCAGGCAGGAAGGGCATCACCACCAGGCCGGTTTCACAGAAGATCACCATAAACAGAATGGCGTAGATCCATGTCCCGTAGTTGGTCACGAGCATGTCGAGGTACACGTCGAGATGCAGGATGAGATCGATCGGGTTGAAATCCATGGAAAGCACCTGTGGTAAGCGGGCCGAGGCTATGGCCTGTGCGGATGACTTCGCGAAAGCCTACAGACGGGTGTAGTTTTTCTTACAAGCCGGAAAAGGTCGGCATTATACGGGCCGAACGGTGAAAAGCGCGTCGAGATTGTAGCGGGGCATGTCGATAGGGAGACCGGAAGTCTGGTGACAATTAATAACTCCCGATAAACACCTGCAAGCGACGTACTAAAGATCTGGAGTTGGCTGCCAGGGGAAAATTCCATTGGCTGGATTGTCGGCTGTATGGCAGCCGAACAGGGCGGGCCTCTTTTGCGCAGAGACCCGCCCCGCTGGCACGAACTTACAGTTCGTCGCTGATCGGCAAGATATAGTTCTTGAACTCGGTATCTTCCTTGAATCCGATGGACTCATAGGTTTTCTGTGCAACTTCATTGTCGCTGCTGGTGGAAACACGCATGCGTACGGCATTGGTTTCCTTGGCCATTTTCTTCGCGGTGCGGATCAGGTTGTCGGCCACCAACTGGCGGCGGGCATCTTCTGCAACGTAGATATCGTTGAGGATCCATACGCGTTTAAGCGATAGCGAGGAGAAGCTTGGGTACAACTGACAGAAACCCATCAGTTTGTTGTCATCGGACAAGGCCAGGTAAATCACTGACTCCTTGCGGCGCAGGCGTTTTTCGAGGAATGCCCGAGACGAGTCCGGATAGGGCAGGGAACCATAAAACTCGCGATATCGGACGAACAAGGGGGTCAACAGGTCCAGGTGTTCGAGGGTCGCTTGGATAATCCGCATGATAAGTCTCGTCTGCAAGTGGCTGTCTTACGTCTTTGACGGCGACGGGAAACTCTGGCGGCCGTGAATCGATCCTGCCTCAAACCGGAATGTAAACGCAATGCAGAAACGGTTCACATCTTCGGAGGATTCAGTAGGAAATTGCTTTTCATGTCGGTGCCTGTGTCCGACTCCAGCGTGTGAACCTGTGCTTCGTCCTTCAGGTTAACCCCCGACAACTGCCGTCGGCAGGCTTCCCGCATCAAGTACAGCAAACGGTGTGCCGCCATGCCGTAACTCAGGCCTTCGAGCCGGATATTGGAAATGCAGTTGCGCCACGCATCCGTCAGGCCGACCTTCGGGTTGTAAGTGAAATACAGGCCAAGGCTGTCCGGCGAACTGAGCCCGGGGCGCTCTCCGATCAGTATCACGGTCATTTTCGCGCCCAACAGTTCGCCGATTTCGTCGGCGACGGCCACGCGGCCCTGTTCTACCAGGATAACCGGGGCGACAGACCAGCCCTCGGCTGACGTCTGCTCCTCGAGACGTGCCAGAAACGGCAGGCTATGGCGATGGACGGCCAATGCCGACAGACCATCGGCGATCACGATCACAAGATCCACACCGCCAGGATGGGCCGTAGCGTATTCACGCAAGGTCTGCGCCGACGCATCACTGAGTTTTCGCCCCAAATCGGGGCGTTGCAGATAAGTGTTGCGATCAGGTGCCGCACTCTGCAGCAGCAGGCTCTCGCGGCCACGATCGGCCAGTTGCGCGCTGAGCGCCGCATGATCAAACGGCAAGTGCACCGCGTCCCTCGCCTGGGCGTGAGCGTATTGAAAATCCAGTTGAGCGCGGGTGGGGATGCTGGTGCCGGTGCGACCCAGGGCAATCCGGGCGGGCGTCAGCCGGCGCAGTTCCAGCCATGGATTGTGCGGATCGAAGGGTAGTTTATCCATGTCGACGTTCATCCCAATTGCGCCAGGGCCTGGCGGAAGGCCGGTGGCAGATTATTACCGAACAGAACCCTGCCGTCCGGCTGGGTGAAAATGCCTGTTTTCGCCAGCCACTGCTCGAACTCCGGCGCAGGCTTGAGCCCCAGCGTCTGGCGGGCGTAGAGCGCATCGTGGAACGAAGTGGTCTGGTAGTTGAGCATGATGTCGTCGGAGCCTGGGATGCCCATGATGAAGTTGATCCCGGCGACACCCAGCAGGGTCAGCAGGGTGTCCATGTCATCCTGGTCGGCCTCGGCGTGGTTGGTGTAGCAGATGTCGCAGCCCATTGGCACGCCCAACAGCTTGCCGCAGAAATGGTCCTCGAGACCGGCGCGGATGATCTGTTTGCCGTTATAGAGGTATTCCGGACCGATGAAGCCTACGACGGTGTTCACCAGAAACGGATTGAAATGCCGCGCCACCGCATAGGCCCGGGCTTCGCAGGTCTGCTGATCGACCCCGTGATGGGCGTTGGCCGACAGGGCGCTGCCCTGGCCGGTTTCGAAATACATCAGGTTCTGCCCGAGTGTGCCGCGATTGAGGCTCAACCCGGCGTCGTAACCTTCCTTGAGCACGTTCAGGTTGATGCCGAAACTGGCGTTGGCGGCCTCGGTCCCGGCGATCGACTGGAACACCAGGTCCAGTGGCACGCCACGATTTACGGCTTCAATCGACGTGGTGACATGGGTCAGCACGCAGGCCTGAGTCGGAATTTCGTAGCGCTGGATGATCGCGTCGAGCATCTCCAGCATGGCGCAGATTGAGGCGATGCTGTCGGTGGCCGGGTTGATGCCGATCATTGCATCGCCGTTACCGTGCAACAGACCGTCGAGAATGCTAGCAGCGATACCGGCGGGTTCGTCGGTCGGGTGGTTGGGTTGCAGGCGAGTGGACAGGCGGCCGCGAAGGCCGAGGGTGCCGCGAAAGTGGGTGACCACGCGGATTTTTTGCGCCACCAGGACCAGGTCCTGTACACGCATGATCTTCGACACGGCGGCAGCCATTTCCGGGGTCAGGCCGGGGGCGAGTGCGCGCAGGCTCTGTTCGTCGGCGGCGTCGCTGAGCAGCCAGTCGCGGAAGTCCCCGACAGTGAGATGACTGACGACCGCGAAGGCCTGTTGGTCATGGGTGTCGATGATGAGTCGGGTGACTTCATCGGTTTCATAGGGAATCAGCGCGTCCTGCAGGAAGTGGCTCAGCGGGATGTCCGCCAGCGTCATCTGCGCGGCGACTCGTTCGCCATCATTGAGCGCCGCGATGCCGGCCAGAAAATCGCCGGAACGTGCCGGGCTGGCCTTGGCCATTACATCCTTGAGGCTGTCGAATCGGTAGGTCTGGGCGCCGACGGAATGGGCATATGTCGCCATGGGGCGGTGTCCTCCGGATCAATTTAAACGCGGTCTGCTTTTCTGTGGGAGCGGGCCTGCTCGCGATTGCCGTCTTGCACCCGCTAAATGTGCCACACCTCCATCGCGAGCAAGCTCATTCCTACAGGGGACCGCGTGCACTTCAATAATGCAGGCGCCGGGCAGCGGGCCCGACGCGGGTGCATCAGATACCTTCGAGCATAGCGTCTGCCGGTGCCTCGGAACGCTGCCTGGCGGTCAGCTGGAAATACAGGTAACCGGCCACCATGAATCCGAGGAAGACCAAACCGATCAAGGTGTTGAACCACGCCATCGCCACCAGGCACACCACCGCCAGGAACAGCGCAATACCCGGCACGATCGGATAACCCGGTGCACGGAAGGTGCGTTCCAGATTCGGTTCGGTTTTACGCAGCTTGAACAGGCTCAGCATACTGATTATGTACATCACGATGGCGCCGAATACCGACATGGTGATCATTGCCGCCGTCAGGGTCATGCCTTGCAGGTTGACCAGTCCATCGCTGTAAATCGCCGCGATACCGATGACGCCGCCGGCCAGGATCGCCCGGTGCGGGGTCTGGAAACGCGAGAGTTTGGCCAGCCCGCGGGGCAGGTAACCGGCGCGAGCCAGGGCAAAGAACTGCCGCGAATACCCGAGAATGATGCCGTGAAAACTCGCCACCAGCCCGAACAGACCAATCCACACCAGCATGTGCATCCAGGTCGAATCGTTGCCGACCACCGCTTTCATGGCCTGGGGCAGTGGGTCGTTGATGTTGGAAAGCTGACGCCAGTCACCGACGCCGCCCGCCATGATCATTACACCGATCGCCAGGAACACCAGGGTCAAAATGCCGCTGACGTAGGCCCTGGGAATCGTGCGTTTCGGATCCTTGGCTTCTTCGGCCGCCATGGCTGCGCCTTCAATGGCGAGAAAGAACCAGATCGCGAAGGGAATGGCGGCGAACATGCCGGGAATCGAGCCCATCGTGAATTCGTTGGCACCTGACCAGCCATTGAGCACGAAATTACTGAAGCTGAAGCCCGGCGCGACCACGCCCATGAACACCAGCAGCTCGGCGACGGCCAGTACGGTGACCACCAATTCAAAGGTGGCCGCGATGCTGACGCCGAGAATGTTGAGGGTCATGAATATGAAGTAGGCGCCCACTGCGGCGAGCTTCGGGTCCAGTTCCGGATATTGCACATTAAGGTAGGCGCCGATGGCCATGGCGATGGCCGGTGGCGCAAAGACAAACTCGATCAACGTGGCGATGCCGGCGATCAATCCACCTTTCTCGCCAAAAGCCCGCCGGCTGTAGGCAAACGGCCCGCCAGCGTGGGGAATCGCGGTAGTCAGCTCGGTGAAGCTGAAGATGAAACAGGTGTACATCGTCGCCACCATTAATGCAGTGACGAGAAAGCCTAATGTGCCTGCGGTGCCCCAGCCGTAACTCCAGCCGAAGTATTCGCCGGAAATCACCAGGCCGACGGCAATGCCCCAGAGATGCAAGGTGCCGAGTGTGGGTTTGAGCTGTGTGGAAGAAGTAGTCATAAGTCCTCTCTTTTTTTTCGATCTTTTGGACTTTCGGGGACGACGGGATGGTGAAAATCCTGAATGACGGGTACGCAAGGCCCGTGCCAGAGCGGCCAGCCTTTGGTGTTGTGTCATTTAGGACGCCATCGCCGGCAAGCCGGCTCCTACAGGTTTACGCGGTCTGTAGGAGCTGGCTTGCCAGCGATGGACTCACCTCATTTCAGGAGGGGTTAGAAGAAGCCCAGCGGGTTGATGTCGTAGCTCACCAGCAGGTTTTTGGTCTGCTGATAGTGGTCGAGCATCATCTTGTGGGTTTCACGGCCGACGCCGGATTTTTTGTAGCCACCGAACGCGGCGTGCGCCGGGTACAGGTGGTAGCAGTTGGTCCACACGCGACCGGCCTTGATGGCGCGGCCCATGCGGTAGGCGCGGTTGATGTCGCGGGTCCAGAGACCGGCACCCAGGCCGAACTCGGTGTCGTTGGCGATGGCCAGGGCTTCGGCTTCGTCCTTGAACGTGGTGATGCTCACCACCGGGCCAAAGATTTCTTCCTGGAACACACGCATTTTGTTGGTGCCCTTGAGCAGCGTCGGCTGGATGTAATACCCGCTTGCCAGATTGCCCTCGAGTTTTTCCACCTTGCCGCCGGTCAACAGCTCGGCACCTTCGCCCTTGGCGATTTCCAGGTACGAAAGGATCTTGTCGAATTGCTGCTCGGACGCCTGGGCGCCGACCATGGTGTCGGTGTCCAGCGGGTCGCCACGCTTGATTTGCTGGACCTTCTTCATCACCACTTGCATGAATTCGTCGTAGATCGATTCTTGCACCAGTGCACGGGACGGACAGGTGCAGACTTCGCCCTGGTTGAAGAACGCCAGCACCAGCCCTTCAGCAGCTTTCTCGATGAAGCTCGGTTCGGCTTTCATGATGTCTTCGAAGAAGATGTTCGGCGATTTGCCACCCAGCTCCACGGTGGACGGAATGATGTTTTCGGCGGCGCATTTCATGATGTGCGAGCCGACCGGGGTCGAGCCGGTGAAGGCAATCTTGGCGATGCGTTTGCTGGTCGCCAGGGCTTCGCCGGCTTCTTTGCCGAAGCCTTGCACGATGTTCAGTACGCCGGGTGGCAGCAGGTCGCCGATCAGTTCGATCAGCACGGTGATGCCCAGCGGAGTTTGCTCGGCAGGCTTGAGCACCACGCAGTTACCCGCGGCGAGGGCTGGGGCAAGTTTCCACGCAGCCATCAGGATCGGGAAGTTCCACGGGATGATTTGCCCGACCACGCCCAGTGGTTCATGGATGTGATAGGCCACGGTGTTGCCGTCGATTTCCGCAGCACTGCCTTCCTGGGCACGGATGCAGCCGGCGAAATAGCGGAAATGGTCGGCGGCCAGCGGGATGTCGGCGTTGAGGGTTTCGCGAACGGCTTTGCCGTTGTCCCAGGATTCGGTGATTGCCAGCAGTTCGAGGTTCTGTTCGATGCGGTCGGCGATTTTCAGCAGCACCAGCGAGCGCGCCTGGGCGGACGTGGCGCCCCAGGCATCGGCAGCGGCGTGGGCGGCGTCCAGGGCTTTGTCGATGTCTTCGGCCGTGGAACGGGGGAATTCGGCAATCGGTTGGCCATTCACTGGCGAGGTGTTGGTGAAGTACTGACCTTTGACAGGCGCGACGAACTCGCCGCCGATGTAGTTACCGTATTTGCTCTTGAACGAAACGATAGCGCCTTCAGTACCGGGGTGAGCGTAACGCATGGTGGTTTCTCCTGGCTTTTGTGCTTATTAGGGAGGCGCGCATGTGCGCTTGTTATAAGCGTAGAGCAAGGGGCGGGCCAGTGCCGTGCAGGGCAGGCAAATCAAGGCCTTGCGAGTTTTTTGTCGGACGGGCGGGTGGTGCCTGTGACGCTTTCGGTACAGTCCGGGTGACACTTTGTACCGCTTGTGGCACAGCTTGTGATCACCAGGTCTTGCAGGCATTGCAATGCGGGCCGGGCAGGAGGATGCTCGGCCGCAGGTGCCGCGTGACGTGAATAGTCTTTTTTGTGGCGAGGGGGATTGCCCTCGTTGGGTTGCGAAGCGGCCCCAGAAAAAAGTACCTCAATTTCCCGGGTTCACCGCGTACAACGGATTTACGACTGCTGCGCAGCCGAACGGGGGCAATCCCCCTCGCCACAAGGAAAATGTTTGCAGTTGCTCTCGTGGAGAATAATAAGAAATGCACGACAACCATTTGAGTCGCCATGCCCGGCAAGTGCTGACCGTGACCCAGGGCAAAGCCCATTTGCACGGTCCCGGCAGCGATCCGTCCATCGCCCGCTCCTGGCTGCGCTGCCTCGAGGATTATCACCTCGACCCGGCCCTGACCATGGCGCCCACGGTGCTGGAACATGGCTGCGTCCTCGAAAGCCGCGAACGCTTGCAGCAAGTGCTGCACATCGCCGGCAATGAAATGACCAGCCTGCATCAACAGCTCTCCGGTGCCGGCCATGCGGTGCTGTTGACCGATGCCCGCGGTGTCATCCTCAACTGTGTGACGGCCCCGGCCGAACGCAAGATCTTCGAACGCGCCGGGCTCTGGCTCGGTGCCGACTGGAGTGAATCCTGCGAAGGCACCAACGGCATCGGCACCTGCCTGGTGGAGCGCCAGTCGCTGACCATTCATCAAGACGAACACTTCCGTGGACGCCACACCGGCCTGACCTGCTCGGCGAGCCCGGTGTTCGATCCCCATGGCGAACTGCTGGCGGTGCTCGACGTGTCGTCGGCGCGGCGCGATGTCTCGCGGCAAAGTCAGTTTCACACCATGGCGCTGGTCAATCTGTCGGCGAAGATGATCGAGAGCTGCTACTTCCTGCGCTGCTTCGACAATCAATGGTTGCTGCGTTTTCATTTGCAGGCCGAGTCCGTCGGTTTGTTCAGCGAAGGGTTGCTGGCGTTCGACGGAGAAGGGCGGATCTGTGCGGTCAACCAGAGCGCGCTGAACCTGCTGGGACACATTCGCGGCGGCTTGCTGGGCAAACCCGTGGAGGCCTTTTTCGACTGTACGCTCGATGAGCTGCTGGGGCGCGCGAGCATCGATGCCAACGCCAGTTGGCCGTTGCGCACCCGTGACGGGCGCAGGCTGTTTGCGGCATTGCGCGGTCAGGCTCGCGGTACTTCGGCGCCCATTGTGCAGCGTTCGGTGGCCGTGCCGCGTGCGCCGCTGGCCGATATCTGCCTGGGCGATGCGGCGTTGCAGGAAAGTTTCCGCAAGGCCCTGCGGGTCTACGAGCGGGACGTGCCTTTGTTGGTCAACGGTGAAACAGGGTCCGGCAAGGAGGCTTTCGCCAAAGCCGTACACCGGGCGAGTCAACGGGCGGATAACGCCTTCGTCGCGCTCAACTGCGCGGCCATCCCCGAAAGCCTGATCGAAAGTGAGTTGTTCGGCTATCGCGGCGGCAGCTTCACCGGTGCCCGCAAGGAAGGCATGCGCGGCAAGTTGCAGCAGGCCGATGGCGGAACTTTGTTCCTCGACGAAATCGGTGACATGCCCCTGGCCCTGCAGACACGGTTGTTGAGGGTGTTGGAAGATCGTCAGGTGGTGCCGATTGGCGGGGAGCCGGAATCGGTGAACGTGCGGATCATCAGCGCCACTCACCGTGATTTGCTGGAACGGGTGCAGGACGGTGGTTTCCGTGAGGACTTGTATTACCGCCTCAATGGCTTGGAAATCGCACTGCCGGCACTGCGTGAGCGAACGGATAAATCCCAGTTACTGGACTTTTTGCTGGCCGAGGAAGCGGGTGGGGAAACCGTGCTGATTGATGAGCCGGCGCGTGAGGCCCTGCTGGGATTCGCCTGGCCGGGCAACGTGCGGCAATTGCGTAATGTGCTGCGTACGTTGGCCGCGTTGTGTGAGGGTGGGCGGATCGGGCTGGAGGATTTGCCGGCGATGATTCGTTCGGCGCGGCCGGCGGTGGTGCAGGCTATCGACGAGCCGTCCGAGCATCCGCTGGAGGATGCCGAACGGCTGGCGCTGTTGAATGCACTGGAGCATACGCGGTGGCACATGACGCATACGGCGGAGCAGTTGGGGGTTAGTCGCAATACCCTTTATCGCAAGCTGCGCAAACACGGTATCGCCCGCTAATTGGCACGATGACCTGTAGGAGCCGGCTTGCTGGCGAAGGGCGATCTTGCGATTGCTTCGTCAGCAAGCCGGCTCCTACAGGTTTTGCACTGAGCACAATCGAAACAAGAGTGCGAATTTCCCCTCCCTACGCTAACCTGCGGCCATGTTTTACGAGGTCGACTATGCACATTCATATTCTGGGTATCTGCGGGACTTTCATGGGCTCGATGGCGGTTCTGGCCAAAGAGCTGGGCCATCATGTGACGGGCTCCGACGCCAACGTCTATCCACCGATGAGCACTCAGCTGGAGGCTCAGGGGATCGAGCTGACCCAGGGTTACGACCCGGCGCAACTCGATCCGGCGCCCGATCTGGTGGTGATCGGCAACGCCATGTCCCGGGGCAACCCGGCTGTGGAATACGTGCTGAACAAAGGCCTGCCTTATGTTTCCGGCCCGCAATGGCTGGCCGATCATGTGCTGCAAGGTCGCTGGGTGCTCGCCGTTGCCGGTACACACGGCAAGACCACCACCAGCAGCATGCTCGCCTGGGTGCTGGAGCACGCGGGCATGAGTCCCGGCTTCCTGATCGGCGGCGTGCCGCAGAACTTCTCGGTGTCGGCGCGTCTGGGCGATACGCCGTTCTTCGTCATCGAAGCCGACGAGTACGACAGTGCGTTCTTCGACAAGCGTTCCAAGTTCGTTCACTACCGTCCGCGCACGGCCATCCTGAACAATCTTGAGTTCGATCATGCTGACATCTTCCCTGATCTGCCGGCGATCGAGCGGCAGTTCCATCACCTGGTGCGGACCATCCCGAGCGAAGGCCTGGTGATTCATCCGACCACCGAACCCGCGTTGCAGCGTGTCATCGAAATGGGTTGCTGGACTCCGGTGCAGACCACCGGCGTCGGCGGTCAGTGGCAGGTCAAGTTGCTCAGCGAAGATGGCTCGAAGTTCGAAGTGATGTTCGAAGGCGTCGCCCAGGGTGTGGTCGAGTGGGACATGACCGGCCAGCACAACGTGGCCAACGCACTGGCGACCCTGGCTGCCGCACGCCACGTCGGCGTGGTGCCGTCCATGGGCATCGCCGCGTTGAGCGCTTTCAAAAGCGTGAAGCGCCGGATGGAAAAGGTCGCGGAAGTCCGTGGCATCACCATTTACGACGACTTCGCTCACCATCCGACGGCCATCGCCACTACCCTTGACGGTCTGCGCAAGCGTATCGGCGACGCACCATTGATCGCGATCATCGAGCCGCGCTCCAACTCCATGAAGCTCGGCGCGCACCGTGACGGCTTGCCGGAAAGCGTGGTCGATGCCGATCAGGTGATCTGGTATGCGCCGGCCAACCTCGGTTGGGACCTGGCGGGCACTGCGGCGCTGTGCACCGTGCCGTCGATTGTCAGCGATTCGCTGGAAGGCATCATCGAACGCGTGAAGAGCCAGGCTCAGCCGGGCACCCACGTGGTGATCATGAGCAACGGCGGCTTCGGCGGCTTGCACGGCAAGCTCGCCGAGGCGCTGAAATGAACAACGGCCCGGACCGCATCACGCTGGCGATGACCGGCGCATCCGGCGCTCAATATGGTTTGCGTCTGCTCGACTGCCTGGTGCGGGAAGACCGCGAAGTGCACTTCCTGATCTCCAAGGCGGCGCAACTGGTGATGGCCACCGAAACCGACGTCACGCTGCCGGCCAAACCGCAGATGATGCAGGCCTTCCTCACCGAGTACACCGGCGCTGCCGCCGGGCAGATTCGTGTGTATGGCAAAGAGGACTGGATGTCGCCGGTGGCTTCGGGCTCCGGCGCTCCGGCGGCGATGGTTGTGGTGCCTTGCTCCACCGGCACCTTGTCCGCCATCGCTACTGGCGCTTGCAACAACCTGATCGAGCGGGCCGCCGACGTGACGCTCAAGGAGCGCCGCCAGTTGATTCTGGTCCCGCGTGAAGCGCCGTATTCGAGCATTCACCTTGAGCACATGCTCAAGTTGTCGAACATGGGCGTGACGATCCTGCCGGCGTCGCCGGGCTTCTATCATCAGCCGCAAACCATCGACGACTTGATCGACTTCGTCGTCGCACGGATTCTCAATCTGCTGAATATTCCCCAGGACATGCTGCCGCGTTGGGGTGAGCATCATCTGACCAGCGATGAATAAGCTGTTGGTGATGGTGCTGGCGTTACAACTGGCCGGATGCGCCACGGTACGAACGCTGGATGCGGCCAAGCCGGGCGCGCCGGTGGTGTACTCAGGGACTCGCCTGGATTTGTACGCCATGAACGGTGGTTGCTGCGCCATGGACCGGTTCGGTGCCGAAGCACCGGGTTATCCCGGCGTTGACCTGCCGGCCAGCGCATTGCTCGATACGCTGTTGTTGCCACTGTCGTTGTTGACGGTGCTCGGTGTCAGCTATCAGGCCACGGGTGGGTTGTAGGGGGAGCGCTTTGTGGCGAGGGGGCTTGCCCCCGTTCGGCTGCGCAGCAGTCGTAATCCCGCGCGACGCAGCACTCCGGAATACGCGAAGAGGGCCGCTTTGCAGCCCAACGGGGGCAAGCCCCCTCGCCACAGATCCGTGGTTTACTTGCCTAACTTACGCAACTCATCCGATTCGACCACCCGCACGCCATCCTGCTCTTCCAGCGCCAGGCGCCACATTGCGCGGGCCAGTTGGCAGGCTTCGATGCCGTGGTATTTGCCGGGAATCAGCCGCGACAAAGGTCCGGCGAGTTTTTCGCCCAGGCGTGGCTCGGTGCGTTCACCCAGCAACAGCGAAGGACGGCAAATGGTCAGCTGCGGCCAGTCCTGCGCGCGCAGTGCGTGCTCCATCTCGCCTTTGACCTTGTTGTAGAAAATCGAGGATCTGCGATCGGCGCCCAGAGCACTGATCACGATCAGGTGCCGTGCACCCATCTCCCGTGCGCGTTTGGCAAAGGCCACGACCATGTCCAGGTCCACCGCACGGAACGCCTCTTCCGAGCCCGCCTGTTTGATGGTGGTGCCCAGACAGCAATAGGCGATGTCGACACGGCCGTTCAGCTGCGGCAGAAACACCGTCGGGTCGCCGACCGGGTTTTCAAGATGGGGATGCTTGGCCAAAGGCCGGCGTGAAGGCGCCAATACCCGGGCAATCGTGGGTTCGTTAAGCAGGCGATCAAGCAGGTGCTCACCGGTCAACCCGGTGGCACCGGCAAGCAATACGTGCTGAGGCGTCAAGTACATAGTGTTTCTCCCTTGATACTGTTCAGCTTAGTTGCTGTTTGTAGCCTTGCCGTTGATCAAGACACTTTGTAATGCTTTTCGTGCCTGTTGCTTGCGTAACAGCTGCCAGTGCGAGAGGACCGTTTTCGGCGCCCAGATCTGTGGCTCAGAGGCTTCGAAGCCGTCCGCCAATTCACGCTCGGCAACGATGGCCTTGGCCCGTTTGAAGGCCTGTTCGAGGTCATCGGTCTGGTTCAATGCCTGGGCGAACAACGCGTCGCCGAAGTAGGTGAAATTGGCTTCCTCCGAACAGCCGAAGGACACCCGGTCCGCCCGGGAGGCCGTCATGATCAGGGTGCGCTCATCCTTGAGGGCGGGGATGAAACCGCCGGAGTAGCAGGACGAAATCACGATGACCTTGTCGCGGTTTTTCAGCGGGGCGAGGACGGCGGCCATTTCGTCGGCCTGCAGGTCGGCCAGTTCCATGCGTGGCTGGTCGAGTACCAGTTCGTGTTCGCTGGTGCCGTGGCTGGTCAGATAGATGAAGATCAAATCTTCCGGCCCACTGCGCTCGGCCAGGGTCAGGGCGGCGCGGCGCAGGTTTTCCCGGGTGGCCATCGGGCGGTCGCCGAGGTGGTCGCGGTGGTTGACCAGGCGGATCTGGCCGAAAGCGCCAAAACGACTGGCCAGCATGTTGGCCACATAGTCGGACTCGCGCAGGAATACGCTCTGCTTGCCATCACCGCCGAGGGTCAGTGAGTAGAGTTCGACCGTCGGGGTTGAGGCGGGCACGTTGGCCAGCGCTTCTTCGAGCAAGCGCCCCTGTGCCAGCAGGCCGAGCTCCAGCGTATCGGGCAGCAATTTCCCTGTGGAGTCGCGTACGCGCTGGCCGTTGACCCACGTGCCGCTCAGTACCGTCCCGTCCGTCAGCACCAATGTGCCGTGGCCCTGATAACTGTCGTTGTCGAATTGTCCGGTGTAGAAACTGCCGTCCGCCAGGTTCAACCGACCCTGGCCGCTGAAGCGCCAGTCGTTGAAGTGGCCGATGTAATGACTGCCATCGGAGCCGATCAACTCGCCTTTGCCATGGAGCGAGCCTTCCTTGAACTGGCCCAGCCAGACATCGCCGTCCGCGTTTTCGTAACGACCTTTGCCGTGCAGTTGATTGTTCTTGAAGCCGCCGATGTAGATGTCGCCATCGGCACTGTTGAATGTCCCGTTGCCTTCCAGTTGACCGTCGACGAAGTGCCCGGTGAACTGATTGCCGCTGGCGTCGCCGCGCTGGCCTTCGCCGTTGGGTTTGCCGTGGGCGAACTGGCCTTGATAGGAGCTGCCGTCTTCGAGCTCGAGGCGACCCAGTCCCGAATACTGGTCGGCCTTGAATTCGCCGCGGTAGCTCATGCCGTTTTCTTTGAGGGTGCCTTCGCCCGAGCGTCGGCCGGCCTTGAAGCCGCCGTTGTAACTGCTGGCGCTGGTGGTCAGGGTGCCTTGGCCTTCGAACAATCCCTGATTGAATTGGCCGCGATAGACCTCGCCGTTACTGCCGTGCCATTCGCCCTGGCCATGCCACTGACCCTTGTCGAACTCGCCGGCGTACCAGCTGCCGTTCGGGTAGTCGATACGGCCCTGGCCTTGCAGCATTCCATTGACCAGATCGCCGCGATAGCGTCCGCCGTCCGGCAGGCGGGCGTCAGGAGGCAATGGCGATTCGCCGTCGCCGCAAGCGGTGAGCAGCAGGGTCAAGGCAAGGAGTGCAAGTGGGCGCATAGCGGGTTCCGGGCAATTAGGCGACCGAGTATGCCGTAGCCATGTGTCCTTATATAGAGTGAGGCGCAGCGAGACGGTGCGAAACAGCGTGAGCTGCTTCGCATCCGGGAAGGCTTACACGAAGCAGAGCGACAACGGCTCGGCGACATAGGCCGGTTTGTCCGAGCCTTCGATTTCCAGGGTGGCGGTGGCTTTGAGCAACCATTGGCCGGGTTTCTTCTCGTTGACTTCGGTCAGTTCGACCTTCAGGCGCACCCGCGAATCGACCTTGACCGGTTGAATGAAGCGCACGCTGTCCAGTCCATAGTTGACGACCATCTTCAGGCCTTCAGGCATGACGAGGATGTCTTCCATCAGTTTCGGGATCAGCGACAGCGAAAGGAAACCGTGGGCGATGGTGCTGCCAAATGGCGTTTGCGCGGCCTTGACCGGATCAACGTGGATGAACTGAAAATCCCCAGTGGCTTCGGCGAACAGGTTGATGCGGTCCTGATCGATGGTGAGCCATTCGGAACGTCCGAGTTCCTTGCCGATATAATCTTTGAGCTCTGCAACTGGAACATAGGGCATTGAGACTCTCCTTGGGTTCATCGGTTTTATAATTTTCAGGTGGGGGGATTTGAACTCCCGAAATACCACTTTAGATCATCATGGCTAATCGCTCTGGTCAACTGACCATGCTTTTGGCGAATGCCGGCCCATAGCGCAGGCGTGCTTATAATGCCCGGGCCAATGCGGGTGACGGTTTTTTCAGGAGATCAATAATGTTGTTACGGGGCCTGACATGGCTGGTGCTGTTTCAATTGCTGGGCACCGCAATCAATCATTTGTTTTTACCGGTGCTGCCGGGGCCGATCGTGGGGCTTCTGCTGTTGCTGGTGTATCTGATTTGCCGTGGCCAGGTCGGTGAGCCGCTGAACCTCGCGGCCGGCAGTCTGTTGCGTTACCTGCCGTTGCTGCTGGTACCGCCGGCTGTGGGCGTGATGGTGTACGCCGCCGATATCGCGGCCGACTTCTGGGCCATCGTCGGCGCACTGGTGCTGTCGTTGTTGTTGTCGATGGCCTTTGCCGGCGTGCTGATGCAGCGCATGGTCAAGCGCCATGCTCATCCCGAGGATGGCCAATGATCTTCGACTGGCACGGCGCCTGGACGGCGGTCATTCATCATCCCCTGTTCGGGATCGGCATCACTCTCGGCGCCTATCAACTGGTGCTGGCGGCATTCGAGAAAACCCGGTGGATCTTTTTGCAGCCGGTGCTGGTCTCCATGTTGCTGGTGATCGGTGTGTTGGTGGGCTGCGGCCTGACCTACGCCGAGTACCGCAAGAGCACCGAGATTCTCAGCATCCTGCTCGGCCCGGCGACGGTGGCCCTGGCGGTGCCGCTTTATCTGAACCTGCGACGGATTCGACAGTTGTTCTGGCCGATTTTTACTACGCTGGTGATAGGTGGCGTGGTGGCCACGGGGATGGGCGTGTTGCTGGGCTGGTGGTTCGGCGCTGAACACATGATCCTGATGACCATGGCGCCGAAGTCGGTGACCTCGCCGATTGCCATGCTGGTGGCCGAGCAAATCGGTGGCGTCGCGGCGCTGGCGGCGGTGTTTGTATTGATCACCGGCGTGATCGGGGCCATCTTCGGTCCGAGTCTGTTGACCCTGCTCGGCGTGCTCAGTCCCGAAGCGCGGGGCATGGCGTTGGGCATGACCGCCCATGCGGTCGGCACAGCGGTGGCGATGCAGGAAAGTGAAGAATGCGGCGCCTTCGCGGCGCTGGCGATGAGTCTGATGGGTGTGGCCACGGCGGTGTTTCTGCCGTTGGCGGTGTCGATGGTGGTGTGAAGGAAATGTCTATGAGTCTGCCGCTTTTCCCGCTGAACACGGTGCTGTTTCCTGGCTGCATCCTCGATTTGCAGATTTTCGAGGCGCGCTATCTGGACATGATCGGCCGCTGCATGAAGCAGGGCGGCGGCTTCGGTGTGGTGTGCATCCTCGATGGCGAAGAAGTGGGCATTGCCCCGCAGGGCTACGCCCTGGTCGGGTGCGAAGCGCTGATCACCGATTTCAAGCAACAGGACAATGGGCTGTTGGGCATTCGGGTTCAGGGTGGGCGACGGTTCCATGTGTTGCGCACCGAGGTTCAACGGGATCAGTTGACCGTCGCCGAAGTCGAGTGGCTGGAGGATGAGCCGGAACAGCCGTTGCAGGACGAAGACGCCGATTTGGTGGCCTTGCTCAAGGCTCTCGCCGAGCACCCGATGGTCGAGGCCTTGAACATGGGCACCGATGCGACCGGCCAGCAATCACTGGCCAATCAACTGGCGTACCTGTTGCCGTTCGCTGAACTGGACAAGATCGATCTGTTGCAACTCGATGATCCGCAGCAGCGACTGGATGCGATTCAAGCGCTGCTGGATGAGTTGCAGGGCGAACTGTTTGCCTGACTGAAGCAAAAAGATCGCAGCCTGCGGCAGCTCCTGATGCAGGAGCCGCCGCAGGCTGCGATCTTTTGCTGTTGTCAGTACGCGTACCGCAACATCGTATGCGGCAAATGCCTCAGCACGAAGAATCCGAACAATGCCACCAAGGCTGGCAGCACCAGCCACCAGACCTTGGGGGGCAGGGCGCTGAGCGATGTATCGCGCTGAATCAGCCACAGGCTCGCGGCGCAGACACAGGCCGCCAGCATTGCGCCAGCCAATACATCCGTCGGCCAATGCGCACCGAGGTAGACCCGCGAAAGCGAAATCAGCAGCGCCGGCAGGCAGCTCACCAGTAACCAGGTCAGGCGCATGCGAGGCGGTTGTCCGCGTCCCGCCAGGACGGCGAGGGTGAGGAAGAGCGCGAAAGACCCTGACGCATGGCCGCTGGGCATGCTGTAGCTGGTGAGCGGATCGCTCAATACTTCCGGGCGCACGCGGGCGAAAAAGTGCTTGGTTCCGGTATTCGCCAGTGCCGTGAAGAGCAGCGTGCTGCCGGCGAAAATCGCGTGCCGCCATTGGCGCATGAGAAGCAGCAAACCAGTCAGCAGTACACTGAACAGCAGCATGTTGCGGAATTCGCCGATCAGCGTGAAGACCACCGCCACTTCATCCAGCATCGGTTTGCGATGTTCCTGCACCAGTGTCATCACGCCTTGATCGAGTGCGGACAGGTGCGAATAACCGATAAACAGCCCTGCCAGAATCAGCAGGCTCATTCCGGCAATGAACAGCGTTGCGCGGCGATGCCGGCGCAGGCTGCTGGTCGCGCTCAAACCGACCATCACCGCAATGCTGCCGGCAACAACCCCGGCCTGGAGCCAGAAGCCTTCAGGCAACGGCAAGCGGATTGCCGCGCCCGTGGCCCAGCCCGGCATCAGATAAGCCACCGACCAACCCGCGCCGGCCAACAGGCTGACCGCGAAGAAGCGCGGGAAAGGCATGTCGCACATCCCGGCCACCATTGGCAGCATGGGCCGCAGGGGGCCGATAAAACGCCCGACCAGCAGGCTGGCGATACCGTAGCGCTGGAAATAAGACTCGGCCCCGGCGATCCATTCCGGATGATGGCGCAAGCCCGGCAGGCGCCGGATGTTCTGGTGGAAGTGCCGCCCCAGAAAATAAGAAATGACGTCACCCAGCACCCCGGCGACGAAACCCAGCAAAAGCGTCTCGCTGAGCGTCAGCGCGCCACTGCCTGCCAGTACTGCCACGGCGAACAGCAACACCGTGCCGGGAACGATCAGTCCGGCAATCGCCAGGCATTCCACAAAGGCCACCAGGAATACCGCTGCTGCCAGCCATTGCGGGTTGGCCGCCAACCATCCGGTCACGCTATCGAGCCATGGGCCCATAAATCCAACTCCATTTTCATTGGTTGCTCTGTACGAGTTGCCGCAGGCTGCGATCTTTTGCCTTTCAAAAATCAAAAGATCGCAGCCCGCGGCAGCTCCTACGGGATTTTATTCACAGCAGGATGTAATCGCGTCCTTCGACTTGCCCCCGTCGCAACGGGTTTCGCGTGCAATACGGCGCATAAGCCGCATCGACGAAGCGGTACATCAGGTGTTCATCGCGCCCATGGGGGATGCCCAATCGTGTGGTCTGGATGATTTGTGCCGGCGCAGGGCCGACGTCTTCCACCAGCAGCACCTCATGGTCAAAACGCTTGGCATCCCACATCGGCACCTTCAAACCCAGCGATTTGCACAACAAGGTTTGCCCGGCGCAGAGCTTTTGTGACGGGCGAGGATGGCCTTGGGCGTCGGGATTGTTCAACAGCATCTGCGCCAGGCTGGCCGGTCCGCTCAGCTCATCGACCCACGGATAGGCGGATTTGATCAAAACCGCATTGCCCGGACCTTGGGCGCTGAAGTTCAGGGAATCGCCGCCCCGGGCGTAATACATATAGATGTGGCCGCCATCCAGAAACAAAGCCTTACGCTTTTCTGTATAGCCGAGTGACGCATGGCTGCCTTTTTCGGCGCAGTAGTACGCTTCAGTCTCGATGATACGAGCGCTGAGCCACAGGTCGCCGATTCGGTGGCGGATGACCTTTCCCAGCAGATCCCGGGCGAGAACCTGGGCATCGCGGTCGAAAAATGCGTCCGGAAGGCCCGTGGGCAAGCTCGCGGCGGACACACTTACAGTCAGGTTGGACATGATATTCGGCGTTTATCAGGGCTGAATGAGTCGTGATGATAACAATTTGCGGCTTAATCCCGGCTGAACGTCGACAAATCGCGCTCCATTTCGACCATCCGCCCGTCACCGCTGTTAGTCGGAAGGCGCGACAGCTATAATCTGCCGCTTTACTCTTTACCACGACCTTAGCAAAGACCTCGCCCAGACCATGACTGAGTCCGTTCTTGACTACATGACCCGCTTGGGTCGCGCTGCCCGCGAAGCCTCCCGCGTGATCGGCCGTGCCAGCACCGCGCAAAAAAACCGCGCCCTGCAGGCTGCCGCCAACGCGCTGGACGCTGCTCGCGCCGAGCTGACCGCTGCCAATGAGCAGGATCTGGCGGCTGGTCGCGCCAATGGTCTGGAGCCAGCCTTGCTGGAACGCTTGGCGCTGACCCCTGCGCGGATCGACGGCATGATCGTCGGCCTGCGCCAGGTCGCGGCACTGCCGGACCCGGTCGGGGCGATTCGTGACATGAGCTTCCGTCCGTCGGGCATCCAGGTCGGCAAAATGCGTGTTCCGCTGGGCGTGATCGGGATCATCTACGAATCCCGGCCGAACGTGACCATCGATGCCGCCAGCCTGTGTCTGAAATCCGGCAATGCGACCATCCTGCGCGGCGGTTCCGAGGCGATTCACTCCAATCGTGCCATCGCCGCGTGCATTCAGCGTGGTCTGGCCGAAGCGGATTTGCCAGCTGCCGTGGTGCAAGTGGTCGAAACCACGGATCGTGCCGCCGTTGGCGCGCTGATCACCATGCCTGAATACGTCGACGTCATCGTGCCTCGCGGTGGTCGTGGCTTGATCGAGCGTGTCAGCCGCGATGCCCGCGTACCTGTGATCAAGCATCTGGACGGTATCTGCCACGTTTATGTGAGCGAGCACGCCGACCTGGCGAAAGCCCAGCGCATTGCGTTCAACGCCAAGACTTACCGTTATGGCATCTGCGGTGCCATGGAAACGCTGCTGGTCGATCAAACGGTTGCCAAGGATTTTCTGCCGGCGATGGCGGCCCAGTTCCGCGAAAAAGGCGTCGAACTGCGCGGCTGTGAGCGCACTCGGGCGATCATCGAAGCCGTACCGGCCAGTGAAGATGACTGGAACACCGAGTACCTGGCGGCGATTTTGTCGATCCGCGTGGTCGAAGGGCTGGATCAGGCCATCGAGCACATCAACCATTACGGCTCGCACCACACCGATTCGATTGTCAGCGAACACCAGGGCGACACCCGGCGTTTCGTGGCTGAAGTCGACTCGTCGTCGGTGATGATCAACACCCCGACCTGCTTCGCCGATGGCTTTGAATACGGATTGGGTGCCGAGATCGGCATTTCTACTGATAAGCTGCACGCCCGCGGCCCGGTGGGTCTCGAAGGATTGACCTGCGAGAAGTACATCGTGGTCGGCGACGGACAGTTGCGCGGACAGGAGCCGGTCTGACTTGGGCGATCACGACCCGTCAGCCCCGTTGACCGCCAGCGAGCCAGCACCTCGGCGCATTGGCGTGCTGGGCGGAACGTTCGACCCGGTGCACATCGGCCATTTGCGCGGTGCACTGGAAGTCGCCGAAACCCTGGCGCTCGATGAGCTGCGTCTGACACCCAGTGCCAGGCCACCTCATCGGGGTACGCCGCAGGTATCGGCCGAAGACCGTCTGGCGATGGTCGAGTGCGCGGTGGCCGGTGTGGCACCGTTGGTGGTGGATGCCCGCGAATTGCAGCGGGACAAACCGTCCTACACCATTGATACCCTGGAACTGATGCGCGCCGAGCTGGCCGCGCAGGACCAGGTTTTTCTGCTTTTGGGCTGGGACGCATTTTGCGGCCTGCCCACTTGGCACCGCTGGGAAGAGTTGCTCCAGCATTGCCATATCCTGGTGTTGCAACGCCCGGATGCCGACAGCGAACCGCCGGATGCCTTGCGCAACCTGCTGGCAGCGCGCTCGGTGAGCGACCCGCTGGCCCTCAAAGGGCCGAGCGGACAGATTGCATTCGTCTGGCAGACACCGCTCGCGGTATCCGCCACCCAGATCCGTCAACTGCTGGCCAGCGGTAAGTCGGTACGTTTCCTGGTGCCCGACGCGGTCCTGGCCTACATCGATGCGCACGGACTCTACCGTGCGTCGAACTGAATAGGAGTGCCTCAAGGCACGTGGCAACAACGTGTATTGAAGCGCCCGAACAAACGAGCAAAACGAGTTTTATATGACGAACAACGACGTAAACAAAGTTAAGCGTAAAGGCACGTTCAAGAGTGCTCCGCTGCCTGAGAAGGTCCTTGCCGCCGAGCCGCCTAAAGGCGACGAACTGGTCAAGATCGCCGTCGCGGCCCTGGAAGACGTCAAGGCCCAGGACGTGTTGGTCATCGATGTCCGCGACAAGCAGAGCATCACCGACTTCATGATCATCGCCACCGGTACCTCCAACCGCCAGATCGGCGCGATGCTGGACAAGGTCCGCGAAGCGGTCAAAGCCCTGGGCATCAAGCCGCTGGGTGAAGAAGGCAAGGGCGACAGCGACTGGGTGTTGCTGGACATGGATGACGTGATCGTCCACATGATGACCTCCAACGCCCGTCAGTTCTACGACCTGGAGCGCCTGTGGAAAGGTGCCGAGCAGAGCCGTGCCGCTGATGGCAAACACCACAGCCCTGAAGTCGGTCACGAGCATTTCACCAAGCTCAACAAAGACCAGGAATAAGGAACGGCTGTGCGACTGCGACTGATCGCCGTCGGCTCCCGCATGCCCAAGTGGGTGGAAGAAGGCTGGCATGAATATGCCAAGCGTCTTCCGTCCGAGCTGGCGCTGGAACTGGTGGAAATACCGCTCAACACCCGTGGCAAGAACGCCGACGTGGCGCGCTTCATCCGTCAGGAAGGCGAAGCCATGCTGGCCAAGGTCGGGCCGAACGAGCGTGTCGTCACTCTCGAAGTCCATGGCAAGCCCTGGAGTACCGAGCAGCTGGCGGTCGAACTCGATCGCTGGCGGCTGGACTCGCGCACCGTGAACTTCATGGTCGGCGGCCCCGAAGGGCTGGCGCCGGAAGTCTGTGCCCGGGCCGATCAGCGCTGGTCGTTGTCGCCGCTGACATTGCCGCACCCGCTGGTGCGGATTCTGATCGGCGAACAGTTGTACCGTGCCTGGACCGTGCTGTCCGGTCACCCTTACCACAAGTAGTTCTGCCCTCATGTCTCAACCGATCCGCATCAAGGACCACGAAAAAGACGCCCGTCTGGTGCGTGGTCGCGTCGTGTTCGGGGCAATTGCGGTGGTGGTGCTGATCTGCGTGCTGATCGCGCGTTTGTATTTCCTGCAAGTGATCCAGTACGAGTACCACTCGACGCTGTCGGAAAACAACCGCGTCCATGTGCAGCCGATTCCGCCGACTCGCGGTTTGATCTTCGACCGTAATGGCGTGGTGATTGCCGACAACCGGCCCAGCTTCAGCCTGAGCATGACCCGCGAACGTTCCGGCGATTGGCAAAAAGTGCTCGACGTGATCGTCGAAGTGCTGGAGCTGACGCCCGATGATCGGGTGATTTTCGAGAAGCGCATGCGTCAGGGGCGTCGACCATTCGAGCCGGTGCCTATCCTGTTTGAGCTGAGCGAAGAGCAGATCGCCCGGATCGCCGTGAACCAGTTCCGCCTGCCTGGGGTGGAAGTGGTTGCGCAACTGGTGCGTCACTATCCGCAGGGTGCGCACTTCGCGCACTCGGTCGGTTACATGGGGCGGATCAACGAGAAAGAGCTCAAGACCCTCGATCCGGTCAATTACAGCGGCACCCACCACATCGGCAAAACCGGCATCGAGCGCTTCTACGAGCCTGAACTGCACGGCCAGGTGGGCTACGAAGAAGTTGAAACCAACGCTCGCGGCCGCGTATTGCGCGTGCTCAAGCGTACCGATCCGATTCCCGGCAAGGACATTGTCCTGAGCCTGGACATCAAATTGCAGGAAGCCGCCGAAGCGGCGCTGGGCGGTCGTCGTGGTGCGGTGGTTGCGCTGGACCCGAAAACCGGCGAAGTGCTGGCGATGGTCAGCCAGCCGAGTTTCGACCCGAACCTGTTTGTCACCGGCATCAGTTTCAAGGCCTATTCCGAACTGCGTGATTCCATCGACCGGCCGCTCTTCAACCGCGTATTGCGCGGCTTGTACCCGCCGGGTTCGACGATCAAACCAGCGGTGGCGATTGCCGGCCTGGACGCAGGCGTGGTGACGGCGTCGTCCCGGGTGTTCGACCCGGGTTACTACATGCTGCCCAACTACGATCACAAATACCGTAACTGGAACCGCACCGGTGACGGCTTCGTCGACCTCGATACGGCGATCATGCGTTCCAACGACACCTACTTCTATGATCTGGCGCACAAGCTTGGGATCGATCGGCTGTCGGCGTACATGACCAAGTTCGGCATCGGCCAAAAAGTCTCGCTGGACATGTTCGAAGAGTCGCCGGGACTGATGCCGTCCCGCGAATGGAAGCGTGCGACCCGTCGACAGGCGTGGTTCCCGGGTGAAACGCTGATTCTCGGGATCGGCCAGGGCTATATGCAGTCGACCCCGTTGCAACTGGCCCAGGCCACCGCCCTGGTCGCCAACAAAGGCGTCTGGAACCGTCCGCACCTGGCCAAGACCATCGAAGGCGTGAAACCGGTGGATGAGAATCCGGTGCCGGACATCATCCTGCGCGACCCGTCGGACTGGAACAAGGTCAACCATGGCATGCAGCAGGTGATGCACGGTGCCCGCGGTACGGCGCGCAAGGCCGCGATCGGTGCGCAGTACCGGATTGCTGGCAAGTCGGGTACGGCCCAGGTGGTCGCGATCAAGCAGGGCGAGAAGTACGACCGCTCCAAGGTTCAGGAGCGTCATCGCGACCACGCCTTGTTCGTTGGGTTCGCGCCCGCCGATGCCCCGAAAATTGTGGTCTCGGTAATGGTCGAGAACGGTGAGTCCGGTTCCGGGGTCGCAGCGCCAGTGGTACGGCAAATCATGGACGCCTGGCTCCTGGACCAGAACGGCCGGTTGAAGCCTGAATACGCCAGCCCTATCAGCCCTGAGGCAACAGCCCGTGAAGAATAATTTCGATCGCATGCTCTCGAGCGAGGATGTGATGCGTCGTCGTGCGACGCTGTTGCAGCGCCTGCACATCGATGGCCCATTGCTGATCCTGCTGCTGACGCTCGCGGCGGGCAGCCTGTTCGTGCTTTATTCGGCCAGCGGCAAAAGCTGGGACTTGCTGGCCAAACAGGCCACGTCGTTCGGCATCGGCCTGGTGTCGATGATCGTCATCGCCCAGTTCGAACCACGCTTCATGGCCCGCTGGGTTCCGGTGGGTTATGTGCTCGGCGTGCTGTTGCTGGTAGTGGTCGACATCATGGGCCACAACGCCATGGGCGCCACGCGCTGGATCAATATTCCCGGGGTGATCCGTTTCCAGCCTTCGGAGTTCATGAAGATCCTGATGCCGGCGACCATCGCCTGGTACCTGTCCAAGCGCACCTTGCCGCCGCAACTCAAACATGTAGGGGTGAGCCTGTTTCTGATCGGTTTGCCATTCATCCTGATCGTGCGTCAGCCCGACCTCGGCACTTCATTGCTGATTCTGGCGGGGGGCGCCTTCGTGCTGTTCATGGGCGGCCTGCGCTGGCGCTGGATCCTCAGCGTGCTCGCGGCCGCCGTGCCGGTGTCCGTGGCCATGTGGTATTTCGTGATGCACGATTACCAGAAGCAGCGTGTCCTCACGTTCCTCGACCCGGAAAGTGACCCGTTAGGCACGGGGTGGAACATCATCCAGTCCAAAGCCGCCATCGGTTCCGGCGGTGTGTTCGGCAAGGGCTGGCTGCTCGGCACCCAGTCGCACCTGGACTTCCTGCCCGAAAGCCACACCGACTTTATCATCGCCGTGTTGGGTGAAGAGTTCGGTCTGGTGGGCATCTGTGCGCTTCTGCTGATCTACCTGCTGCTGATCGGCCGTGGCCTGGTGATTACCGCCCAGGCCCAGACATTGTTCGGCAAATTGCTCGCGGGCGCTTTGACCATGACGTTTTTTGTTTATGTTTTCGTCAACATCGGTATGGTCAGTGGCCTGTTGCCGGTGGTGGGGGTGCCGTTGCCGTTCATTAGCTACGGAGGAACTTCGCTGGTGACGCTGCTGTCAGCGTTTGGGGTTTTGATGTCGATCCATACCCATCGCAAGTGGATCGCGCAGGTTTGAATAAGGTGAAGATTTCAATGCAAGTAATGCGTGGCTGGGCGACTCGATACGCGCCATGGGTCGGCCTGGTGAGCATCCTTGGCACAATGCAGACAGCATTGGCCGGCGATTACGAAGGTTCACCCCAGGTGGC
This sequence comes from Pseudomonas sp. Irchel s3b5, assembly GCF_900187435.1. Lineage (NCBI taxonomy): Bacteria > Pseudomonadati > Pseudomonadota > Gammaproteobacteria > Pseudomonadales > Pseudomonadaceae > Pseudomonas > Pseudomonas sp. Irchel s3b5. The sequence goes on from NZ_FYDY01000013.1 coordinate 53,669, forward strand.
CGAATTCGTCGGTGAAATGACCCGCGATTACGGGTTCGCCGGTGAACAACTGATGGGTGTGTTCCGCGAAGCCGAGCGCAAACAGTCGATTCTGGATGCCATTTCCAAACCTGCGGAGCGGGTCAAGCAGTGGCATGAATATCGCCCGATGTTCATTACCGACGCGCGCATTGCCCGCGGTGTGGACTTCTGGCGTCAGCACGAAGCGGTGCTGGCGCGCGCCGAGCAGGAATACGGCGTGCCGGCTCAGGTCATCGTCTCGATCATCGGCGTTGAGACCTTTTTCGGGCGCAATACCGGTAATTACCGCGTCATTGATGCCTTGTCGACCCTGGGTTTCGACTATCCTCCCCGTGCCGAATTTTTCCGCAAGGAACTGCGTGAGTTCTTGCTGCTGGCCCGTGAAGAGCAAGTCGATCCGTTGACACTTAAAGGCTCTTACGCCGGTGCGATGGGGTTGCCGCAATTCATGCCGAGCAGTTTCCGCGCTTATGCGGTGGATTTCGACGGCGATGGCCACATCAATATCTGGAACAATCCGGACGATGCCATTGGCAGCGTTGCCAGTTACTTCAAGCGTCACGGCTGGGTCGCCGGCGAACCGGTGGTCAGCCGCGCCGATGCACGCGGCGATCAGGTGGACGAAGGTCTGACCACGGGCATCGAGCCTGTGAAAACCGTTGGGGAGTTGCGAGTCCTGGGGTGGTCAAGTCATGATGCGCTGCGCGATGATATGCCGGTTACGGCTTTCCGGCTGGAAGGCGACAATGGCCCGGAATACTGGATGGGCCTGAAGAATTTCTACGCGATCACGCGTTATAACCGCAGCGTGATGTACGCCATGGCCGTACATCAACTGTCTGAACAACTGGTTCAAGCACGGGGCGTCAAGTAATGCGGGCATTGCCTATGAATAAACCCCTGAGGCTGATGGCATTCGCCGCACTGGGGTTGCTGGTCGCCAGTTGTTCGACCAGTCGTCCGCCTGCCCAGAAGGCTCCCGCTGCCGTGCGTACGACGCCGGGGCTGGACATCAACCGTGCCCACAAGGATGGGGCACCATGGTGGGATGTCGATGTGTCGCGCATCCCGGACGCCACACCGACCTTGCACACCGGCCCTTATAAGGCCAACCCGTACACCGTGCTGGGCAAGACCTACTTTCCGCTGCAAGAGTCCAAGACCTACGTACAGTCGGGTACGGCGTCCTGGTACGGCACCAAGTTCCACGGTCAGAACACCGCCAATGGCGAGGTGTATGACCTGTACGGCATGAGTGCCGCGCACAAGACACTGCCGCTGCCGAGTTATGTTCGGGTGACCAACCTGGACAACAACAAGAGCGTGATCCTGCGCGTCAACGACCGCGGGCCGTTCTACTCGGACCGGATCATCGATTTGTCCTACGCGGCCGCCAAGAAACTCGGTTACGCCGAAACCGGCACCGCGCGGGTCAAGGTCGAAGGCATCGATCCGCAGCAATGGTGGGCGGCCAAGGGCCGTCCGGCGCCGCTGATGCTCAACGAACCGAAAGTCGCGCAGAATAGCGCGCCAGTGATTACGGCCTCGGCCGGCACTGTCGAGCAATGGACTCCGCCGCCGCAGCAACACGCCGCCGCGGTGGTGCCTGTGCCGCTTGACGCAAAAAAAAACGCTTCTGCAGCAGCCTCTGGCCAGTATCTGCAGGTGGGCGCGTTCGCCAACCCGGACGCTGCAGAACTCCTGAGATCGAAGCTCAGCGGGATGGTGAGCGCTCCGGTGTTCATCAGCTCGGTCGTGCGCAACCAGCAGACCCTGCATCGGGTTCGCCTGGGGCCGATCGGCTCGCCGGGTGAAATCCAGCAGGTGCAGAACAGTGTGCGCCTGGCCAACCTCGGTTCGCCAAGTGTTGTGACTGAGTAATACGTTGGACTTGATTGACGGTTCGTCTGCGGTTTTGGGGGGCGGACCAGGTTGTTGACTCGTTGAAGAACAAAAGCCCGGCAAGGGTGACTGGAGTGAGCAACTGAACACGCGATAACCCGTTAGAAGGTTATTTGATTAGTTTTGCCCTAGGGCAGTTTCCATTAGCGATTTCGAGAGACGGATGAACATCACCACCTTTGCCAAACGCCTGTTCCTGTTAGTCCCGCTGCTCCTCTCACCCGCCGCCTTCGCGGTCGAGATGATGCCGTCGCCACCTCAACTGGCCGCCAAAGCCTTCGTGCTGATGGACGCCAGCAGCGGCAACGTGCTGGTCGAGAACAACGGTGACCAGCGTCTGCCGCCAGCCAGCCTGACCAAACTGATGACTGCGTACATCGCGACCCTCGAAATCCGTCGTGGCCAGATCGGTGAAAACGATCCGGTGACCGTCAGCGAAAACGCCTGGCGTACAGGCGGTTCGCGGATGTTCATCAAGGTCGGTTCGCAAGTCACCGTCAGCGACCTGTTGCACGGCATCATCATCCAGTCGGGCAACGACGCCAGTGTTGCGCTCTCCGAGCACATCGCCGGAAGCGAAGACGCGTTCGCCGACATGATGAACAAAACCGCTGGCGACCTGGGTCTGACCAATAGCCACTTCATGAACCCGACCGGTCTGCCAAACCCTGAGCACTACTCGTCGGCTCACGACATGGCCACGCTGGCTCGCGCGATCATTCACGAAGATCCGGCTCACTACGCGATCTACTCGCAGAAAGAGTTCTTCTGGAACGGTATCAAGCAACCGAACCGCAACCTGCTGCTGTGGCGTGACAAGACCGTCGACGGTCTGAAAACCGGTCACACCGACGAAGCGGGCTATTGCCTGGTGTCCTCGGCGGTACGTGATGGCATGCGCCTGATCGCCGTGGTATTCGGTACCAACAGTGACACCGCTCGTGCGGCCGAAACCCAGAAGTTGCTGACCTACGGTTTCCGCTTCTTCGAAACCCAGACCTTCTATCAGAAGGGTGCCGAACTGGCTCAGGCGCCGGTCTGGAAAGGCTCGACCAACCAGGTCAAGGCCGGCCTGGCGCAAGACCTGACCATGACCCTGCCAAAAGGCCAGCTGAAGAAGCTCGCTGCGAGCATGACCATGAACTCGCAACTGATTGCGCCAATCGCCAAGGGCGACGTGATCGGTAAAGTCGAAGTGAAACTGGACGACAAAGTGGTGCACAGCGCCGACCTGATCGCCCTGGACGCTGTCGAGGAGGGTGGTATCTTCCGCCGCATGTGGGATAGCATCCGTCTATTCTTCTACGGCTTGTTCAACTGATAGTGTGCACCTGCAAGGCCCTGCGCTGATCCGGCGCGGGGTTTTGCCGTCGCCACGGCTTACGCTTACGAGGCCGTTACGCCATGACCGATACTGAAGTAAAGGCGCCAAAAATCGAATTCCCTGCCAATGATTACCCGGTTAAGGTGATCAGCGACACCGGCGTGGGTAACAAGGACAGAATCATCGACATCGTCAGCAAGTACGCCAAGATCAATGATGAGCGTATTGACGAGCGCCAGAGCAGCAACGGCAAATACACCACGATTCAGTTGCACATCGTCGCGACCGACCAGGACCAGCTGTACAACATCAACAGCGAACTACGGGCCACCGGTTTCGTGCACATGGTGTTGTGATGTCTGGCACGCTGGGCTTTCGTGAACTCGGCCAGATGGCTTACGAGCCGGTCTGGCACGCCATGCAACGCTTCACCAACGAACGTGGCAGCGATGCCCCCGACGAAATCTGGCTGGTCGAGCACCCGCCTGTGTTTACCCAGGGTCAGGCCGGCAAGGCTGAGCATCTGTTGGTTCCCGGCGATATTCCGGTGGTGCAGGTTGATCGTGGTGGCCAGGTGACTTACCACGGCCCCGGCCAGTTGGTGGCTTATCTGCTGTTGGATGTACGCAAGCTCGGCTTTGGCGTGCGCGATCTGGTCAGCCGGATGGAGCAATGCCTGATCGAGCTGCTGGCCAGTTACGGTGTCACCGCCGCGGCCAAGCCTGACGCGCCGGGTGTCTATGTCAATGGGGCGAAAATCGCTTCCCTGGGTCTACGGATCCGCCACGGTTGTTCCTTTCATGGCCTGGCCCTGAACGTGGACATGAACCTGGAACCGTTTCGACGGATTAATCCCTGCGGCTACGCCGGGCTGGCGATGACCCAGCTGAGCGATCACGCAGGATCGATTGAATTTGCCGAGGTAAGTGCCCGGCTGCGTGCGCAGCTCGTCAAACACCTCGACTATGCTGAGCAGACGACCCTGACGGGCGGAATCGACTGATATGACTACTGATGCAGTGCAAACCATGATCCCGACGCTCGATGTCACCGAGCGCCCGGCCCCGCGTCCCAAGGTTGAAGCCGGCGTCAAGCTGCGCGGCGCCGAGAAGGTTGCACGCATCCCGGTAAAGATCATTCCTACCACCGAACTGCCGAAGAAGCCTGACTGGATTCGCGTACGCATTCCGATTTCGCCGGAAGTCGACCGTATCAAAGCGCTGCTGCGCAAACACAAGTTGCACAGTGTCTGCGAAGAGGCTTCCTGCCCGAACCTGGGCGAATGCTTCTCCGGCGGCACCGCGACCTTCATGATCATGGGTGACATCTGCACCCGTCGCTGCCCGTTCTGTGACGTTGGCCACGGCCGTCCGAAGCCACTGGACGTCAACGAGCCGGAAAGCCTGGCCATCGCCATTGCCGACCTGAAACTGAAATACGTGGTGATCACCTCGGTAGACCGCGACGACCTGCGTGACGGCGGTGCCCAGCACTTCGCCGACTGCATCCGCGAAATCCGCAAATTGTCGCCAAACGTGCAGCTCGAGACCCTGGTCCCGGACTACCGTGGCCGCATGGACATCGCCCTGGAAATCACCGCAGCCGAGCCGCCGGATGTGTTCAACCACAACCTGGAAACCGTGCCGCGCCTGTACAAGGCTGCGCGTCCGGGTTCGGACTACCAGTGGTCGCTGACCCTGCTGCAACGCTTCAAGCAGATGATGCCGCACATTCCGACCAAGTCCGGCCTGATGCTGGGTCTGGGCGAAACCGACGAAGAAGTCATCGAAGTCATGAAGCGCATGCGCGAGCACGACATCGACATGCTGACCCTGGGCCAGTACCTGCAGCCATCCCGCAGCCACTTGCCGGTGCAGCGTTTCGTGCACCCGGACACCTTTGCCTGGTTCGCCGAAGAAGGCTACAAGATGGGCTTCAAGAACGTCGCTTCCGGCCCGTTGGTACGTTCTTCGTACCACGCCGACGAGCAGGCGAAGCTGGTCAAGGCTGAGCTGATGTCGTCCTGATCGACTGTGAAACATAAACGCCCGCAAGGTTTCCAAACCTTGCGGGCGTTTTTTTGCCTTGCCTACGGCGATAGCCGCTTTTTCCTGCAACCTGCGGTGTGACTCAGCCTCTTCTGTTTGTCCCCGTTCCTGACTACTGTGTGCTGAAGATTACGCAGGGAGATTCACGGATGACCGTACGACCGACCCATACCCTTTGTCCTCACGTTCCCGTACCGGCGTTGCCTCCGGAAGGTACGATTGGCGTGATTGCGCCCGCCGGTCCCGCGGCGCTGGACACCGATAAAGCCGTGCAATGGATGCGCGCCCGGGGTTACTCGCTGAAAGTGTTTCCCGGTGTCTACGAGAAAGACGGCTACCTGGCTGGTAGCGATGATGTACGACTCAATGACTTGCATGGCGCATTCGCCGACGATGACGTCAATGCGATCATCTGCCTGCGCGGTGGTTATGGCACGCCCCGGCTGCTCGATCGCGTCGATTTCCGGTTGTTGCGTGACAACGCCAAACCGTTCATTGGCTACAGCGACATCACCGCGCTGCATCTGGCGATCAGCCGCTACGCGGGTTTCGTGACGTTTCATGGGCCATTGCTTAATGCGGATCTGTTGGGCAACAAGCAAAAGCCCACCGAGTCCTCCTTCTTCAACATGCTCAGAGGGCAGGTGAAGGCGGGCAGTGTGCTGACGCACCCGGTGGCCTGCCCATTGAGCACAATCGAGCCAGGCATTGCCCATGGGCGCTTGCTGGGCGGAAACCTGTCGATGATTGCCGCGACCATGGGCACGCCCTACGAGATCGATGCCGAGGGCGTCATCCTGTTCATCGAAGACATCAACGAGCCGCTGTATCGCATCGACCGGTTACTGACCCATTTGCGACTGGCGGGCACGTTACACAAGTTGCGCGGTGTTTTGGTCGGGGATATCGCCGGTGTTGATGTGCCGGCGCTGGAGCGGTTGCTCAAGCAGACCTTCGCGCCGTTGCGGATACCGGTGCTGTCCGGCTGGCGCAGCGGGCATTGCGACCCGAACGTGACGTTGCCGATGGGGGCGTTGGTTCGGTTGGATGCGGGGAAGCAGGAATTGGTGTTGGAGCAGGAAGTGGTGATCAGGTAAGAACTTGAGACCGTAAAAAGATCGCAGCCTTCGGCAGCTCCTACAGGGGATTTTAACGCTCGTAGGAGCTGCCGAAGGCTGCGATCTTTTGCTTTTAGCGGTTGCGTAACCCTTCGAGCAACTTGTGCGTCGGGTATCCATCCGCCGGCCAGCCAAACGACTGTTGGGCGCTGCGGATGGCCTTGCGCGTGTTGGCGCCAATGATGCCGTCGGCGGTGCCTGCGTCGTAGTTCTGGGCACTCAACAGGTTTTGCAGTTCGATCCGTTCGGTGCGGCTCAGTGGCAAGTCATCTTTAGGCCATGTACCGCTGATCAAGCCTGCACCATTGAACCGTTCGGACAACAGGCTCACCCCCAGGGCATAGGACGACGAGTTGTTGTACTTGAGAATCGCACGGAAGTTGTCGAGCACCAGGAAGGCCGGGCCGCGATAGCCGGCCGGCAGCAACAGGGCCGCGGACAATTGCTCTGTGCCGGCCGGGACCTGGCCGCCATTGGGCATCATGACGCCCAGTTGGCGCCATTCGGCGACAGTCTTGCGAATCGTGCCATCGGCCAGCACGTAGTTGAAACCGTTCGGCAGTTGGACTTCAAAGCCCCATGGCTGGCCTCTCTGCCAGCCGGAGCTTTGCAGGTAATGCGCGGTCGAGGCCAAGGCATCAGCCGAACTGCCCCAGATATCGCGGCGACCATCGCCATCGAAATCCACGGCGTGGGTGTTGTAGGTGGTCGGGATAAATTGGGTCTGGCCCATCGCACCGGCCCAGGAGCCCAGCATCTTCTCGGGTTCGATGTCGCCTTGCTGCAGGATTTGCAGGGCGGCGATCAATTGCGCATGGGCGAAGCCAGGGCGGCGGCCTTCATAGGCCAGGGTTGCCAGTGAGTTGATCACCGATTTGTTGCCCTGGAACTGGCCGAAGTTGCTCTCCATGCCCCATACCGCCACCAGTGCCTGGCGATCGACGCCATAGCGCTGCTCGATGCTTTGCAGGACGTCGGCGTATTGGTTGACCAGCGCCTGACCTTTGCGCACACGCAAGGGCGACAGGGCGCCGTCGAGGTATTCCCACACCGGTTTTGCGAATTCCGGTTGGCTGCGATCGGCACGGATCACACTGGGGTCGATGCTGACATTGGCGAAAGCGCGATCAAACAGATCGGCGCGGATACCCGCGGCCAGGGCATCCTTGCGGAAACCCGCCTGCCATTCGGCGAAGGTCTGGGTCGGCTGGATGTCGATGTTCTCACCGGTCGGAACCACTGGCGGAACAACCGCCGGGGCCGTGGCAACGGGCGACGTCTGGAGGGGTTGAGCGTCGGCGGCGGTCGGTTTTTCCGCGCAGGCGACAAGCAAAACAAGGCTGGAGGCAGCAATCAATTGGCGCAGGTGCCAGCGATGGGGAAGACAAAAGGGCATGCACAGGTCCAGGGAAAACGATTCAGGTACAGACCTTAACATGTAGAGGGGGTGTTCTGCTTTAAGCAGCCAGAAAGTAAGAAGCCTCCCAGCTATTAGACTGGAAGGCTTCGCGGCGGTAGCTGCCTTTGCCCTTGCCGGCGCGTTCCTGACGGCTGCGGAACAGTGGCTGGGCGACGATGGATTTGGCCTTGTTGGGGCCATGCGTTGATGGCTTTTTGCTCATGATGATTTCTCGCAAGTGAGTGGTTTTTGCGGGGCAAATCATCGGCTGAAGCAGAGGATCTGTCTATAGGGGCGATGGATGTGGATTTTGTAAGAAATAAGATCAAAAAATCGCAGCCTTCGGCAGCTCCTACGCAGGATCGCGTGTCAATCTGTAGGAGCTGCAGAAGGCGGCGATCCCTTGATCTTACTCGGCAGGCAACGCCAATTTTTGCCCAGCCATCAACAACGTCAAACGGCTCAAGCTCATCCATGGCGAACCGGCGGCCTGACCTTTGATCTGGGCGTCAATGCGTTGCGCTTCCAGCAACAACTGCGCCCAGCGTTGCGCCGAGTAGCGTTGCAGGGCTTTGCTCATCAGTGGTTTGCGCTTGTCCCAGACAGGTGGTTTGGCCTGGCTGAAGGCTTTGTCCAGCGGCGTGCCCTGACTGTATTGCAGCGAAATGTTGGCCAGCTGGCGCAGTTCGCGGGCCAGGGCCCAGAGAATCACCGGTGGCTCGACACCCTCACCGCGCAACCCTTCAAGCATGCGCAAGGCATGGGCCGCTTCGCCGTTGAGGATCGCATCGGTCAAGCCGAACACGTCGAAGCGCGCACTGTCGGCCACGGCGGCCTGCACGGTTTCAACGGTGATCTGGCCACCTTCGGCCATCAGCTTGAGTTTCTCGATTTCCTGGGCAGCGGCCAGCAGGTTGCCTTCTACCCGCGCAGCAATCAGCTCAACGGCATCCTGGTTCGCAGAAAGCCCGGCCTGGGACAGGCGCTGACGGATCCAACTCGGTAGCTGGCTGACATCCACCGGCCAGATCTGCACGAACTGGGTTTGCTGGCCTTCGACCAGTGCCTTGCCCCACTTGGTTTTCTGCGCGCTGCCGTCAAGCTTCGGCAAGCTGATCAGCAACAGGGTGTCTTCGGCCGGCCGCGAGCAGTACTCGATAAGTGCTGCTGCACCTTTGTCACCGGGCTTGCCGGAAGGCAGACGCAGTTCCAGCAAACGCTTTTCGGCGAACAGCGACATGCTGGCACCGGCTTGCAGCAACGTACCCCAGTCGAAACTGGCATCGGCGGCAAACACCTGGCGCTCATCAAAGCCTTGTTGGCGAGCGGCCGAGCGAATGGCGTCGGCGGCCTCCTGACACAGCAACGGGTCATCGCCGCTGATGATGTAGACCGGCGCAAGGGCACCTTGCAAGTGTTTGGCGAGTTGGGCGGGGGCGAGTTTCATAATAGAGGGCGAACGGGGCGCCTGAGCGCCCCGTAAGTCTTACTGCTGCGGCAGTTCGATGGGCGACTGACGCGGTGTTTGCGCTTCAGCCTTTTGCGCCGCTTCCAGTGCAGCGGCTTCTGCCTTGGCCTTGGCTTCGGCAGTCTGCTCCAATTGGTCCAGCTGGGCTGGCGTCAATTGTTGCAGGCGCAACATCATGCGCTGAACCAGCTCACGACGGGTTTCCGTTTTGGCGGTTACGGCTTCCTGGTCGGAGCCCGCCAGGTTGTTACCGTCGTGGAGGAAGATTTTTTGCACTTCAAGCTTGTCGCTGATCAACGGCAGGTTGCCCTGACCACGGATGTCGTATTTCAACACCGTGGTGATCTGGTACTCGCCCGTACGGCCAGCCCCGGCGTAGCTGAGGATGCGCTGGCTTTCCTGCTCATCGGTCAACACCAGTTTGTAGGGGGCGCCGGTGTAGACCTTGACGCCGCTGTTTGTCAGCACCTGACGCAGTTGCGTCACGGTCTCGCCGTAGGCGTTACGGGCGCTCAGGTCGAGTTCCTTGATTGCCAGTTCGTTGGTGCCGGTGCCGCGCAGTTGGAAACCGCAGGCGCTCAACAGGACCGCGAGGCCCATCACCAGCAAATTGCGTTTGATCATCTTGTTGCTCCCCTTGAAACCATGTGGGCCGATCGAGCGGCCCGAAAGGTTTTACTCGGCGCCAGGCGTACCTGGCGCCTGCTCCAATTAGCTGGCGACGATATTGACCAGTTTCCCGGGCACTACGATCACTTTACGAATGGTCAGGCCGTCGACAAAACGCAGTACGTTTTCGTTGGCGCGAGCGGCCGCTTCGACCTCTTCGCGGCTGGCGCTGGCCGGCATTTCGATGTGACCACGCAGTTTGCCGTTGACCTGGATCACCAGCTGCAAGCTGTCTTGCACCAGAGCGGTTTCGTCCACCACCGGCCAGCTCGCGTCGATCACCGGCTCAGCGTGACCCAGCTGATGCCACAGCTCATGGCTGATGTGCGGGGTGATCGGAGCCAGCAGCAGCGTGACGGCTTCCAGACCTTCGTGAACCAGCGCTCGATCCTGTTCGGTGCCTTGCGCGGCTTTTTCCAGCACGTTCATCAGCGTCATCACCTGAGCGATGGCGGTGTTGAATTTGTGGTTCTGGCCGACGTCGTGGCTGGCTTGCTTGATGGCCAGGTGGATCGAGCGGCGAACGGCTTTCTGCTCGTCGTTCAGGCCGGCAACGTCCAGTTTGCCCGGCAGGCCCTGAGTGACGTGTGCTTGAGCCAGACGCCAGACGCGCTTGAGGAAACGGTGCGAACCCTCTACGCCGGAGTCGGACCATTCCGCGCTCATGTCAGGCGGCGAGGCGAACATCATGAACAGACGGCAGGTGTCTGCGCCGAACTGATCGATCATCGACTGTGGGTCGACGCCGTTGTTCTTCGACTTGGCCATCTTCTCGGTGCCGCCGATTTCCACCGGCAAGCCATCGGCGATCAGCTTGGCGCTGATGACCTTGGCCTTGCTGTCGCGCTCAAGTTCGACGTCCGCCGGGTTGAACCAGGTGAAGGCGCCGTTGGCTTCACGACGATAGTAAGTCTCGGCGATCACCATGCCCTGGGTCAGCAGGTTCTTGAACGGCTCGTTGGAGCTCACCAGGCCTTCGTCGCGCATCAGCTTGTGGAAGAAGCGCGCGTAGAGCAGGTGCAGGATCGCGTGTTCGATACCGCCGATGTACTGATCCACCGGCAACCAGTGGTCGGCCGCCGATTTTTCTACCAGGCCGCCTTCGAAGTGCGGGGAGGCGTAGCGGGCGTAGTACCACGAGGACTCGACGAAAGTGTCCATGGTGTCGGTTTCACGCTTGGCAGGCTGGCCGCATTTCGGGCAGCTGCACTCGTAGAACTCGGGCATGCGTGCCAGTGGCGAACCGGCGCCATCGGGTACGACGTCTTCCGGCAGCACGACAGGCAGTTGATCTTCCGGTACCGGTACGTCACCGCAGGTTTGGCAGTGGATGATCGGGATCGGGCAGCCCCAGTAGCGCTGGCGGCTGATGCCCCAGTCGCGCAGACGGAATTGGGTGCGCGAGGCGCCCAGTTCTTTCTTGATCAGCGCGACTTCAATGGCGTCGAACGCGCCGGCGAAGTCCAGGCCGTCGAACTCGCCGGAATTGATCAGCGTGCCGTGCTCGCCGTAGGCGTCTTGCCATGGCGTCGGGTTGGTGTCACCGGAACTGGTGCGCACCACCGATTTGACCGGCAGGTTGTACTTGTGGGCGAATTCGAAATCGCGCTCGTCGTGAGCCGGTACAGCCATGACCGCGCCGTCGCCGTAGTGGATCAATACGTAGTTGGCGACCCACACCGGCAACTTTTCACCGGTCAGCGGGTGTTCGACGAACAGGCCGGTCGGCAGGCCTTTTTTCTCCTGGGTAGCGACGTCGGCTTCAGCCACGCTGCCGCTCTTGCATTCAGCGATGAACGCTTGCAGCTCAGGATTGTTCTGCGCAGCCAGGGTGGCCAGGTGGTGCTCGGCGGCCACGGCAACGTAGGTTGCGCCCATCAGGGTGTCCGGACGGGTGGTGAAGACTTTGAGCGCGCCGGTTTCGCCGATGGAATCGACGTTGTACGGGAACTGCACTTCCATGCCGCGGGACTTGCCGATCCAGTTGCGCTGCATGGTCTTGACCTGTTCAGGCCAGCCAGTCAGTTCGTCGAGGCTCTCCAGCAGCTCATCCGCGTACGCGGTGATCTTGAAGTAGTACATCGGGATTTCGCGCTTTTCGATCAGCGCGCCGGAACGCCAGCCGCGACCGTCGATCACCTGTTCGTTGGCCAGAACGGTCTGGTCGACCGGGTCCCAGTTCACGGTGCCGCTTTTTTTGTAGATCACGCCTTTTTCGAACAGGCGGGTGAACAGCCATTGTTCCCAGCGATAGTAATCAGGCTTGCAGGTGGTCACTTCGCGCGACCAGTCCACCGCCAGGCCCAGGCTGCGCAGCTGGGACTTCATGTAGGCGATGTTTTCGTAGGTCCACTTGGCGGGCGCTACGTTGTTCTTCATCGCGGCGTTTTCCGCCGGCATGCCGAACGCGTCCCAACCCATCGGTTGCAGAACGTTTTTGCCTTGCATGCGCTGGTAGCGGGAGATCACGTCGCCGATGGTGTAGTTGCGCACGTGCCCCATGTGTAGCTTGCCGCTGGGGTAAGGGAACATCGACAGGCAGTAGTAGGTCTCCTTGCCTGGCTGTTCACTGACTTCAAAGGACTTTTGCTCGTCCCAGAATGACTGGGCGGCGGCTTCGATTTCACGGGGCTGATATTGTTCGTGCATGGCTACTTTTGAACTGAATAGGGGTGGCCTAATCCTCTTCAATGCAACGTTGGACGGTGAACACGCCTTATTGGCGTTTTCGATGCCCAGCCGAGCTGGAAGTGGAGTTACAGGAAGCGCCGTAGCATACATGACCGCGCTCTACCGAGGGAAACCCTGATTGCTGCCGCGCGTCTCGCAAAAACCGCCGCGAGGGCCGTTGGTCGCGGCGCTCAGCCGGTTTGTTCATGGAAGCTAAGCTCTAACTGGGGAGTAGGTCTTATCTTCCAATGAGGTGAGGGATGGTTGAGTCACAGCAAAAAGCTACGAAACCGGAGCTGTACGAAAGACTGATCGATCGTCTGGGCCTGGCCCTGGAAGCGGCGAAAACCGCAGGTCGGCTGCGCGACGAACGCCCACTTGAACTGGAACTGCGTGGCCTGAGCCCCGCAGAGTTTGCTTTGGTCAAGGCGTATCTGGATCGCAGTGAACGTGAGACACACGGATGCTTGTCAGAAGCGGTAAAGCAACTCGACGCACCACGTTCGGCCAAAATCATCTGGCTCAAGGACAAGGTACCTGGCAGAGACGCGGTAAAGGTCCGGTCTTTGCAGTACAAATAGACACAGAGCCATGCTCCAGCACTTTTTGAAGCATAGTCCTTCCGTATTTATTGTCGCATTGCGCTAACCCACTTAGGCTTCGGGCATCTCAAGGAGATGCTCGATGCCTTTTCGTTATTTCGTGAAACAACTTCTCTTGCCGCCCGGCCTTCTGATGCTGCTGCTTTTGCTTGGCTGGTGGTTACGCCGCTCAAGGCCGAGGCTGGCCGGTGCGTGCTTTGCGCTGGGGCTGGGTGGTTTCTGGCTGATGAGCCTGCCGGTGGTGGTGGAATGGAGTGCCGACCTTCTTGAGCGTGAGCCGCCGCTGGCCCGCGAGGAATGGAGCACGCTGGGGCAGCGCGCCGACGCCATCGTGGTGCTGGGCTCGGGCCGCGAACACGGTGACGTGGCCTGGGGCGCTGATCAGCCAACAGGTATTGGCCTGGAACGTCAACGTTATGCGGCGCGGCTGGCCAAGGCTTCGGGCTTGCCGGTGCTGGCCAGTGGTGGATTGCATTACGGCATACCACCGACTGAAGCGCAGATGATGGCGGAGTCCTTGCGCGACGATTTTGGCGTGACGGTGCGCTGGCAGGAGGGCAAGAGCCGTACCACCTGGGAAAACGCGCAATTCACGGCGCAATTATTGTTGCCGCAAGGCGTCAAGCGTGTGGTGATCGTCACTCACGCTGCGCACATGCCGCGTGCCGTCTGGAGTTTCCGCAAGGCTGGATTCGACGTGGTGGCCGCCCCGATGGGGTTCTTAGGCGGAGACAACGCCCGACCGCTGGGCGGCTGGCTGCCGGAGTCGAAATCGATCTGGCAGAGTGGGCAATTGATGAATGAGGCGGTGGGGCAGGTCGGGTATTCGTTGTTTTACCGCTGAAGATCAAAAGATCGCAGCCTGCGGCAGCTCCTACACTGGGATTGTCTACACCCTGTAGGAGCTGTCGAGTAAAACGAGGCTGCGATCTTTTAACTATCGCCTCAAGTCTTCAGACAGTCTTGGCCATCCGGCTCGCCACCAACGCCCAGCCAAACAGCAGCATGCAGACGATGAGCAACGGCCATGAACGCCATTGCAGATAAGGCGTCAGGTTGTGCATCGGCACCACTTCGCCGTACAGGATGCCGCGTTCGAACTGCGGAATCTGCTCAGTGATCTGGCCGAACGGGTTGATCAGGCCGGTCACGCCGTTGTTGGTGGCGCGAATCATCCAGCGGCCCGCCTCAAGGGCGCGCATCTGCGCCATCTGCAAGTGTTGCAGCGGGCCGATGGACGTGCCGAACCAGGTGTCATTGCTGATGGTCAGCAGCAGGTCGCTGCGAGCGGCGAGGCTGGCGGCGAATTCCGGGTAGACCACTTCGTAGCAGATGAACGGCGCAATCTGATAGCCCTTGGCTTGCAGCAGCGGCTGGTCGGCCGGGCCGCGGGCAAAGTCCGACATCGGCAGGTCAAAGAAGGCGATCAGCCCGCGCAAAACGTCTTGCAGCGGCACATATTCGCCAAACGGCACCAATTTCTGTTTGAGGTAAGTGCCGTCGCCTTCACCGGTCACGGTGATGCCATTGTAGAAGCGCTTCTCTTGATGAACGATCTGCCGGATCGGCACGCCGGTAATCAGTGCCGAATTCCGCTCGGCAGCGAATTTACCCATCACGTCCAGATAGCCCTGGGCAGATTCCTTGAGCACCGGCACCGCGGTTTCCGGCCAGATCAGCAGGTCGACGCGCTTGGAGCTCAAGCTCATGTCACGGTACAGCGCGAGCTGTGCATTGAGCTGCGCCGGGTCCCATTTCATGCTCTGTTCTATGTTGCCCTGGATTGCCGCGACACTCAGTGGTGCGCCTGAAGGGCTGGTCCAGGCGTGATGCTTGAGCGCCATGCCGGCTACCCATGGGCCGACCAACAAGACGATTCCCACGGCGATGAAGCCTTTGCGTCCCGTGCGAGCCAGGCGCAAGCCGTTGTAGATCAGTGCGGCGGTCAAGGCCAGGGTGAAGGAAATCAGCCACATTCCGCCAACTGGTGCGAGCCCGGACAGCGGGCCGTCGAGCTGGCTGTAGCCAGAGTAGAGCCATGGGAAACCGGTCAGGAACCAGCCGCGGAACGCTTCCTGGGCGACCCACAGCGCTGCGAAAGCCAGCGCGTCGGCCAGCGGCGCCTCGTTGCGGCGCAGCCAGCGTGCCCAGAGCCAGGCGGGCAGGGCGAAAAACCAGGCAATCGCCGCCGTGAAAATCAGCATCAGGAAGCCGGCCAGCAGCACCGAAGCGCCGCCGAAATGGTGAATGCTGTAGTAGATCCAACTGGTTCCGGCACCGAACAGGCCGAAGCCGAAGTACCAGCCACGCCCCAGCGCCTGGCGCGGGCTCAGTTCACGTAAGCCGGCATAGAACAGGCCGACGGCGAGCAGTGCCAACGGCCAGATATCGAACGGCGCCAGTGCCAGGGTGGTGATTGCACCGGCCGCCACGGCCAGCAGGTTACCGGGCCAGCCGGGGCGGGTTGTCCAGCGCATTTCAATCCTTAGCGAGCAATGGGCGTCAGGCGAAGCAAGTGAATCCGACGACTGTCGGCGTTCAGGATGCGGAAGCGGTAGGGGCCGATCTCGGTGATTTCGTTGCGCTTGGGCAAGTGCCCGAACGCGCTCATCACCAGGCCGCCGACGGTGTCGAATTCGTCGTCGGAGAATTCGCTGTCGAAGAACTCGTTGAAGTTCTCGATCGGCGTCAAGGCCTTGATCAGGAAGTCACCGCTGGGCAGCGGCTTGATGTAGCTGTCTTCTTCGACGTCGTGTTCATCTTCGATGTCGCCGACGATCTGTTCCAGCACGTCTTCAATCGTTACCAGGCCAGCCACGCCACCGTATTCGTCGATGACGATGGCCATGTGGTTGTGATTGGCGCGGAACTCACGCAGCAACACGTTCAGGCGCTTGGACTCCGGCACGAACGTGGCGGGGCGCAGCAGATCCTTGATGTTGAAGCTGTCGCCGTTCTCCTTGAGGATCAACGGCAGCAAGTCCTTGGCCAGCAACACGCCCATCACGTCATCGTGGCTTTCGCCGATGACCGGGTAGCGGGAGTGGGCCGAGTCGACCACGGCGGGCAGGAACTCGCGAGGTGTCTGGGTCGCCTTGATGCTGACCATCTGCGAGCGCGGGACCATGATGTCCCGGACTTGCAGGTCGGCCACCTGAATGGCGCCTTCGACGATGGCCAGCGCTTCGCTGTCCAGCAACTTGTTCTGGTGTGCATCGCGCAGCAGCTCAAGCAGCTCCTGGCGGTTTTTCGGCTCGTGGGCAAAAGCCTGGGTGAGCTTACCCAACCATGACTTCTGCCCGTTGCTCGATCGATCTTCGCTCATAGCGATTACTCTGAATCCTTTGTTGTTTCGGTAGGGAATGCGTCGGTTTCGTCGTCCGCGTACGGATCGGGAAAGCCCAGTTCTGCAAGCAACGTTCGTTCCAGTGCTTCCATTTCTTCGGCTTCCTCATCCTCTATATGGTCGTAACCAAGCAGATGCAAGCAGCCGTGAATCACCAGATGCGCCCAGTGGGCCTTGAGTGTCTTGCCTTGCTCGGCCGCTTCGCGTTCAACCACGGCGACGCAGATCACCAGGTCGCCTAGCAGCGGGATGTCGAGAAACTCGTCCGGCACATCGGCCGGGAACGACAAGACGTTAGTGGCGTAGTCTTTTTGCCGCCAGGTGTGGTTCAGCTCGCGACCTTCGGCCTCGTCGACCAGACGAATGGTCATTTCCGAGTCGGCGGTGCGCTGGCGCAGGGCCAGTTCGCACCATTGACGGAACTTGGCCTCGCTGGGGGCGGACGCTTCGGTGGCGATTTGCAGGTCAAGCTCAAGCATCGCGGCGGCTATCCTTGGCGGCTGCATCATCGGCCGCTTTGGTTTCGAAGCGCTCATAGGCTTCGACAATGCGCTGTACCAGCGGATGGCGCACGACGTCCTTGGGCTGGAAGTGGGTAAAGGTGATACCCGGTACATCCTTGAGCACTTCGATCACATGGTGCAGGCCGGACTTGGTGCCGCGCGGCAGGTCGACCTGGGTGATGTCGCCGGTGATGACCGCGGTAGAGCCGAAACCGATCCGGGTCAGGAACATCTTCATTTGTTCGACCGTGGTGTTCTGGCTTTCGTCGAGAATAATGAAGCTGTTGTTCAATGTACGGCCACGCATGTAGGCCAGTGGCGCGACTTCGATGACTTGGCGTTCGATCAGCTTGGCGACGTATTCGAAGCCCAGCATTTCGTAAAGCGCGTCATAGAGCGGGCGCAGGTACGGGTCGATTTTTTGCGACAGGTCGCCGGGCAGGAAGCCGAGTTTTTCACCCGCTTCGACCGCCGGACGCACCAGCAGGATGCGGCGAATCTGCTCGCGTTCCAGCGCATCCACCGCGCAGGCAACCGCCAGGTAGGTCTTGCCGGTACCGGCCGGGCCGATGCCGAAATTGATATCGTTACCGAGGATTTCCTTCACGTACCGCACTTGATTCAAGCCGCGGGGGCGAATCATGCCTTTTTTGGTGCGCAGGGCAACGGAGGCTTCGGCGGGCGAGTGGTTGTCCAGCGCTTCGACGGCAGATTCCTGCAGGAACAGGTGAACCATGTCCGGCGACAGCTCGGTACCCTTGGTTTCCCGATACAGGCGGCGCAGGAGGTTTTCCGCGGAGGTGGTGTGTTTGGGCTCGCCGATCAGTTCGAATTGGTTTCCGCGGTTGCGGATCTCGATGGTCAGGCGCTGTTCGATCAAGCGCAGGTGCTCGTCGAATTGCCCGCACAGATTGGCGAAGCGGCGAGCTTCAAAGGGCTCGAGGATGAAACGATGTGGTTCGATGGGTGCGTTCAAGGTCGTATTTAGCCGCCCTGGGGCAATAGTGATGAATGAAGGATAGCGCCAGTGGGCTGGGTGCGAAAGCTTAAATAATTAAGCATCGCACACTGCACTGTAGGAGCCGGCTTGCTGGCGATGGGGGCCCCGCGGTGTATCAGATACACTGGGTTATCGTTCATCGCCAGCAAGCCGGCTCCTACAGGGTTACTGGATCAAAGAGCCCCGCAACGAGTGCGGCTGCGCGGCATCGATATGCACATCGGCGAACTGGCCGATCAAGGTTGGATTATCGCAGCGGAAGTTGACGATACGGTTATTCTCGGTCCGGCCTTGCAACTCGCCGGGGTCCTTTTTCGAATAGTCGGTGACCAAAATACGCTGGATCGAGCCCACCATTTGTCGGCTGATCTCGAAACCTTGCTGGTTCAAGCGATGTTGCAGTGCGTTGAGGCGTTCTTTTTTCAGCTCTTCCGGCGTCTCGTCGGCGAGGTCAGCAGCGGGTGTGCCCGGACGCTGGCTGTAGACGAACGAGTAGGAAAAGTCGAAACCGACGTCCTGAATCAGCTTCATGGTTTGTTCGAAATCTTTCTCGGTCTCGCCCGGGAAGCCGACGATGAAGTCCGAACTGATGCAGATGCCCGGCACGGCAGCCCGCAGCTTGCGCAGTTTGGATTTGTACTCCAGCGCCGTGTGGTTACGTTTCATCGCGGCGAGGATGCGGTCCGAGCCCGATTGCACCGGCAAATGCAGGTGTTTGACCAGTTCCGGCACGTCCGCGTGGGCCTGGATCAGGCTGTCGGAGAATTCCAGCGGGTGCGAAGTGGTGTAGCGGATGCGGTCGATGCCATCGACGGCGGCAACCACGCGGATCAGCTCGGCCAGGTCGGCCAGGCGCCCGTCATGAGTGGTCCCGCGATAGCCGTTGACGTTTTGCCCCAGCAGCGTCACTTCGCGCACGCCGTTTTCGGCCAGGTGAATGATCTCGGCAAGTACGTCGTCGAACGGCCGGCTGACTTCTTCGCCACGGGTGTAGGGCACTACACAGAAGGTGCAGTACTTGCTGCAGCCTTCCATCACCGACACGTACGCACTCGGACCGTCGATACGTGGCTCGGGCAAATGGTCGAATTTTTCGATTTCCGGGAACGAGACGTCCACTTGCGGCAGCTTGGTGATGCGCGCGGCGTCGATCATTTCCGGCAACCGATGCAGGGTCTGCGGACCGAAAACCACGTCCACATAGGGGGCGCGATCGCGGATGGCGGCGCCTTCCTGACTGGCCACGCAACCGCCGACGGCGATCACCATGTCCGGGTTGGCCAGTTTCAGCTCACGCCAGCGACCGAGCTGGGAATACACGCGATCTTGTGCGCGCTCGCGGATCGAGCAGGTGTTGAGCAGGATCACGTCGGCGTCTTCAGCGCGGGCGGTGACTTCCAGGGCCTGATGTTCGCCCAGCAGATCGACCATGCGCGAGCTGTCGTACTCGTTCATCTGGCAACCGTGGGTTTCGATGTAAAGCTTCTTGGCCATGGAATAGAGTCATCACGTGATTCAAAGAACCGCGCATTATAGGGAACATGTCCCCAGGTTCCTACCGCTGCGCGTCCAATGGCTATGCTATAGTTCGCGCCCTCATTTTTATCCCCCGATGTGTTGCCCGCCGCCCATGACCAAACGTGAAGCCCCAATCTACAAGGTGATTTTCCTCAACCAGGGCCAGGTGTTCGAAATGTACGCCAAGCAGATCTATCAAAGTGATCTGTGGGGCTTTCTGGAAGTGGAAGAGTTCGTCTTTGGCGAGCGCACGCAAGTGGTCGTCGACCCGAGCGAAGAAAAGCTCAAGGCTCAGTTCGAAGGCGTGGTGCGCAGTTTTGTGCCGATGCATTCGATCGTGCGCATCGACGAAGTCGAGCGCATGGGCACACCGAAAATCAGCGAAGCGCGCGGTGCGGTCGGCAACGTAATGCCGTTTCCGATGCCGATGCCTGAGAAGTAAGGCATTGCCTGATGGCTGAAGGCGCTTGTTGTGGCGAGGGGGCTTGCTCCCGTTGGGCTGCGTAGCGGCCCTGAAACCTGTCACCGCTTTTTTCAGATAAACCGCATTGCTGAATTTACGACTGCTTCGCAGCCGATCGGGAGCAAGCTCCCTCGCCACAACAAGCCACCTCGCAGTCAGCAGTGCTCAGGGCAGTGGCGAAAACGGCGAGCGCCCGTCAGCGCTCTGCAATTCCATCAAATATTTACGGAATATTTGCCCGAGCACCTGGGTGGCGACTTCGAGTTCTTCGCGGGGCATCTTTTCAGTGACTTCGTCGGCAGTATCCAATGCTTCTTCGGCGCCATTGACGGCCGCCATTTTCAGCAGGATGTACGCCTGGATGTTATTGGCCGGTACGCCTTCGCCATGGAAGAACATGCTGCCGAGTTTGAATTGCGCCTGGGCATGGCCTTGCAGCGAGGCTTTTTCGAAATAGCTCAGGGCTTGATCGAGGTCGCGTGGCGTGTTTTTGCCATCGTAGTAGAACTCACCCAACTCGTATTGCGCTTGGGCATCCCCATCTTCCGACGCTTTCTGGCAGGCGGCGAGGGCCTGTGCCAGGTCTTGCGGCTGAGTATTGAGGGTGCAGCGACCCATCGCTGGGATTAACAACGAGTTGCCGCCTGCTTGTGCGAGCGCGAGCAGGGGCTGAAGGAGCAACAGGCAGCCCAGTGAAAGGGCGCGGCCGGTGCGGTTCATGGGAATCGACTTACCTCTGAAGGGCGCGCGGACCCATCGAGGGATCCAATAAGCGCGCATTATGAAATAAGCAGGACCAACCTTACAAAGTCTTTACTCGTTTTTCTGCTACGCGGGAATTATTTCACCCGCTTTGCGGCAGATTATTAGCAGATGAGCAGGACAAAGTGCAGGAATGTCGGTGAAAGCTGACGCTGGTAATGACCAGCGTCAGTGATTCAGCCTTACTTCAGTGCAGCAAACGCGCGTTCGGCGGCATCCAGGGTCAGTTTCAATTCGGCTTCGCCATGGGCGATCGAGGTGAAACCGGCTTCGAATGCGCTCGGTGCCAGGTACACGCCACCTTCCAGCATCAGGTGGAAGAAGCGCCCGAACAGAGCGGCGTCGCTGGCCATCACGTCTTCGAAGGTGACGATATCGTCAGCGCCGCTGAAATACAGACCGAACATGCCGCCGGCCTGGGTCGTCACGAACGGAATGCCGGCCGCATCGGCACGCTGTTGCAGGCCGTCGAGCAGGCGGGTGGTGTAGTCGGTCAGCTCGGCGTGGAAGCCCGGGCGGCTGATCAGGCGCAGGGTGGTGAGGCCGGCGGCCATCGCCAGCGGGTTACCCGACAACGTACCGGCCTGGTAGACCGGGCCCAGCGGGGCGATACGCTGCATGATTTCGCGCTTGCCACCGAAGCAGCCGACCGGCATGCCGCCACCGATGATCTTGCCGAAGGTGGTCAGGTCCGGCGTTACGCCGTAGTGAGCCTGAGCACCGCCGAGGGCAACACGGAAACCGGTCATCACTTCGTCGAAAATCAATACCACACCGTGCTTGTCGCACAGGGTCCGCAGGCCTTCGAGGAAGCCCGGTGCAGGTGGTACGCAGTTCATATTGCCGGCCACGGGCTCGACAATGATGCAGGCTACTTCCTGGCCCACTTCGGCGAGCATGGCTTCAACGGCATCGATGTCGTTGAACGGCAGGGTCAGGGTGTGTTTGGCAAACGCCGCCGGCACACCGGCAGAGCTCGGCACGCCTTGGGTCAGGGCGCCGGAACCGGCCTTGACCAGCAGGCTGTCGGAATGACCGTGGTAGCAGCCTTCAAACTTGATGATGCTGTCGCGACCGGTGAAACCACGGGCCAGGCGAATGGCACTCATGGTCGCTTCGGTGCCGGAGCTGACCATGCGCACCATTTCCATCGACGGCACGAGGGAGCAAACCAGATCGGCCATCTGGGTTTCCATCTCGGTCGGGGCGCCGTAGGACAGGCCGTGTTCCAGTTGTTTGCGCACCGCGTCCAGCACGTCCGGATGGCTGTGGCCGAGGATCATCGGGCCCCATGAACCGACGTAATCCACATAGCGCTTGTCGTCTTCGTCGGTGACGTAGGCGCCTTCGGCGTGCTTGAAGAACAGCGGCGTGCCGCCGACGCTCTTGAACGCGCGAACCGGCGAGTTCACGCCACCGGGAATGTGTTTCTGGGCATTGGCAAACAGGGTTTCGGAACGAGACATGATCGGGCTCTCAAATCAGATTTAAAGCTTAAATAGAAAACAATTCGTTGAAGGCGCGGGCGCGGCGGGTCACTTCAGCCGTGCTCTCGGCGCCGAACAGGCCATGCACCACCGCCAGCAGATCGACGCCATGGGCCACCAGTGGGGCGGCGTTATCCAGGGTGATGCCGCCGATCGCGCAGATCGGCAGGTGCAGCTGCTTGCGGGCCTGGTCGAGCAGGTCGAGGCTGCAGGTCGGTGCACCGGGCTTGGTGTTCGAATTGAAGAAGCGGCCGAAGGCGACATAGCTGGCGCCTTCCTTGGCAGCTTGTTCGGCCAGTTCAAGTTGCGCGTGGCAGGTCGAGCCAATGATGGCCCTGGAGCCGAGCAATGCCCGGGCCGGGGTCAGCGGGCCGTCGGTCTGGCCCAGGTGCACGCCCACGTTCAGGCGCGCCGCCAACTCGGCGTCGTCGTTGATGATCAACTGCGTCTTGTACCGTTCGCACAGCTCGCGCAATGCTTCGGCCTCACGCAGACGGCGGGCCTCGTCGCTGCTCTTGTCGCGGTATTGCAGCAAGGTGACGCCGCCTTCCAGCGCCGCCTCCACGTACTTGAGCAACTTACCGTCCAGCAGATTGCTGTCGGTAATGGCGTACAGGCCACGTAGTTTCATCGGACAAGCCTCACCGCATACAAATAGAAGTTACGAACAGAAATCCAGTGGCAAGCGACGCGGCACGAACTGGCCTTTGCCCAACTGCTCGGCGTCACGCAGGGTGCGCCACGTGTAGTTAAGCGCGGTCTGTACGGCACTGGCGAGGTTTTCGCCTTGCGCCAGACGACCGGCCAGTGCGCTGGCCAGGGTGCAACCGGAACCGTGATAGCTGCCGGGCAGACGCTGGCAGGTAAAGGTTTCGCGTAGGCCATCGCGGCTGTACAGGCGATTGTGGATTTCGGTTTCATCGCCATGACCGCCGGTGATCAGCAGGTGTTTGACGAACGGCAGGAGTTTTTCAGCGCACTCGTCCGCGGTGCCTTCGGGCAGCTCGGCGAGGATGCGGGCTTCAGGAAGGTTAGGCGTCGCAATGATCGACAGGGGCAGCAGGCGTTCGCGCATGGCGTAGCCGACTTCGTCCTTGCCCAGGCGCCCGCCGCCACCGGCGCGCAGCACCGGGTCGCAGACCACCGGCAGATGCGGGTGCGCTGAAAGCAGTTCGACGACAGTGTCGACCATCTCCAGCGAACCGAGCATGCCCAGTTTGACGGCGGCGACTTCGGAGTCGTTGAGTACGGCATTGGCCTGGGCCAGTACCCACTCACGGTCGAGGACGCGGAAGTCAGTGACATTGACGGTGTCTTGCACGGTCAGGGCGGTGACGGCCGGAGCCGCATGGCAACCCTGAGCGAGCAGGGCTTCGATATCTGCCTGCAAGCCGGCGCCACCACTTGGGTCGTGGCCGGAGAGACAGAGGACAACGGGGCGAGAGCTGTAGATATTCATGGTGCGCGAGCTTACCACCAAACATTCTTTTTCGGGTGCAGCGACATCCCATTGTGGCGAGGGAGCTTGCTCCCGTTGGGCAGGGAAGTGGCCCCTGTTCTTTTTAAAGCCATACCGCGTAACCGGCCTCTACGACTGCTTCGCCGCCGAGCGAGAGCAAGCTCCATCGCCACAGAGGTCGTCGTGTCACTGCTGGCACTGCTGTAAAGCCCGTTCTAGAGCCTTTTCTTTAAATATTTCAATGGTGTTTAAAGGCCACCAACGGCTATGCTAGAGTGGATCCAAACCAATAACAGGTGATACCGGTTTTACGTCTGCTCAAAAGGAATGGGGGGGCTTCCTGACAGGACCGGACAGGCCACGCTGGGGCTTAAATGCGCTATTTGCTGATGTTGCTTTTTTGTTTGCCCCTTTTGGCAAACGCCGTCGAGTTCGACGAGTTCACCCAGAGCCTTCCCTTGGGCCGAACCCTGCAAGTGTTTGAAGACGCGGCAGGTCAGGCGTCCATCGCGGATATTCGCGCGCAAGCGGCGGCGGGCAACTTCAAACCGCACAATAAAGACACGCTCAATGCCGGGTATTCACGTTCGGTGTTCTGGCTGAAAATCGACCTGCATTACCGTCCGTCCAACCCGACGGCACAGCGCACCTGGCTGCTGGAACTGGCCTATCCGCCCCTCGATCACCTTGATCTCTATTTGCCTGATGCCGACGGCAACTACCAATTGGCCCGGCAGACCGGCGACGCCTTGCCGTTCGCCAGCCGCGAAATTCGCCAGAACAACTATCTGTTCGATCTGACGTTCAAGCCTGAACAGGCGCAAACCCTTTACCTGCGCTTGCAGAGTGAAGGTTCGATCCAGGCGCCGGTGACGTTGTGGTCGAGCACGACCTACCTCGAAGAGCAACCTGTTCGGCTGTACGTGCTGGGGCTGATTTACGGCGTGTTGCTGGGGATGCTGGTCTACAACCTGTTCATCTACCTCAGCGTTCGCGACACCAGTTACCTTTATTACATTTTCTACATCGCTTCGTTCGGCTTGTATCAGCTGTCGGTGAACGGGGCTGCGGTGCAATATTTCTGGCCAGACAATCCTTGGTGGGCCAACGCCGCGACACCATTTTTCATTGGCTGCGCAGGGCTGTTCGGCAGTCAGTTTGCCCGCAGCTTTTTGCAGATGGCCACGCACAGCCGCTGGTTCGACCGTTCGCTGTTGGCGTTGGTGGCTTTCAGTGCATTGGTGGTCGGGCTGTCATTGATGACCAGTTACGCCTTGGCCTTGCGTCTGGCGACGGCGCTGGCGCTGACCTTCACCGTGGTGATTTTTGCCGCCGGGATATTTGCCTGGCTGCGCGGCTTGCGGGTGGCGCGGTACTTCATCATTGCCTGGTCGGCGTTTCTGCTGGGCGGCATCGTTAACACGCTGATGGTGCTGGGTTACCTGCCGAATGTGTTCCTGACCATGTATTCCAGCCAGATCGGTTCGGCGATCGAAGTGGCGTTGCTGTCGCTGGCGCTGGCTGACCGAATCAACGCCATGCGTGAGCAACAGGCGCAAACCCTGTTCGATGCCAGTCAAAAACTCGAAGTGCTGAACCAGCAACTGGCGCACAGCAACAAGCTCAAGGACGAATTCCTCGCCACCCTGACCCATGAATTGCGTACGCCGATGAACGGCGTGATCGGTTCGCTGGAACTGATGCAAACCGTCGAGATGGACCCGGAGCTGGAGCAGTATCAGCAAACGGCCGCAGGCTCGGCGCGGGACATGATGCGCATGGTCAACGGCATCCTCACCCTGACCGAATTGCAGGCCGGCAAGCTCAAGGCCTCGGCGGGTACCTTCAGTTTGCGCGCAATGGTCGAAGCGTTGCGTGTGCAGTTCGAAGGCAATGCGTCGGCCAAGTCTCTGGACTTCAAGGTCGACGTTGCGACGGGTTTGCCGGATCGTATGCAGGGGGACAGCGTCAAGATTGCGCAATGCCTGGAATGCCTGTTGGACAACGCCATCAAGTTCACCCGTGTCGGTGGCCTGGCGTTGCGGGTGACCGGCAAGGCGGCCGAGTTCGATCGTCTGGCGCTGAGCTTTGCCGTGATTGATACGGGCATCGGCTTCACCGATCTGGGAGAGGCGACGATGTACCAACGGTTCTTCCAGCTCGACGGCTCGATGACCCGTGAATACGGTGGCCTGGGGGTTGGCCTGGCGATCTGCCGACAACTGGTGGAATTGCTCGGCGGGCGCCTGACTCACCGCTCCGAGCCCGGTCACGGCAGCCGTTTCCAGCTCGATATTGTGGTTGAACTGCCGATGGCGGAACGGCCGGCGATGCCTTTGATGCCTCGGGATTTGCCACCGTTGCGCCTGCCCCAGGATTGCACCGTGCTGCTGGTGGACGACAACAGCATCACTCAACTGGTGATGCGCGGCATGTTGCTCAAGCTTGGTTTTCGTGTGCGAACGGCTGACAGCGACGCCATGGCGCTCGAGCATTTGCAGCAGGAACGTTTCGATGCGGTGTTGATCGATTACCTGCAGCGCTCGCAGGAAGAGGTGTCACTCTGCTGCCAGATTCGCGACATGTCGGGTTATGCCGAAGTGCCGCTGTTCATGATCGCCCTCGGCATGGACCGGGAACGTTGCCCGACCGGTGCTTTGATCGATTACCTGAGCAAACCGGTGAAATTCGAAGACTTGCAGGCAGCGCTCTATCGCCGGGTCCTCTGTATTCAACAGGGTGAAAGTGCCGACAGTTAGGCGGATATGACACTTTTTTCGGTCATGGGGCGGTGCTTAACTGAAGTCCCTTGGCCGACCAAAGGAGCCCTGTCATGAACCTGCATCAGTTCGCCGAAACCCACGAAGTCACCAACCAGCCGCCGTCACTGGACGGCGCCAACCTGTACCGCATCGACTTGCCATTGCAGGAATGGTCGCGGCGGTTCGGTGCCGGCTGGGCCGAATCGCGGATCGACGCCTACGGCGCACTGGCCGGCGGGCCGCTGATGGAAGCGGGGTTCCTGGCCAATCAGAACAAGCCGGTGTTCAGCAGTCATGACCGGTTTGGTCATCGCATCGACCTGGTGGAATTTCATCCGGCCTATCACGAACTGATGCGCACGGCGGTCGAGCACGGCTTGACCTCGCTGCCCTGGGCGCACCCGCAGGACGGCGCCCATGTCGCCCGCGCCGCCATGACGTATCTGCACAGCCAGGCCGAAGCTGGCAGTGGCTGCCCGCTGACCATGACCTTTGCCAGTGTCCCGGCGCTGCGTCTGCAACCGAATCTGGCGAAACAATGGCTGCCGAAAATCCTCGCCACTGAATATGACCCGCGCAACGTTGGTATGGCCCACAAGGCTGGCGTCACCATCGGCATGGCGATGACCGAGAAGCAGGGCGGCACCGATGTGCGTGCCAACACCACCAAGGCGTATCCGGTTGGCGCCAGCGGTCCCGGTCAGGCTTACGAGCTGCTAGGGCACAAATGGTTCTGTTCGGCGCCGATGTGCGATGCCTTCCTGACCCTGGCGCAGACAGACAAAGGCCTGACCTGCTTCCTGCTGCCGCGCCATCGCCCGGACGACACGCGCAATCAGTTCTACATTCAGCGCCTCAAAAACAAACTCGGCAATTGCTCCAACGCTTCCAGCGAAGTGGAGTTCCGGGGGGCGCTGGCATGGATGGTCGGTGAAGAAGGGCGCGGCGTTCCGACGATCATCGAGATGGTCGCCATGACCCGCTTCGATTGCATGGTCGGTTCCAGTTCACTGATGCGCCAGGCGCTGACCCAGGCCAGCCACCACTGCGCTCATCGTTCGGTGGGCGGCAAGTTGCTCAGCGAACAACCCTTGATGCAAAACGTGCTGGCGGATCTGGCGCTGGAAAGTGAAGCGGCTCTGGCGTTGAGCCTGCGCATGGGCAAGGCGCTGGATCATCTGGATGACAGCCATGAAGCCAAATTTGCGCGACTGGTCACGGCAGTGGGCAAGTATTGGATCTGCAAACGCGCACCGGCGATGATCAACGAGGCTGCCGAATGCATGGGGGGCGCCGGTTACGTCGAAGACAGCATCCTGCCGCGTCTTTATCGCGAGGCGCCGGTGAACTCGACGTGGGAAGGCTCCGGCAACGTGCAGTGCCTTGATGTGCTGCGTGCTCTGTCCAAAGAACCGGGCGTTCTCGATGTGCTGTTCAGCGAATTGGGCGATGGCCATGGCGATAAACGGCTGGCGGCGCACATTCATCAATTGCAGGCGGCGTTCAAAGACACCGGTGACATTCAGTACCGGGCGCGACAACTGACCGAAGACATTGCGTTGGGGTTGCAGGCCAAGCTGTTGCTGGAGGCGGGGAATGCGGTGGTCAGTGATGCGTTTATTGCCAGTCGCCTTGGTTCGAACGGTCGGGTTTACGGCGCCTTGCCACGCGGCCTGGATGTGGAGGCGATTGTCGCCCGCTCGACCCCGCAAGGATTCTGAACACTTTAAAAACCTGTGGGAGCCAGCCTGCTGGCGATAACGGTGCCACAGCCAACAGACAGGGTGAATGTAATTGCGCTATCGCCAGCAGGCTGGCTCCCACAGGGGTTTTGCATTCACCGCAATTCTTCTGCATTGCCAATACGCCACTGTTCCCGTGAAGCGACGATGCAGGCAAGATGAAGGTCTGCAAGTCAGAACACAGGATGCTGATCGTGACCGAAGCTTTTATTGTCGTTCAAACCGCCGAGCAAGCCGTGGACCGGCTTGCTCACTTGCACAATCGTGCAACCGTTGCGCTGAGCCAGGCGCTCAAGCGTTACCTCAAGGATCGTGTCGAGCCCGATGCCGAGCAGCGCTCGATGTTCCGCTATCCCGAATTACGCCTGACCTACCTCTGCCAGGGGGAAGTCCCGCAGACCACCCGCGCTTACGCCAAGGTGCAGTTGCCGGGCACTTACAGCGTCACCGTCACCCATCCCGCCGCATTCCGTAAATACCTGTTGGAACAACTCGTGCCGTTGATGCACGACTTCACCGTGACGGTCGAAGTCGGCGTCAGCCAGCAGAACATTCCTTACCCGTACGTGGTTGAGCAGGGCGATGAGCTGGCTGGCTCCGGTGTGACTGCTGCGGTGCTGGCGCGGGTGTTCCCGAGCACGGACCTGTCGGCAGCGACCGACGGTATTGCCGACGGCTTGTACGATTGGGAAAACACCGATCCGCTGCCGCTGGCCTTGTTCGATGCAGCACGGGTGGATTTCTCACTGCGCCGACTGGTGCATTACACCGGCAGCGACTGGCGTCATGTGCAGCCGTGGATTTTGCTGACCAACTATCACCGCTACGTCGACCAGTTCATCGTCCATGGCCTGGAACAATTGCGCAGCGACCCGCGTTTTGTGCGCATGGTCCTGCCGGGCAACGTGATCATCGAAAAGAGCATGGATCACGGCGAAGCGTCGGCGATTGCCGCGGGCGTGGTCTGGCACCGCTACCAGATGCCGGCCTATCACCTGATCGCGAGCGACGGTCATGGCGTCACCCTGGTCAACATCGGCGTTGGCCCGTCCAACGCCAAGAACATCACCGATCACCTGGCCGTGCTGCGTCCGCACTGCTGGCTGATGATCGGCCACTGTGGTGGCTTGCGTCAGTCGCAGACCATTGGCGACTACGTGCTGGCGCACGCTTACATGCGTCGTGACGGGATTCTCGACCGGGTCGTGCCGCCGAACATTCCGATTCCGGCCCTGGCCGAAGTGCAGATGGCGCTTCAGCAGGCGGCAGCCAATGTCACCGGGGAGAAGGGTGATGAACTGAAGAAACGCCTGCGCACCGGCACCGTGCTGACTTACGACGACCGCAACTGGGAGCTGCGCTGGGCCCAGGAACGTCCGCTGATCAACTTGTCTCGCGCCGTGGCGGTGGACATGGAAAGCGGGACCATTGCTGCTCAGGGATATCGTTTGCGGGTGCCGTACGGCACGTTGCTGTGCGTGTCGGACAAGCCTTTGCACAGCGAGATCAAGCTGCCGGGCTCGGCCAACGCGTTCTATGAGCGTGCGGTCAGCCAGCACCTGAAGATCGGCATCGCCGCCGTGGATTTGCTGCGCACCGAGCTCAACTCGTTGCACTCGCGCAAACTGCGCAGCTTCGACGAGCCGCCGTTCCGCTGATTCGCGATGGTCATTTAGCGGTCGGGGCACTAGCATTGTCAGCCCTGATCGCTAGATGTTCTCTTCGCCATGTCCCGTCCTCAACGCCCCGTTTCCCGCCGCCCTGGCGCGAAGCCTTCTGCTGCAGCCCCGCGCCGTGTCGCCAAGGCTCCGCCAGCCGAGCCGAAACTGATCCTGTTCAACAAACCGTTCGATGTGCTGACGCAATTCAGCGACGGCGAAGGGCGGGCGACGCTCAAGGACTTTATCGACATTCCCGGGATCTACCCGGCAGGGCGTCTGGACCGCGACAGCGAAGGCTTGTTGTTGCTGACCAACGACGGCCAGCTTCAGGCGCGCATCGCTGATCCGAAACACAAGCTCGCCAAGACCTATTGGGTTCAGGTCGAAGGCGAGCCGAGCACTGAGCAATTGCAGCGCTTGCGTGACGGGGTCGAATTGAATGACGGCATGACGTTACCTGCCGAAGCGCGACAACTGGATGAGCCTGAATTGTGGCCCCGCAACCCGCCGGTACGGTTCCGCAAAAGCGTGCCAACCAGTTGGCTGGAACTGGTGATTCGCGAAGGGCGTAACCGGCAGGTGCGGCGCATGACGGCGGCGGTCGGGTTGCCGACGTTGCGCCTGGTGCGGGTCAGGATCGGCGACTGGACGATCGAAGGGCTCGATCAGGGCCAGTGGAAGGAAGTACCGGCGCGCTTATAACGTGCCGGATTCGATCAGGCCGATCACCACGCTCTTGATGATGAACGCTGCCACGCCCAGGCCCAGCACGAAGAACAGAATGAACGAGCCAAAGCGCCCGGCCTTGGACTTCTTCGCCAGATCCCAGACGATGAAACCCATGAAAATGATCAGGATGCTGACCAGTCCGGTCATCATCCACTCTTCGAATACTGCAGGATCCATCGAACATCTCCAGCGCGCACGCGGCTAAAAAGGGCGCGGGGAGTATACGCCCGGCAGGCAGCGTGCAGTATTGACCTGCGTCGGTGTGTCGCAGTCATTCGTCGCCTGTGCCGGCCCCATCGCCGGCAAGCCAGCTCCTACAAGGTCTAGCGCCGGTCACAACATTGTGACCGACTCAAAACCTGTAGGAGCTGGCTTGCCAGCGATAGCGTCCTCAACTGCGCAGATGAGTCAACGGCAGTTCGGTGCTGTTCAATACCTGATTGAGCACAAAACTCGAGCGCACACTGGTCACGCCTTCAATCCGGGTCAGGTGTCCCAGCAGCAGCTTCTGATAGTGATCCATGTCCGGCACCACAACCTTGAGCTGGTAGTCGGCGTCCATCCCGGTCACCAGGCTGCATTCGAGCACTTGCGGCAAGGTGCGAATGGCCGCTTCGAAGTTCTCGAAACGCTCCGGCGTGTGACGGTCCATGCCGATCAGCACGTAGGCGGTCAGGCTCAGACCAAGCATTTTGCGGTCGAGCAGGGCGACCTGGCGGGAAATGTAGCCGTCGTCCTCCAGTTGCTTGACCCGTCGCGAGCACGGCGAAGGCGACAGGCCGATGCGCTCGGCCAGCTCCTGGTTGGAGATGCGCGCGTCACGCTGCAATTCCGCCAAAATACTCAGGTCATAACGGTCGAGCTTGCTCATCAATCAGTCCTTTGTCGTAACTATTGCGGTGGATTATCTATCCAGGGTTAAAAATTGCGCAAGTGATGTTTAAATCAGCAATCTTCGCAATCCTCTGCCGGCGCTCCAGGCCTATTCTTATCACCAGAATCACTGCTCGGACAAACAGTCCACTGCAACTCGCCGAATCAGGCCAGCTGCGGCCGCCACCCCCCACCGGGGATGTGCTGGCCCCCGAGCTACACACTGTCCAGAAGACGGCGTGAGGTGAGCCAACGTCAAAAGCGTTGAGCCAGGACGAAGTTCTCAAGGGGAGGCCGACGGGTCTCCCCTTTTTCTTTGCGCAAATAAGCCACCCCGTCCACCGCTGGCCGGTAAGGCTTGGCTTGCCAGCGATTTTTTGATTTTCACTTCCTCGGTCAGTACGACATTCATCAAGGTTTTCACTCATGGAATTGCATCTAGAAATCGTCGCCCTCTTTTCCCTCGAATCGGCTTATTAGTCGAAAGTTCAGAGCCTGATTTTGCGGGATGATCTGGTCATGGGGGGGGGCTGCGGGATGTGTTTGAGTTGTTGGTGCGTCGGGGAGATGTCGAAACGCCCCAGTAAATGAGTGCATGGGTTTGGCGCGGACGCCGTCGGTGGTGTGGACAAGCCGTTGGGGCGGGAGCCGGTGGGATTGGCTGCTGAGTCCAGCAATCAAAAAATGGAGCAGCTTGATGCCCCGCTAATCTCGCTCACCTCGGTAGAAAACGGGTACCCCCTCCCCGGCCATGACGGGGGAGGGTGGATGCGGTCACCCTTTACGTTTGGACGGCTTGAGGGATCACAATGGCAGTTTTTCACCCGAGGCAAATCGATCAGCGCGCACCTCACCAGACTGCTCGGTGTAGATGTAAGCGTATGCGCGAGGGAGAGAAGTGAAGACTCGAGCGACACCATTCTCCCAGAAGATCGCAGCGCCATTGTCACAAGCAACGGCCCTTTCTCCGGAGGAGCCAACAAGATTCAGCAGAGGTTCATGTCTCTGCTCTTTATCGAGGTGAGGGCAGAAAACGCCCGGCAGAAAACCCAGCCCTTCAAGCCGCTTCAGGCTCCAGCTTGAACCTTCAACGGCTGAGAACCGATCCGAGTCGCTAAGCCCTGCTTCATACCAGCAGATCGCTCCAGCACTCAGGCCAGACAGGACTGTGCCATTTTGTCCTGCTTGGCGAAGGGCCAGATCGATTCCGTAGTCTCGCCAGATTTTGAGCATCTTTTGCGTATTTCCGCCGCCCACATACACAAGGTCAGCAGTTAGAATTTTTTGTATCGCATCTTGTTGAGAGAAGTTTGATTTTGTAGTCAGGAGAAAATCAACTTTGCACCCAAGCTGCTTGCCATAGATATGCTGAAAAGTTTTACAGTATCCCTCTGCGTCGCCACTTGCGGTTGGGATAAAGAGGGCTTTCGGCTCGCGTTTGTCTGTCTGACTGCAGATAAAAGAATCCAGTTCTAAAGTTTCGAGCTGTGAAATTTCACCGCCCCCAATTGTTATGATTTTCACGCTCGCCCCTAGTTCAAAGGAGAGACCGGCGATTGCCGGTCTCGAGTGGAGTAAACTTAGTTGCAAGCAAGCGGGTGCGGCTTCATGAACAGCTTGCAAGTAGTCACAGCAACCATATGCCCTGCTTGTTGCTGGGCTAAG
The DNA here is from genome assembly GCF_900187435.1 of Pseudomonas sp. Irchel s3b5. Classification (NCBI taxonomy): domain Bacteria; kingdom Pseudomonadati; phylum Pseudomonadota; class Gammaproteobacteria; order Pseudomonadales; family Pseudomonadaceae; genus Pseudomonas; species Pseudomonas sp. Irchel s3b5. The sequence continues at coordinate 86,860 of NZ_FYDY01000013.1, forward strand.
GGAGCTGTTTTGGAGGTAGGGTTGGTAACCAAGACTTGCGACAGATCCTTTACAAGATCTTTGTCAAACGAAGCCTGATTTTCTGCCATGGCAGCAGCGTGGGCTGAAAGAAGGAGGGTTGCAGCGAATGTTACCGATTTAACATGCATCTTCTATCTCCTGATAGCGCGTATTTCGTGTCAATGACACGTCATCAGCGAGGCAACCTTGCCTAATTGCGAATGATATCGAGATTCGTTCCCGCATACAGCGGTTTGTCACTAACGTGCGACGTGATGGCGTATCCGGCCAACGGCCAGTCGCCGGAGCAGGTCAATCGGGACGGTTACGAGTGCTACCTATACGCGGTGCAGCAGAGCGGATTTGCCCGCAGACGGCGACCTATCGGCCAGACCCTTGCGTGGTGCAAGGCTACCAGCAGGCCCAAGGCAACTGCCTGAGCAGTCGCGGTTATCAGGTGAACTAGCCAGCCCTGGCGGCGTTAACCACTTCCTTCGGATCGGCGTGCACCAGCACTTCGGCTCGCGGGTAGGCGTTGTGAATGGCTGCCGCGGCCTGGTCGCTGATACCGTGGGCGACTGACAACGTCAGCTCTCCCGGCAACTCCAGATGCAATTGCACAAACCACTGGTTGCCGGAGATTCGGGTGCGCAGATCATGCGCACCCAATACGCCCGGCACGCTGCACGCCAGTTCCAGCATGTGCTGGCTGACATCCGGCGGCAGTTCTTCATCCATCAATACTGCAAAACTCTCCCGGGCGATCTGCACCGCGCTCCAGAGAATGTAGGCGGCGATTCCCAGACCGAACCAGGGGTCGACCTGATGCAGGCCAAACCCGGCCAGCACCAACGCGATCAGAATGCTGCCGTTGAGCAGCAGGTCCGAGCGGTAGTGCAGGGAGTCGGCGCGCACCGCGTTGGAGCCGGTGGCCTTGACCACCCGATGTTGAAACATCAACAACACCACAGTCAGCGCGAGCGAGAACACAATCACCGCGATGCTGATCCACGGCGCGCCCACGGGTTCGGGGTGTTTCAACCGCTCGTAGGCCTGCAATGCAATCAGCACCGCACTGCCACCAATGAACAGCGCCTGGGCCATGCCCGCCAACGACTCGGCCTTGCCGTGCCCGTAGCGATGATCATTGTCGGCGGGGCGCAAGGCGTAATGCACCGCCAGCAGGTTGAGCAAGGACGTGACGCCGTCGAGCGTCGAGTCGGTGAGGCCGGCGAGCATGCTCACCGAACCGCTCAGCCACCAGGCGATGGCTTTGGCGACGATCAGGGTGCACGCCACCGCCACCGAGGCGCGGGTGGCCAGCCGCAGCAGGCGGGCGTGTTCGGCGCTGGAGGTCATAGGGGGAGCATTTCCTTAAAGTGATCCTTCACACGTACGGGTTACGCGGACGGTTGCAGGCCGAGCATCGCCAGCTGCTGGGCGCTGCCCTTGCTCTGGATCAGACGCGGATCGTCCAGCGGGAAGCTGCGGCCCAGTTCACGTTCCAGAATAGTCTGCAATTTGTGGTTATCGACTTTGCCGTCGGCGCCGATGGCTTCCTTGAGTTTTTCCGGTGCAACTTGCGCAGTCTCTCCCGGCGCGTAGTAAATCGCCCCGGTGGCGAAGTCCACGGCAAATGCGATCAAACCGGGAATGATATAGAACAGCAGGCCCACGGCATCGAGCGCGGCAATGGCCGGGTCGATCTTGCCGTCGATCTGGCCACGTCGGTCCGGGTAGAAGATCGAACCGCAAGCGGTCACTTGAGTCAGCAAGGTTGCGACCAGAACACCGCCGATCAGGCGAAAGGGAGCACGCATATGAAATCTCCTGGGTAATCTCAAAACGAAACGTCGTCTGTAAGAGTTAAGACCCTGACGAACGCCTTGCAGTTCGCCGTTATACTCGCGCCTCTGTTTGGGAGCCAGCATGATTTCTTTGCCGATTGATGAAGTTTTACCCGCCCTGCGTGAAGCCCTCGCTGCACGCCACGAAGCCGTGCTCGAAGCACCGCCCGGCGCTGGTAAAACCACCCGCGTGCCGCTGGCCTTGCTGAACGAGCCTTGGCTGGCCGGGCAGACCATCCTGATGCTCGAACCGCGTCGCCTGGCTGCGCGCGCCGCGGCCGAACGGCTGGCCAGCGAGTTGGGCGAGAGGGTCGGCGAAACCGTGGGTTATCGCATTCGACTCGACAGCAAGGTCGGCCCGAACACGCGCATCGAAGTGGTCACCGAAGGCATCCTTACCCGGCGCCTGCAGGATGACCCGGCGCTGGATGGCGTGGGCTTGCTGATCTTCGATGAATTCCACGAGCGCAGCCTCGACGCTGATCTGGCGCTGGCCCTGAGCCTCAATGGCCGGGAATTGTTCCGTGATGACCAGCCGCTGAAAATCCTCTTGATGTCGGCCACGCTCGAAGGCGAGCGCCTCGCCGGGTTGCTCGACGACGCGCCGATCCTGCGCAGCGAAGGGCGCATGTACCCGGTGGCGATGCGTTGGGGGCGGCCGTTCCAGTCCGGTGAATTCATCGAGCCGCGTCTGGTGCAGACCATCCTCGAAGCCTTGAACGACGAGACCGGCAGCGTGCTGGTGTTCCTGCCGGGGCAGGCTGAAATCCGGCGCGTGCATCAACAACTGGCCGATGCGTTGGGCGAAAACACTCAGGTCTTACTTTGCCCGTTGCACGGTGAACTGGACCTGGCCGCGCAGCGTGCGGCGATCGATCCGGCACCCGCGGGCAAGCGCAAAGTGGTGCTGGCCACCAACATCGCCGAAACCAGTTTGACCATCAACGGCGTGCGCGTGGTGATCGATGCCGGGCTGGCGCGGGTGCCGCGTTTCGATCCGGGCAGCGGCATGACCCGCCTCGACACGCAGCGCATTTCCAAGGCCAGTGCCACCCAGCGCGCGGGTCGTGCCGGGCGACTGGAGCCGGGTGTGTGTTATCGCTTGTGGTCGCAGGATCAGCACGAGCAACTGGCCGCTTACGGCAGTGCAGAGATTCTTTCGGCGGACCTCGCGGGGCTGGCCTTGCAACTGGGACGTTGGGGCGTGACACCGGGGCAATTGGTGTGGCTCGACGTGCCGCCTGCGGCCGCTTATGCACAGGCTCAGGATTTGCTGCAGCGCCTCGGTGCGCTGGAGGGGGAAACGCTGACCCGTCACGGTCAGTCCATGGCCGAGCTGCCGGCGCATCCGCGCATCGCCCATTTGCTGTTGCGTGGTCAGGCGCTGGGGTTGGCGGACATGGCTTGCGATGTCGCGGCGCTGCTTGGCGAACGCGATATTTTGCGTGGCGCCGGGGCGGATCTGCACAGTCGGTTGACGCTGTTGTCTGGCGAAGAACGTGCCGCTCGCGGTGCGCAGGGCGGGGTACAACGAGCCCGGCAACTGGCGCGACAATATCGCGGTTATCTGCGCGGTAAAGCCTCGGAGCCGGTCAGCGATCCGGATCATCCGCGCTGGCTCGGCGCATTGCTGGCGCTGGCCTATCCAGACCGCGTGGCCCAACAGCGCCGGGCCGGTGGCGCGGAGTATCGCCTGGCCAACGGTCGCGCCGCGTTGTTCGCCGAAGCCGACAGTTTGATGAAACAACCGTGGCTGGTGATTGCCGATCTGGGCAGTCGTCAGGGGCAGCGTGAAGAACGGATTTATCTGGCGACGGATTTCGATCCGGCGCTGTTCGATTCAGTGCTGGCCGAACAGGTTCGCTGCGTCGATCAACTGGATTGGGACGAACGCGAGGGCGTGCTGCGCGCCGAACGTCAGCGCAAGGTTGGCGAACTGATCCTCAGCCGCGAACCGCTGACCGGCCTCGACGAAAGCGCCCGCAACCAGGCGCTGGTCAATCTGGTGCGACGCAAAGGTCTGGAGCTTTTGCCGTGGACGCCGGAGCTGCGTCAGTGGCAGGCGCGGGTCGCGATGTTGCGGCAACTGGATCTGGCCGCCAAGGGCGAAAGCGAATGGCCGGATGTCAGTGATGCCGCGTTGCTGAAGAGTCTCGAAAACTGGTTGATGCCGTATCTGGGCAAAGTCTCGCGGCTCAGTCATTTTGCCAATCTCGACCTGTCGAGCATCGTGCGCAACCTGCTGCCGTGGCCGCTGCCGCAACACCTCGACGAATTGGCGCCGCACCATTTAAACGTGCCGTCGGGCTCGTCGATCCGGCTGGACTACAGCGAGCAACCGCCGATTCTGGCAGTGCGGTTGCAGGAGTTGTTCGGCCTGGCCGAAACCCCGCGCATCGCCGGTGGCCGGCAAGTGGTGAAACTGCACCTGTTGTCCCCGGCACGGCGACCGGTGCAGGTGACGCAGGATCTGGCGAACTTCTGGCGCAGCACCTACTCCGAGGTGAAGAAGGATTTGAAGGGGCGTTATCCGAAGCATTATTGGCCGGACGATCCACTGGTGGCTGAGGCCACTGCGCGGATCAAACCGCGTAAATAATTCAAACGCCGATAGCACGCTGCGCGCATACCTTGTAGGAGCCGGCTTGCCGGCGAAGAGGCCCTTGAGACTTGCTTCGGCCTGGATGACGCCATCGCTGGCAAGCCAGCTCCTACAGGGGAGGGTGTGAGCTTTCGGATTTGGCGGTGAGTTGTTCGCGGCAATAATCGGCAAACAACTGCGCCGGTTTGGTCAGTTGCCCGCGCTTGAGCCATGCCGCCACCAGCCCTGAACCGGTGACCTCTTCTGCAATGTTCACGCACACCACTTTCTTCCCGTCGTAGGTGCACTCCGAGTGTGGCTTGGTGACCAGGATCGAGAAGCCGAATCCCTGGCCGACCATGCCGCGCACCATCTCAATGGAAGGCGAGCTAAAGGCGATGCGTGGGGTCAGGCCCAGCTCATCGAACAGGCTGACGAAGTAGGTCCGGCTCGGTTGCACGTCCAGCAGAATCATCGGTTCCAGGCACAAATCCCGCAGCGACACCTGCGCCTGCTGGGCAAAGCGGTGATCGGCCGGTAGCAGCGCGTAAGGCCGTTGTGCCGGCATCAATGGTTCGGTCTCGATGGTGCCGTCGAGATCGTGCTCATACAGGATCGCCAGATCGAACGCGCCGGACGTCAGGCCTTGCACCAGCTCTTGCTGCTCGCCGTCGCGGATGCGGATTTCCACCCCCGGGTACAACGCCGAAAACCCGGCAATCAATTGCGGCAGGTACAGCGGCGCGACCGTTTCGAAGCAGCCGATATCGATTTGTCCGGACACCACATCGTTGTCGGCCAAAGCGTTCTGTTCGAACTCCTTGGCCATGCGCAGCAGTTCCTGGGCCTTGCGGTAGAAGCGTGCACCACTGGGGGTCAATGACACGCCCTGTGCATGGTGACGAATCAGCAGTTGCACGCCGAAGCTGTCTTCCAGCCCTTTAATGGCGGTGGAGATCGATGGCTGGGCGATGTACAGCTTGCGCGAGGCCTCGGCGACGCTGCCGCACTCGACGGTGGTGATGAAGTATTTCAGTTGACGCAGATTGTAGGCAGCCACAGCAAACCTCGGGGAAGAGCGGATCAGTCATCCTGGCAATTTGCGCGCCACCCCGATCCGCTCGGGTGGCGATTTGTTGTGTTTGAACAATAACCACATGCTGCGCCAGTGGGGAGATTGGCTAAGCAGTTTTTTGTTGGCCTGCGAACACATATTTACTGGTTTTCCACCGCTTGGGCCTGAGCGACTATCCAATACACAAGAATGTCCACCGGAGCATCTGAACGTGTTCGAGCTTGAGTATTGGCAACGCAAGGCCGCTACGCTGCGGTTTCCCGACCTGGCGGTGATCGACGGTCAGCACCTCCCGGCGCAGTCGGGGCAGACGTTTGCCGCGATCAATCCTGCCACCGGGCAATGCCTGGCCAACGTTGCCGCGTGCGGCGAAGAAGATGTGCATGTGGCAGTGCGCAATGCGCGGCAAGTCTTCGAGGCCGGCACCTGGGCTGCGCGGTCACCGAGCGAACGCAAGCAAGTGCTGTTGCGCCTGGCCGACTTGATCCTGGAAAACCGTGAAGAACTGGCGCTGCTCGATTCGCTGAACATGGGCAAACCGGTCACGGACGCCTACAACATCGACGTGCCGGGTGCCGCCGGGGTGTTCCGCTGGTACGCCGAAAGCCTCGACAAACTCTACGATCAGGTCGCACCCAGTGCGCACAACGTGCTGGCAACCATCACCCGCGAAGCCCTTGGCGTAGTGGCTGCCGTGGTGCCGTGGAATTTTCCGCTGGACATGGCCGCCTGGAAACTTGCCCCGGCCCTGGCCGCTGGCAACTCCGTCATTCTCAAACCTGCCGAGCAGTCGCCGTTTTCCGCTCTGCGCCTGGCTGAGCTGGCGCTAGAGGCGGGGATTCCAGCAGGAGTGCTCAACGTGCTGCCGGGTCTCGGCGAACAAACCGGCAAGGCCCTCGGTCTGCACCCGGACGTCGACTGCCTGGTGTTCACCGGCTCCACTGAAGTCGGCAAATATTTCATGCAGTACTCGGCGCAATCGAACCTCAAGCAGGTGTGGCTGGAGTGCGGCGGCAAGAGCGCGAACCTGGTGTTCGCCGATTGCCAGGACCTCGATCTAGCCGCCGAAAAAGCCGCGTTCGGCATCTTCTTCAATCAGGGCGAAGTGTGCTCGGCGAATTCGCGGTTGCTGGTGCAGCGTTCGATTCATGACGAGTTTGTCGAGCGCCTCAAGGCCCAGGCCGAACGCTGGCTGCCGGGCGACCCGCTGGACCCGTCGAGCGCCGCCGGGGCCATCGTCGACAATCGTCAGACCGCGCGCATCATGAAGTTCATCCAGCAGGCCGAACAGCAAGGCGCGACCAAAGTCTGTGGCGGTCGGCAGTCGATTTTCAACGGCTCCGACAACTTCATTCAGCCGACAATTTTTACCGGCGTGACGCCGGACATGCCGTTGTTTCGCGATGAAGTGTTTGGCCCGGTATTGGCGATCACGCCATTCGACGACGAGGCCCACGCGTTGCAACTGGCCAACGACAGCGTCTACGGTCTGGCGGCTTCGCTGTGGACCGACGACCTCAACCGCGCCCACCGGGTGGCGCGACAATTGCGAGCAGGCACGGTGTCGGTCAACAGCGTCGATGCGCTGGACGTGACCGTACCTTTTGGCGGCGGCAAGCAGTCCGGTTTCGGTCGCGACCTGTCGCTGCACTCATTCGATAAATACACCCAGTTGAAGACCACCTGGTTTCAATTGCGCTGATAACAAAACGGAGAACCGGCGATGACCACACCACGTGAAACCCGCGACTACCAGGCCGCCGACGCTGCGCACCACATCCATGCGTTCGTCGATCAGAAAGCCCTCAACGACGAGGGGCCACGGGTGATGGTCCGTGGCGAACGCCTGCACCTGTGGGACAACGACGGTCGGCGTTACCTCGACGGCATGTCCGGGCTGTGGTGCACCAACCTCGGTTACGGGCGCAAGGACCTGGCCCTCGCGGCGAGCCAGCAACTGGAGCAGTTGCCGTACTACAACATGTTTTTCCACACCACCCACCCGCAGGTGATCGAGCTGTCCGAGCTGCTGTTCAGCCTGCTGCCAGCTCACTACAGCCACGCGATCTACACCAACTCCGGCTCCGAAGCCAACGAGGTGTTGATCCGTACGGTGCGTCGTTATTGGCAGGTGCTCGGCAAGCCCGAGAAGAAAATCATGATCGGCCGCTGGAACGGTTACCACGGTTCGACCCTGGCCGCGACGGCGCTGGGCGGCATGAAGTTCATGCACGAAATGGGCGGCATGATTCCGGATATCGAGCACATCGACGAGCCGTACTTCTTCGCCCACGAAGGCAACCTGACGCCGGCCGAATTTGGCCTTCGCGCAGCACAGCAACTGGAAGCGAAGATTCTTGAACTGGGCGCAGACAAGGTCGCTGGCTTCATCGCCGAGCCGTTTCAGGGCGCTGGCGGGATGATCTTCCCGCCGGAAAGCTACTGGCCGGAAATCCAACGCATCTGCCGCAAGTACGACGTGCTGCTGTGTGCCGATGAAGTGATCGGCGGCTTCGGTCGTACCGGCGAATGGTTCGCCCATGAGTATTTCGGTTTCGAGCCGGACACCCTGTCCATCGCCAAGGGTCTGACCTCGGGCTACATCCCCATGGGTGGCTTGATCCTGTCGAAGAAAATGGCCACGGTACTGGTGGAGCAGGGCGGTGTGTTTGCCCACGGCCTGACCTATTCCGGACACCCGGTGGCGGCGGCGGTGGCGATTGCCAACCTCAAGGCCTTGCGTGATGAAGGCGTGGTGACGCGGGTCAAGGACGACATCGGCCCCTACCTGCAACAGTGCCTGCGCGAAGTGTTCGGCAAGCACCCGTTGGTGGGTGATATCCAGGGCACGGGCATGGTCGCGGCACTGCAACTGGCCGAAGACAAAGACAGCCGCAAACGCTTTGCCAACGAGAACGACATTGCGTGGCGCTGCCGCACGATTGGTTTCGAGGAGGGTGTGATCATTCGTTCGACGTTGGGGCGGATGATCATGGCGCCGGCGTTGATTGCCAGCCGTGAAGAGATTGACGAACTGATCAGCAAGACCCTGAAAGCGATGGATCGCACGGCGCAGGAATACGGCCGGCTCTGATATCGCCTGAAGGTCCTTCGGACCTTGATCGCCGGCAAGCCAGCTCCTACAGGTTTTGCGTCGCCCCTGTTTTTTGGGTGCGACAAAGAACCGTAGGAGCTGGCTTGCCGGCGATCGCTATTGCACATTCAACACATTCTCCAGGTTCTGCACCCACCTCGGGCATCCCCGCCCGCAGCGCTCTTTTCCGGTGCGCGCTAAGCAGTTTTTTCATCGTCCACATCCACATATTTCCTCATTTTCCTAAGCCCTCCCATGGGCCAACATCGATCTCGCCAGCCCACCGAATGCTGCCCATCGAAGGGTCCCTTAGAGACCCCAGGTCGCAGCCGATTCAGGGCTCGCCGTACTGCCCATGACAAAACTAAATCAACAGCTTTGGGAGTGCTCCATGACCAAGTCCTTGCTCACACGCATCACTTATCCACTGGCGGTCACCGCCATCGCCGCGACGGTCGCCACCAGCGTCCAGGCCGGCACCTTGTCTATCGGTCATACCACCTGGGTCGGCTACGGCACCTTGTACCTGGCCCGGGACCTGGGCTACTTCAAGGAAAACGGTTTGACCGTCGAGTTGCCGGTGGTCGAGGAAGCGGCGATGTACATGGCCGCACAAGCGTCCGGCGAGTTGTCGGGCTCGGCGTCGACCATCGACGAAGTGCTCAAGTACCGTCCGCAATTCTGCTTCAAGGCCGTGGCCGCGCTGGATGACAGCCATGGTGGCGACGGCGTGCTGGTGGGCAAGGACGTCAAGAGCCTGCAGGAACTCAAGGGCAAGTCCGTTGCGGTGAACGAAGGTTCGACCTCGCAATTCTGGCTGTCCTATCTGCTGAAGAAACACGGCATGAGCATGAGCGACATCACCGTGCAGAACATGACGGCCGACGACGCGGCCACCGCATTCATCGCCGGCCGCGTACCCGCCGCCGTGACCTGGGAACCGCACCTGTCGATGGTGCGCGACAAGCAGCAAGGCAAGGTGCTGATCGACAGCAGCAGTACCCCAGGCGTGATTGTCGACGTGGTGGCACTGAACTGCTCGATCATCGAAAAACAGCCGGAAGACGTCAAGGCCCTGGTGGCCGGTTTGTACAAAGCCGTGCAGTACACCAAGGATCATCCGCAAGAAGCCTACAAAATCATGGCCAAGGGTGTCGGCGGTTACCTGTCCGATCCGAAAGAGCTGGAAGCCGCCGCCCAAGGCGTACGTTTCTACGATCAGGCGATGAGCGAAAAACTGCTGGGCTCGCCGGGCAAGCCGGGTGACAGCGCACCGCTGATCAAATTGGCCAACGAGACCGCCAGCGAGCTGCAAGGCAAACCGTACAACGTCAGCAATGACGACCTGATCGACAACCGTTTCGTCACCCCGCTCTAGGAGGCTGCATGTTCAAGCGCAATTCATGGCTGAGCCGCTGCATCACGCCCAAGACCGGTTTGCCGGTCTCGGTGATCTGGAGCGCGAGCGGCCTGGCCTGGGTGTTGTTGGTCGGCCTGTGGGCCGGGTTGTCCTACGGCGGCGTGGTGCCGGGCATGTTCCTGCCGACACCGGGCGCGGTGGTCGAAGCCGCCGTGCGGTTAGGCCGCGACGGCACCCTTGGCCAGCATGTGTGGGCCAGTGTCGAAGTGGTGATGGTCGGCTTCATTGTGTCGTCTCTGGTGGCGGTGCCGTTGGGCTTGCTGATGGGCAGCTTTCGCATCGTCCAGGCCTTCCTTGAACCGCTGGTGAATTTCATTCGCTACCTGCCGGTGACCTCGTTCGTGCCGCTGTTCATCCTGTGGATCGGCATCGGTCTGGAGCAGCGGGTGTCGGTGATTATTTTCGGTGTGTTCTTCCAGCAACTGGTGATGATCGCGGACGTGTCCAAAGGTATCTCCAAGGACTTGATCAACGCTTCCTACACCCTCGGTTCGAACCGTCGTGACGCGGTGCTGCACGTGATTGCCCCGGCTTCCCTGCCAGGTGTGCTCGACACCCTGCGTGTGACCATGGGCTGGGCCTGGACTTACCTGGTGGTGGCTGAACTGGTCGCCGCTTCCAGTGGCCTGGGTTACCTGAGCCTCAAGGCCATGCGTGGTTTTCAGGTGGATGTGATTTTCCTCGCCATCGCGATCATCGGCCTGCTGGGTCTGTTCACCGATCAACTGTTCCGTTTCCTTCGCCTGAGGATCACCGCATGGGCTCAGTAACCGCCGCCACTCATCGTTTTGTCGCCCCTCAGGCTGCCCCGGTAAATGCCCCGCGGCTGAAGGTGGACAAGGTCAGCCTGCGTTACAAGAAACCCGATGGCGGCACTTTTACCGCGTTGGAGGAAGTGTCGTTCGAAGTACCAGACCAGCAATTTGCGGTACTGGTGGGGCCTTCGGGTTGCGGCAAGTCGAGCTTGCTGTACCTCACCGCTGGCCTGGCCGAACCGACATCAGGCGAGATCTACGTTGGCGGTCAGCAGGTCGAAGGCCCCGGTGCGGATCGCGGGATGGTGTTCCAGAGCTACACGCTGTTCCCATGGTTGACCGTGCGGCAGAACGTCGAGTTCGGCCTAAAACGTCGCGGCATGCCGGCGGCGCAACGCAAGGACATCGTCGATTACTACGTCAATGAGGTGGGTTTGAGCGGCTTTGCCGACAACTACGCCAAGCAGCTTTCCGGCGGCATGATGCAGCGCGTGGCGATAGCCCGGGCGTTGGCGAACGATCCGCAGATCCTGCTGATGGACGAACCCTTCGGCGCCCTCGACAGCCAGACCCGCCTGCAAATGCAGCAGCTGTTGTTGCGGGTCTGGGGCAACAGCAAGAAGACGGTTTTGTTCGTGACCCACGACATCGACGAGGCGATTCTGCTGGGTGACCGGGTCTACGTCATGGGCGCCAGACCTGGGCGGATCAAGCGGATTCTGGACGTGCCGATCGAGCGTCCGCGCAATCTGGACATGGTCATGGAGCGCTCCTTCATCGAGATGAAGCGCGAGATTTTCGGCCTGCTGCATGATGATCTGGAGGAGGTGCATTAAGCCGCCAACGCACATCCCCTGTAGGAGCTGGCTTGCCAGCGATGGCGATTGATCATTCAACGATGATGTCGACTGACACTACGTCATCGCTGGCAAGCCAGCTCATACAGGTTATGCGTTAAGGCGCAGCCGGTAGAAGGAACCGTGCAATCACCGGCAGGTGATCGGAGATGCGCAACGTATCGTCCTGCCGGACCTGTGCTTCGACCCGTTTGATTCGCGGACTGTAGAACAGGTAGTCGGCGGTCCGGTCCGGGCCGTTCAGTCTCGGATCATTCGGGTAGTGGGTCAGCCAGCGTTCGCGGTCGACGCCACCGGCCTCGTTGTTGTTCGGGATCATCGGGTATTTGTCCCACAACACATGCAAGGCGCTGTCGGCGGAGTAGGGCGTGCGTTGCGTGTCGGGCAGGCGTCGGTATTGGCCCAGCGGCAACAGATTGAAGTCGCCGCCGATCAGCCACGGTGTGCCACGGCTTTCGAGCTTGTCGAGCACCTTGGCCACGGCGCTCACCTGGGTTTGCAGCGTATCGTCGGCCTGGGCCGAGCGCTCCAGATGGGTGTTCAGAACCGCTATTTGCCCGCCGTCACTCAACGGCAAGTAAGCCACCAGCAAGGCGTCTTTCGGTTGGAACTGGTGGCTGATTGGGTTGGTCGAGGCGACCGGCAATTGCAGCCGTTCAGCATGTTCGATCTGGAAGCGGCTCAGGGTTGCCAACTGCCGGCCAACGCTGCCGAAGATATGCGTGTTGGGGACGAAATCGGCCTTCCAGTCGAAGGCGCTGGTGCTGCACGGATACAAGTCGGCGACCCGTTCCTGTAACAGTTTCAGCTGGTTCTGGTAACCGCTGGCCTTGGCGCCGTTGTCGAGTTCCTGCAACAGCACTATGTCCGGTTGCTCGTCTCGAATCACCCGCGCCACTTCGTCGAGGCTGAAGGCCATGTCTTCCGGCGTAGGGCTGTCGTCGGTGCCAGCGGCCAAGTCATTCCAGAACACATACCGCTTGCCGGCCAGGTACTGAACGTTCCAGGTCATCACCTTCAGCGCCTGGCCGGGCGCCAACGTCGGTGCCTGGTCGCTGCAATTGACCGCCAGCACTTCCTTGGCCTCGGGGCGCCAGGTCAGGCTGTAGATCGACAGTGCGATCAGACCGATCAACATCGTCAGGCCCAGCAGGGTGTAGCGCAGTAGACGGGTCATGGCTCGGCTTATTAGCGTTACAAAATTGTTCCCGAGCATACTCGAGAGTGATGACTGCGCCCAAGGTCAGAGCGGTGCGTCATTGTTCTCGGGCAGTGGGCTGATCAGCATGAACAGTCGGAACAGCACCACGCTGGTGAACAGCTGCAGGAAACTGTGGGCGCTGTCGATCAGTATGGAAACCACCGGGTTTTGAGGTTCCGGGTACGCCGCCAGCGTCAGGCCTTTGAGCAGCCACAGCGGCCCCATCACACACAGGATGCACAGCAGGATGCGCATGAAGTGACCTTTAGTCATGCGCAGGCTTTCTTTCATCGCCGCCAGTGGCGCCAGGCCCCGCAGGACCAGCAGGTATTCGCCGAATGCCAAGGTCACCATCAGGTAGATGCCCGGCAGGAAATACAGCGACAGGCCCAGCAGAATCAACACGGTGTTGAGGGCCGTCAGCAGGGCAAAGCGTGGCCACAGATAGGCGGACCGCGACAGCAGCTCGCGGTTGCTCGGCGATTCGCCCCGGCTGCGGGCATCGAGAAACAGGATCAGTGCGGCGGTGTACAACGGGTACACCAGCAGGCCGACGATCACGCTGATGCCGGGGAAACTGTCCGGCTCGGTGGAATGATCAACCACCTGTTGCAGCAACGCTTCAAGGATCACCAGCGGCAGGCACAGCTGCACGATCTGACCCAGATTGCGCTTGAAGAAATACAGGGAGTCACGCAGTACATCTAACGGATTCATCAGTCGGTATCGCTGGTTGTAATCAGGTGCACACTGTAACCGATGATGTGCAGGCGTAAGCAAACGTAAACGTTCGGTAAAGGACATTGAAACATCTTGTTTCAGCCTCCATTAAGGTCGAGCAGCTTATCCTCAATGGATGAAGGCAACGATTTTCCCGGCAATCTACGAGGTCGCCATGAACAGCGAAGAACAAACCCTGATCGATGGACTGTTTTCCCGGCTGCAACAGGCCGAAACGGACGCAGCCCCGCGCGACGCCCAGGCCGAGGCGCGGATCAAGGAACACCTGACGCGCCAGCCGGCGGCAGGTTATTTCATGACCCAGGCGATTCTGGTGCAAGAGGCGGCGATCAAGAGTCTCGATGAACAGAACAAGCAACTGACCCAGCAGGTCCAGCAATTGCAGGCTGAGCTGCAACAGGCCAGGACACAGTCGGCCCCGGCTTCAGCACCGAGCAGCGGTGGCTTTTTGTCGAGCATCTTCGGCGGCGCTTCCCGCGATCCACAGCCCGCGCCAACCCAGAGTGCGCCACCTTCGAACGCGGGCTGGCGTGAACCGGGGCGTTCGTCGTTCGGCTCACAGCAGAACTTCGGAGCAGCGCAGCAGAATTACGCCCCTCAGGCGCCAGCAGCGGCCGGGAGCAGTTTTCTCGGCGGGGCACTGAAAACGGCTGCGGGCGTGGCGGGTGGTGTGATGCTGGCACAAGGCATCAGCAGCCTGTTCCAGCACAATCAGCAACCGCAGGAAGTCGTCGAAGTCATCAAGGAAGAGCCGGCCCAGGTCAACGACCAGAGCAACAACACCTGGGGCGATGACCAGCGCATGGCGGGCAACGATCAGGGCGGCTTCGACGACGCCGATTACAGCGATGAATCATTCTTCAGCGGCGACGACGATTCCTTCGTCTGACACACCTGTGGCGAGGGAGCTTGCTCCCGCTGGACTGCGTAGCAGTCCCCTTGGGTTCTAAAGCAAGTGGGCTGCTTCGCACCCCAACGGGAGCAAGCTCCCTCGCCACATAGCCGATTATTCGCGGAATATTCCTCGACGCTGGCATACTGGGCGCCTTTCGGGCCTGGAGCCTGATTTCAGCCTTGAGGAAAGCCGGTGAAAAAAATCGCAGTGTTCGCCGATGTCCAAAACCTCTACTACACCGTGCGTCAGGCCTATGGTTGTCATTTCAACTACGCTGCGCTGTGGGCTGACATCAGCAAACAGGGTGAAATCGTTGAAGCCTATGCCTACGCCATCGATCGTGGCGACAGCAAGCAGCAGCAGTTCCAGCAGATCCTGCGCAACCTCGGTTTCACCGTGAAGCTCAAACCCTATATCCAACGCAGCGACGGCTCGGCCAAGGGCGACTGGGACGTGGGTATCACCCTCGACATCATGGACGCCGCCGACCATGTCGACGAAGTCGTCCTGGCCTCCGGCGACGGTGATTTCGACATGCTGCTCGAGCGCATCATCAACAAGCACGGCGTGCAAGCGGTGGCCTACGGGGTGCCGGGCCTGACCGCCAACTCGCTGATCCGCGCCGCCAGCCGCTACGTGCCGATCGAAGGCGCATTGCTGCTCAAGAATTGATTTTTACGGAGTTGAAACAGGTTTGGAACGCATCGCAGTCATCGACTTTGAAACCACCGGGATCTCCCCAAGCAGCAGCTGCCGGGCCACGGAAATCGCCGTGGTGATCCTTGAACAGGGGCGCATCGTCGAGCGTTACCAGAGCCTGATGAACGCCGGCGTGCGCGTCCCGGCGTTCATCGAGCAACTCACCGGCATCAGCAACGCCATGCTGCGCACGGCGCCATCGGCGGAGCAGGTGATGAACGAGGTCAACGAGTTCGTGGGCACCACGCCGTTGCTGGCGCACAACGCCGCGTTCGACCAGAAGTTCTGGGACTTCGAACTGGGGCGGATCAAGCGCACGCGGTTGCAGAACTTCGCGTGCTCGTTGCTGTTGGCCCGACGCCTGATGCCTGCGGCGCCGAACCACAAACTCGGCACCCTCACCACGTTTGCCAACCTGCCCAATACCGGCAAGGCCCACCGGGCCATGGCCGATGCCGAGATGGCGGCCAACCTGACCACACACCTCGCCGAAGAGTTGTTGCAGAAGCATGGCTTGCGCGAGCTGTCCCATGATTTGCTGTGCAAGTTGCAGAAAGTACCGGCCGCGAAAGTAACCGAGCATCTCCAGCGCTATCGCTGACCCCGAGTACACCGCACATCCCCTGTAGGAGTCGGCTTGCTGGCGAAAGCGGTGAATCAGCCAGCATTGGGTTTGAATTTGAATCCGTCATCGCTGGCAAGCCAGCGCCTACATGTAACTATTTGCCATTGCCTTCGATATGCCCCAACGGCACGCGCTTCTCTATCGCACTCGACAACACAATCGACGTCTTGCTGAACCCGAACGTGGCAATCCGGTTGATCAGCTCTTCCAGCTCCGGCATCGAGCCCACCGCCGCTTGCATGATCACGCACGGATCACCTGTCACCCGATGGCACTCGGTCAATTGCGGGATTTTGATCAGGTCGTCGTAGGCCTTCTGGTTGCCGTGCTGGTTCAGGCGCAGTTCGATCACGCACTGGATCGGCAGGCCTAGCTTGGCCATGTCGACTTTCGCCTGGTACCCGGTGATCACGCCGCTGGCTTCGAGCTTGGCCACGCGTTCGGCCACCGCCGGGGCGCTCAGGTTGACCTTGCGCGCCAGGTCCGCGTAGGACGCGCGACCGTTTTCCAGCAGGGCGCTGAGCAGCATGCGGTCGTATTTGTCCATGGTGGCGACTCCTGAAAATGACTGACTTTCGAAAGCACGGCTTAGCGCAATAATCTCCGTGGTTTGAAAAGTGTACCGGCCCTATAAACACGTTTTGTAACTTATTTTCCGCCGTTGGCCTTTCTAGAATAGCCGTTCACTTGTCTTGCCTGCGAGCTGCTCCCCATGCCTGGCCTCCGTCGTTTTCCCTTACCGTTGATCGCTGCCTTTTTCGCGTTGTACGTGATTTGGGGTTCGACTTATCTGGTGATTCGCATTGGCGTGGAGTACTGGCCGCCGTTGCTGCTGGCGGGCGTTCGTTTCGTGATTGCCGGGACGCTGATGTACGCCTACCTGCGTTGGCGCGGGGTACCGGCACCGACCTGGGCGCAATGGAAAGCCGCGGGCATCATCGGGATCTTGTTGCTGGCGTGTGGCAATGGCGCGGTCACTGTGGCGGAACACACCGGCGTTGCTTCCGGCGTCGCAGCGCTGGCGGTGGCGACGGTGCCGCTGTTTACCTTGCTCTGCGGATATTTCTGGGGCGCACGTAATACCCGTCTCGAATGGGCCGGGATTGTGCTCGGGATCATCGGCATCGCCATGCTCAACCTGGGGTCCAACCTGCAATCGAGTCCATTGGGGGCGGCGTTGCTGATTTTTGCAGCGGCGACCTGGGCCTTTGGCTCTGTTTGGAGCAAACACCTGCCGTTGCCTCAGGGCGCGATGGCCAGCGCGGTGGAAATGCTGGTGGGCGGCGTCGTGTTGTTGATTGCCAGCGCAGTGAGCGGGGAACACCTGGAAAAAATGCCGCCGATTGAAGGCTGGGCCGCGTTGGCGTACCTGACCGTGTTCGGTTCGATCATCGCTTTCAACGCTTACATGTACTTGTTGAAGCACGTGCGCCCGGCGGCAGCGACCAGCTATGCCTACGTCAACCCGGCGGTGGCGGTGTTGCTGGGCATCGTGTTTGTCGGTGAAACCATCGGCATCGAAGAAGCGCTGGCCATGCTGGTGATCATCAGTGCGGTGGTGTTGATCGGCCTGCCGCAGTGGCGTCGTGCACCGCAACGGCCAGTGGTGACGGCAGTGCCGACAGAATCCCGCGTGAATTAGGGTAAACTGCGCGGCATTGCACACCCGCGCTGATTTTTCCTACGGTACTCCCATGACTTTCGCCACCCTTGGCCTGATCGAACCCTTGCTGCGCTCCCTCGAGACGCTCGGCTACCAGACTCCGACGCCGGTTCAGGCGCAAGCCATTCCGGCGGTGCTGGCCGGTCGCGACCTGATGGCCGCCGCCCAGACCGGCACCGGCAAGACGGCCGGTTTCGCCTTGCCGCTGCTGCAACTGCTGGCCATGGAAGGGCCGAAAGTCACGGCCAACTCGGTGCGTGCGCTGATCCTGGTGCCAACCCGCGAACTGGCGGAACAGGTTCACGAAGCCGTGCGCCAGTACGCCGAAAACCTGCCATTGCGCACTTACGCGGTGTACGGCGGCGTCAGCATCAACCCGCAAATGATGAAGCTGCGCAGCGGCGTTGATCTGCTGGTGGCAACCCCGGGGCGTTTGCTCGACCTGTTCCGCCAGAACGCGCTGAAGTTCAACCAGTTGCAAACCCTGGTGCTGGACGAAGCCGATCGCATGCTCGACTTGGGCTTTTCCGAGGAGCTGGCGAACATTTACCGTGCGCTGCCGAAGAAACGTCAGACGCTGTTGTTCTCCGCGACCTTCTCCGACGACATCCGCCTGCTGGCCGGGCAGATGCTCAACGACCCGCTGACCGTTGAAGTGAGCCCGCGCAACGTCGCGGCCAACACCGTCAAGCAATGGATTGTGACGGTGGACAAGAAGCGCAAGCCGGAACTGTTCGTGCACCTGATGCGCAAGGGCAAGTGGAAGCAAGTGCTGGTGTTCGCCAAGACCCGCAACGGCGTGGACGCGCTGGTGGAAAAACTCCAGGGCCTGGGCATCAACGCCGATGGCATCCACGGCGACAAGCCCCAGGCAACCCGTCAGCGCGCACTGGACCGTTTCAAGGCCAGTGAAGTGCAGATCCTGGTCGCTACCGACGTGGCCGCCCGTGGCCTGGATATCGAAGACTTGCCGCTGGTGGTCAACTTCGACCTGCCGATTGTGGCCGAGGACTACATCCATCGCATCGGTCGTACCGGCCGAGCGGGCGCGACCGGCGAGGCGATTTCGCTGGTGTGTGCTGATGAAGTGAATTTGCTGTCGGCCATCGAGATGCTGACGCGCCAGACCTTGAAGCGTCAGGGCGAGCCTGATTTTGAACCCGAACACCGCGTGCCGGACACCGATGCCAGCGGTCAGGTGGTCAAGAAGCCGAAGAAACCGAAGAAGCCCAAGGCATCCGGTGGCGGCGGTGGTAAGCGCAATCTGGGTAAATGGGTCGATAGCGGGGAAGCGGCGCCAGTGGAACCTTCGATCAAGCCTGTGCGCAAAGTGCCGGTGTTCAACACTGGGCCGCGTAAGCGTAAGCCTTAATTTCGCACTGCGTCCGTTAGGTCGTCATCGCCAGCAGGCTGGCGCCCACAGGTTTTTGTGAACGACACAAATCCCCTGTGGGAGCCAGCCTGCTGGCGATGGGCGCTGCGCGGTCTTCAGCCCTTGCGCTGCAACCACTGCAACATTCCCAATCCGGCCGCCCGGCCACTGGCGAAACACGCGGTCAGCAAATAGCCGCCCGTCGGCGCTTCCCAGTCGAGCATCTCCCCGGCGCAAAACACGCCAGGCATTTGCTTGAGCATCAATCGCTCATCCATTGCTTCGAACAAAACTCCACCCGCGCTGCTGATGGCCTCATCGAGTGGACGGGTTTTCACCAGCGTCAGGGGCAATGCCTTGATCGCGTTGGCCAGCAGGGCCGGGTCAGTGAATATTTCGGCAGGGGTCAGTTCCCGCAGTAGCGCCGCTTTCACGCCATCGATGCCCAACTGACTGTGCAAGTGCTTGGCCATGGAGCGTGAGCCCCGGGGTTTGCTCAATGCCGCCGTCACTTTATCCACAGGCCGGCCCGGTAACAGGTCCAGATGAATCGTTGCCGAACCGTGCTGGTTGATTGCTTCACGAATCGGTGCCGACAGGGCGTAGATCAAACTGCCTTCGATGCCGGTGGCGGTGATCACGCATTCACCCAGCCGTGGCACGTCGTCGTTGAGACCGATGGCGATGTTTTTCAGCGGGGCGCCGGCGAATTTGCTGACCATCAAATCGCTCCATGCCTGCACCTCGAAGCCGCAATTACTTGGCTGCAAGGGCGCGAGTCCTACACCGCGTTGCTCCAATGGCAACATCCACGCACCGTCCGAGCCCAGGCGCGACCAGCTGCCGCCGCCGAGGGCGAGGAGGGTGGCGTCGGCTTGCACGGTTTTTTCGCCTTCCGGGCTGTCGATGCGCAAGTCACCTTGGTCATTCCAGCCCAGCCAACGGTGACGGGTGTGGATAACGACGCCGCTGTCCCGCAGGCGCTTGAGCCAGGCGCGCAGCAAGGGCGCGGCTTTCATGTCGGTCGGAAACACCCGGCCGGAACTGCCGACGAAGGTTTCGATGCCCAGATCATGAATCCATTGGCATAACGCATCGGCACTGAAACCTCGCAGCAACGGCGCGATCTGCGGGGCGCGTTCGGCGTAGCGTGAGAGAAATGCCGGATAGGCTTCGGAATGGGTGATGTTCATGCCGCCGACACCGGCCAGCAGGAATTTTCGACCGACTGAAGGCATGCCGTCGTACAGGTCGACCTTGATCCCGGCCTGGCTCAACACTTCAGCCGCCATCAAACCGGCGGGGCCACCGCCGATGATGGCGACCGTAGAAGGGGAGGTATTTGAAGGCTGGGTCATGGAATGCGCTGCGGTTTGGCTGGATAAGTCGCGCATTCTACCAGCCCGATACCCTGTAGGAGCGAGCGTGCTCGCGATAGCGGTCTGTCAGAAGGTTATGCCTTGAATGTGCCTACGCCATCGCGAGCACGCTCGCTCCCACAGGGGGAGCGGTGTTTTCTAATGCTGGTTAAAAAACAACCACTGTTCTGTAGCCTTTAAGTAGCAAGGGCTGTAGGCCCTTTCACTCAGGTTATCCACAGGCAGTTCCACAGGCATTGTGGGTAAAGCATCCACACGTCAGTGACAACCTGATGACGCCCAGACCCGTTGCGCGCTGTGATGGAGGATGCCGTGCCGACGAGCCAGCGCCAGGCGGTCCTTGCTGTAGCCGCCGCCGATCACCCCGACTACCGGGATGTCCCGGCCCAGGCAATGACGCATGACGCTTTCATCCCGGGCGGCGACGCCTTCGTCTGTCAGCTTCAGATAACCCAGGGCGTCGTCTTTGTGCACATCGACGCCTGCGTCGTACAGCACCAGGTCCGGTTGGTAGAGCGGCAACAGATAATTGAGCGCGTCATCCACCACTTTCAGGTAATCCGCATCGCCCATGCCCTTGGGCAGTGGAATGTCCCAGTCACTTTCGGCCTTGCGTGCGGGAAAGTTCTTCTCGCAGTGCAGGGAAACGGTCACCGCTTCCGGGGTGTTGTGCAGAATTCGTGCAGTCCCGTCGCCTTGGTGCACATCGCAATCGAAGATCAGTACCCGGTTCACACGACCGCTTTGCAGCAGGTAATGGCTGATCACCGCCAGGTCATTGAAGATGCAGAACCCGGCCGGGTAGTCGTAGTGAGCATGGTGGGTGCCGCCCGCCAGGTGACAGGCCAGGCCATGTTCCAGCGCCTGTTCGGCCGCCAGTATCGAACCGCCGACCGCCCGCACCGTTCGCCGCGCCAGCGCTTCGCTCCACGGCAGGCCGAGGCGGCGCTGATCTTCGCGGGACAAATCGCCACTCATGTAGCGTTCGATATACGAAGGGTCATGGGCGAGGGCGAGAATCTCTGCCGGGCACAGCGGCGGGCGCAGCAAATCGGCGTCGCGGGTCAGACCACTGTCTATCAGGTGATCGCGCAGCAGGCGAAATTTGTCCATGGGAAAGCGGTGATCCGCCGGGAATTCAGGACTGTACTCTTCGTGATAAATCAGCGGCAGCGGCATGATGATTTCGTGCGGGAATGAGAGACGGATCCTACCAGCGTTGTAGACTTGCAGCATGCAAACGGAGGGGCGGGGAACGATGGAGCCAATACTGGAACTCGAAAGCGCTCGGCTGCTGTTACGCCAGTGGCGAGACGAGGATTTGCCGGAATTTGCGGCGATGTGTGCCGATCCGCAGGTGATGCGTTACTTTCCGGAGCCTCTGAGCCGACTGGAAAGTGCATCATTGATCGGGCGAATCCGTGGTCATTTTGCCGAGCATGGTTTCGGTCTCTGGGCCCTGGAACGCAAGGACACGGGCCAGTTCATCGGTTTTACCGGGCTGGGCGTGGTCGGTTTCGACGCACCGTTTACCCCAGCGACCGAAATCGGCTGGCGCCTGGCCCGCGAACATTGGGGGCTGGGTTATGCCAGTGAAGCGGCATGGACCGCTCTGCGCTGCGGGTTTGATCGCTTGTGCGTGAATGAAGTCGTGTCGTTCACCGCTGACAACAACCTGCCCTCGCAGAAAGTCATGCAGGCGATCGGCATGCATCATGATCCGGCCGATGACTTCAACCACCCGAAACTCTCCGCGGATCATCCCTTGCGTCACCACGTGCTGTACCGCATCAGCCGTGAACAATGGCTGCAAACCTTGCATGGCTAAGCCGGCACGGACGTTTACAATGGCCACCATGGGCCGGTCCGGAAACTGTATCGACCGCCGCAGCCAAGACTGCGCGGCAATGTGTTGTGTGAGGAGAGTCTGAATGAGCCAAGTGTTGGAAGATCTGGTCGACCTGTTGACCCTGGAACCGATCGAAGAAAACCTGTTCCGTGGTCGCAGCCAGGACCTGGGTTTTCGCCAGTTGTTCGGCGGCCAGGTGCTCGGCCAGTCGCTGTCGGCGGCCAGTCAGACCGTTGAAGAGGCGCGCCATGTGCATTCGATGCACGGCTACTTCCTGCGCCCGGGCGACGCCGGTTTGCCGGTGGTGTACCAGGTTGACCGGGTGCGCGATGGCGGCAGTTTCAGCACGCGCCGGGTGACGGCGATCCAGAAAGGCCACCCGATCTTTACGTGCAGCGCGTCGTTCCAGTACGACGAAGAAGGCTTCCAGCACCAGACTGAAATGCCGAAAGTGGTCGGCCCGGAAAACTTGCCATCGGAGCTGGAAATCACTCAGCAGCGCGCCCATCTGATCCCCGAGACGATGCGTGAAAAGCTGCTGTGCCCCAAGCCGATCGAGTTCCGCCCGGTGACCGAAAAAGATCCCTACAACCCGCTGCCGTCCGACCCGGTCAAGTACGTCTGGTTTCGCGCCGACGGCGCCTTGGCCGACTCCGCGGCACTGCACAAATATCTGCTGGCCTATGCCTCGGACTTCGGCCTGCTGGTGACTTCCATGCAACCTCACGGCAAAACGGTCTGGCACAAGGATATGCAGGTCGCCAGCCTCGACCACGCGCTGTGGTTCCACCAGGATTTGCGCGCGGACGACTGGTTGCTCTACGCGATGGACAGCCCTTGGGCCGGCAACTCGCGGGGCTTCAACCGTGGCAGCGTGTTTAACCGTGCCGGGCAACTGGTGGCGTCGGTGACCCAGGAAGGGCTGATCCGTCATCGCAAGGATTGGGCATGAGCCTGGCCGACGTGCGTCATTGGGTGTTCGACATGGACGGCACCCTGACCGTGGCGGTGCATGACTTCGCGGCGATTCGTGTGGCGTTGGCGATTCCGGCCGAGGACGACATCCTGACCCATCTCGCCGCGTTACCGGCGGATGAAGCGGCGGCCAAACACGCTTGGTTGCTGGAGCACGAACGAGACCTGGCGCTGGGTTCGAAACCCGCGCCGGGTGCCGTGGAACTGGTGCGTGAACTGGCGGGTCGCGGTTATCGCCTGGGCATCCTCACGCGCAACGCCCGCGAGCTGGCGCACGTCACGCTGGAAGCTATCGGTCTGGCCGACTGCTTTGCGGTGGACGATGTACTGGGTCGCGATGAAGCGCCACCGAAGCCACATCCCGGCGGTTTGCTGAAACTGGCCGACGCGTGGAACGTGCCGACGAGCGAGATGGTGATGGTCGGTGACTACCGGTTTGACCTGGATTGCGGCCGCGCAGCGGGTACGCGGACGGTACTGGTGAATCTGCCGGACAATCCGTGGCCGGATTTGACCGATTGGCATGCGGCGGATTGTGTGGCGTTGCGGCAGATGCTTTGCGCTTGATTTCTCTGCATCAAAAGATCGCAGCCTTCGGTAGCGCCTACTGAAGGCTGCGATTTTTTAATCAAACAACGCCTTCTGCCCCTGCGGCGATGTAAACATCCCGTCGCCGTCATGCCCGACCCCGGGCACTTCTATCAGTTGCTGATGCAGTCCTTTGGGTTGCAACCGCTTCAGATAATCAAAATAGAACCGCCCCCGCGCCAACCGATACGGCCCTTGAGCCTTGGCCTCATAGCTTTTATCCAGCGCCGGATGATTCGGGTCGGTGTCCTGCTGGCCCAACAGGTAAACGATGTCACGCTTGAGGTACTTTTCCTGCAACTGCGCGGGCGATTGTCCTTCGCCGTACGCGGGTAAATCAGCCAATCCATATTTCCAGCGATTGAACTGCGGGCAACCGGCGTGGCTGAACGCCACCGGCCGACGCTCATCGAAATAGGCGTAAGACGACGGGTTGGCAATCACATATCGCACCTTCACACCCGCCGCTTCGAGGGCTGGCTGAGCGTGGCCAAGCAGTGCATAGCGCTGAACCACCTGCGCGCCGCCGGAATGCCCGGCAACCACAATCTGCTTCACATCCGCAAACTGCTGGCGGTCACCCAGGCGGGCGATGATGTCGTCCAGCGCCTGGTAGGCGCTCATGCGAAACGGCGCCGTGGATTCGCCGCCGGCCATCCACTCGTTGCCTTGCCAGCGTAAAACGGTGTCCGCCACCGGTTGCAGCGCGACGTCGGTTTCGTTGAGAAACTGCGGGGCGATCACCAGGGTCGTTGCGCTTTGCCCGGCCAGCTCGACCGCGCGTTCACCCGTCTGCAGATAGGTTTGCGCGTTGCGCGAGCGACCGTGGAGGATGATCAGCACCCGCTCGATTTTTTCCGGCGCGGGGCTGATGCCCACCGCTATTTCGCCGGATCTCAAGAGCAGGCGTCCGGGACTGACTTCCTTGACCCCATGCTCGGTGGCCTGGGACGTTGTGCAAGTGAACAGCAAAAACAACAACCACTTCTTCATTTACAGATTTTTCGCCGCAAAGGTATCGCACTGGCCCACCTGGCCCTGGGCGAAACCGGTTTTGAACCAGCGCATTCGTTGCGCCGACGTACCGTGGGTGAACGAGTCCGGCACCACACGGCCCTGACCTTGTTGCTGCAAACGATCGTCACCAATGGCGTTCGCTGCATTCAGTGCTTCTTCGATATCGCCCGGTTCCAGCCAGTTCAGGCGTTTTTGTGCGTTGTTGGCCCAGACCCCGGCCAGGCAATCGGCTTGCAGCTCCTGGCGGACCAGCAAGCCGCCGTCACCTTCCATCTGCCGACCCTGTTGACGTGCTGCCTGAATTTTCGCGGAGACGCCGAGCAAGGTCTGCACATGGTGTCCGACTTCGTGAGCGATCACGTAGGCCTGGGCGAAATCGCCAGCGGCAGAAAATCGTCGGGACATCTCCTCAAAGAACGCCATGTCCAGGTAAACCTTCTGGTCCGCAGGGCAGTAGAACGGGCCGGTTGCGGAGGTGGCCAGGCCACAGGCCGAATTGACGCGGTTGCTGAACAGCACCAGCGTCGGCTCCTTATATTGACGACCGGCCTGCTGGAAGATCTGGCCCCAGGTGTCTTCGGTATCGCCGAGGATCGAGCGTACGAACTCAGCCCCTTGATCGTTGGCCGGTGGTGCCTGACGACTCGGGTTGGTCGCCGGTGCCGATTGCTGATCCATTTGTCCGGTCAACTGCCCGAGGATTTGCAGCGGGTCCTGGCCGGTGATCCAGCCGATGCCGACGATCAGGAGGATCGCCGTCAGGCTCAAACCCTTGCCGCCACCAAAACGCATGCCGCCACCGCCACCGCCGACATCATCACCGCGGGCATCGACCACGTTGTCGCTGCGTCGGCCTTTTTTCCATAGCATGTAGAAATCCTCTGGTTGTCCGTGCGATGAGTGTTGCTGTTGAGTAGGACCGGCGCCAGTCCGGTCGTCAGACTGCTCGTTGTGCTTCTGGTTCCAGATTTCGCTTCATTGGTCTTATCTTCTAGAATCAGCAAAATTTCGTTTTGGAACGTCCCATGGCTGGCAGTCAGATCGAGCGTGTCTTCAGCGTGTTGGAAAGTCTCACGGGGGAGCCTCAGGGGCTGCCGATGCAGACGTTGGCCGAGCAACTGGATATCCCCAAAAGTGCGACTCATCGTCTGCTCGCCGAGCTGATCCGTTTGGGCTACGTACGGCAAAATCCGGAAAACCTGCGCTATCACCTGTCGACCAGACTGGTCGCCATGGGGTTTCGTTATTTGTCGGTCAGCGGCGCGGATATCGTTCAGCCGGTGCTCGATCGTTTGGCCCGGGAAACCGGTGAACTGGTTCGACTGGGCGTCATCCAGGGCGAGCGACAAGTCTGGATCGCCAAATCCCAAGGCGCCCGCTCGGGCCTGCGTTACGACCCGGACATGGGACGCGACGCGCCGTTGTTCTACACCGCTTCCGGGCACGCGTGGCTGGCCAGCATGAGTGATGCCGAGGCATTGTCGCGGGTGGAGCAGCAAGCACAAGAATTGCCTTACGACATCGGGCCGAATGCGCCACGCTCGAACATTGAATTGCTGGAACGTTTGCGTCTGGCTCGGGAGCAGGGTTATGCCTGGGTCGAAGAAAGTTCGGCAGTGGGCACATCGGCGATTGCGGCGGTGATACGCCACCCGCTGGATAACCGTGTGATCGGCGTGCTCAGTGTGGCGGGGCCGAGTGCACGATTGCCTGGTGCGCTATTGCATGAACTGGCACCCACGTTGCTGAAATACACTGAGGAGTTGTCGGAGGCGAGCCAGGCGTCTGAGTTGTTTATTTGAGCGCGTGTCATCTGCTTCACTATGAAGCGTGCGGTGTTCGCCCGTTATTTCGCTTTCCCTGTGTGAAAAAGTGGAACCAGGTTCTAGATTGTTCGAATCGCGCATCAACTTTAAAAGGACTTCGTCTTGACGTCGCTTAACAGCACCCCGCTTTCCGGCGTCAATCAGCCCTTCAAAGGGATCCTGTTGATCGTTGTCGCCACCTTCCTGTTTTCCACTCACGACGCTTTTTCCAAATACCTCTCTGGGTTCTATCCAATCGTCATGGTGGTGTGGGCGCGTTACGTGGTGCACACATTGCTGATGGCCGGGATTTTCCTGCCGCAATCCGGGCTGCGGGTGCTGCGCACCAAACGGCCGTGGCTTCAGCTGATTCGCGCATTGTGCCTGTTGGGCACCAGCCTGTTTTTTACCACGGGGTTGATGTACATACCGCTGGCCGAAGCCACCTCGGTCAACTTTCTCGCGCCGGTGCTCGTTACCGCGCTGTCGGTGCCGCTATTGGGCGAACGAGTGACGCGGGGGCAGTGGCTGGCGGTGATTTTCGGGTTTGGCGGGGTGCTGATCATTGTGCACCCGGGGGGGGATTTGTTTACCCCGGCGGTGTTGCTGCCATTCTGCTCGGCGTTGTTTTTCTGCTTCTATCAACTGCTGACGCGCAAGCTCAGCGAGATCGACAGCCCGACCACCAGCAACTTCTTTGCAGGCTTGTGCAACACGCTGGTGATGAGTGCGCTGGTGCCGTTCTTCTGGCAGACGCCGAACCTGGAGCATGGCGCGATGATGTTGGCGCTGGGCGCCTGCGGGATGACGGCCCATCTGTTTTTGACCCAGGCGTTCCGTCTCGCGGCACCGGCGCTGCTGGCGCCGTTCAGCTATTGCCAGATCATCTTTGCCGGCCTGCTGGGCTGGCTGCTGTTTTCCCACACGCCGACCTTGACCACCGTGATCGGTATCGCCGTGATTTGCTGTAGTGGGTTGGCGGCGGCGTGGCAGCAAAGCCGCCGGTAAAAGCCCAAAAAGAAACGACCTGTAGGAGCGAGCCTGCTCGCGATGTTCGTTAACGATGACGCGGGTTGTCTGGATACCCGCATCGCGCTCGGTTTTTCGCGAGCATGCTCGCTCCTACAGGGGGTAATGCGCCGAACGTCAGTCGGTGATGGTCGGAATCTTGCGCGGCGCCATGAAGTACATCCAGGTCAGCGCAATGAAGTACATCGCCGGAATCATGGTGAACAGCACGGTGTAGTTGTTATTGGTGACGGTCAGGATATGGCCGACCAACTGAGTCATGAACATCCCACCAATCGCCGCACACATCCCGCCGAAACCGAACACCGTACTCATCATGTGCTTGGGCGTGTAGTCCATGACCAGGCTCCAGATGTTCGCGGTCCAGGCTTGATGCGCACCGATGGCCAGGGAGATGGCGGCTACCGCGACCCACAGGTTGCTGGAACCGGCCGCCATGATCACGCCGATGATGCAGCAGGCGAACAGGAACATCGACATCAGCCGCGCCTTGATCGGGTTGACTCCGCGCCCGATCAGGAACGAGGAAAGGATGCCGCCGCCGACGCTGCCGAAGTCGGCAGTGAGGTAAATGATGATCAGCGGGATACCCATCTGGGTCACGTTGATGCCCAGGTTGTATTGCTGATTGAGGAACGGTGGCAGCCAGTACAGGTAGAACCAGAAAACCGGCGCGGTCATCGAGTAGGCGAGGGCGAAGGCCCAGGTGCCGCGCATGCGCAGGATTTTCGAGAACGGTACGCGGGTTTGTTCCGGTTCGACTTCGTTCTGGATGTAGTCGAGCTCAGATTGATTCACGCTCGGATGATCTTCCGGGTTGAAGTATTTCAGGCCCCAGAACAGCAACCAGATCCCGCCCAGTGCCGACATGCACATGAACGCGGCTTGCCAGCCCCACACATGCAGGATCAGCGGCAACAGCATGGGGGTGAACATTGCCCCGACGTTGGTGCCGGCGTTGAAGATACCGGTCGCTACGGCGCGCTCGCCGGCCGGGAACCACAGGCGCGTGGTCTTCACGCAGGCCGGGTAGTTCGCCGCTTCCGTCAGGCCGAGGATGAAACGGCAAACCATAAAGCCGACCGCCGAAGTGGCGAGGCCGTGTGCGCCGGTCGCCAGGCTCCAGAGCAGCACGGCGCAGAAGAACACGCGCTTGACGCCGACCCGGTCGATCAAGCGCCCTTGCAGCACGAAACCGATCGCATAACCGACCTGGAACCAGAAGTTGATGTTGGCGTAGTCCATCGCCGTCCAGCTCATTTCCTTGGCCAGGATCGGCTGCATCACGCCCAGGGCGGCGCGGTCTATGTAGTTCAGGGTGGTGGCGAAAAACACCAGTGCCAGCATGCCCCAACGGGTTTTGCCAACCGCCATGGCGCCGCGGATTTTGTCGCCGATACCGCCGGCAGTGACGCTCATGGCCGGAGCCATGCGTGAGCTTTGGGAAGGAATCATGTGTGCCACCCGTTTTTGAATTTGTTATGTGGTGTTCTGAAGCATCGAACTCGTTGTTATTCACCGCGACCGGTATGGCCTCAATGTGGAGTCGATGTTGGGCAGTGGACGAAAAACCGTCAATTCGCCTACGGCCATTTTGTTCGATAATCGCACACAAAACTAACTGGATAGTACACTTTGAATTGCTGTGTCAGCCTGTCAGCTCAATAATTCTCGCAAGCCAAACGCGACCCTCTACTCAAAGCGTGCAACGCCCTTAACAAGATTGCCTCCACCGGGAGCCGAACCATGCAGCGTTCCATTGCCACCGTGTCCTTGAGCGGTACCCTGCCGGAAAAACTCGAAGCCATTGCCGCCGCCGGTTTCGACGGCGTCGAGATTTTCGAGAACGACCTCCTCTACTACGACGGCAGCCCGCGGGAAATTAAACAGATGTGCGCCGATCTCGGGATCGCCATCACCCTGTTTCAACCGTTTCGCGATTTCGAGGGCTGCCGCCGCGATCGCTTGGCACGCAACCTGGAGCGGGCTGAGCGCAAGTTCGACCTGATGCAGGAACTGGGCACTGACCTGGTGTTGGTGTGCAGCAACGCCTCGGCCGACTCCGTTGGCGATGAACAAATTTTAGTCGATGACTTGCGCCTGCTGGCGGAACACGCCGGTGCGCGTGGTTTGCGCATCGGCTACGAAGCGCTGGCCTGGGGCCGGCACGTGAACACGTATCAACAGGTCTGGAACATTGTCCGTCAGGCGGATCATCCGAGCCTCGGCGTGTTGCTCGACAGCTTCCACACGTTGTCGCTCAAGGGCGATCCGAGTGCCATCGCCGAGATTCCGGGCGACAAGATCTTCTTCGTGCAAATGGCCGACGCGCCGATCCTGGCCATGGACGTGCTGGAGTGGAGCCGGCATTTCCGTTGCTTCCCCGGCCAGGGCGAATTCGATCTGCCGGGGTTCCTCGCGCCGATCATCAAGAGTGGCTACACCGGGCCGTTGTCGCTGGAAATCTTCAACGACGGCTTCCGCGCCGCACCACCGAGGGCCAATGCCGCCGATGGACTGCGTTCGCTGCTGTATCTGGAAGAGAAAACCCGTGAGCGTCTGGCCATGGAAACCCAGCCAGCGACCAATACCGAGATCCTGTTCGAGACGCCCAAGGCCAGTGAATACAACGGCATCGAATTTCTCGAATTCGCCGTGGACGAAAGCCTCGGCGCCAAACTCTCCCATTGGCTGGAACGGTTGGGTTTTGCCAAGGCCGGGCAACATCGCTCCAAGAGCGTCAGCCTGTTTCGTCAGGGCGATATCAACCTGATCCTCAACTCCGAACCGTACTCGTTTGCCCACAGTTTTTTCGAGGCCCACGGTCCCTCGCTGTGTGCCACCGCTGTTCGGGTCACGGACAGCGCCAGTGCGCTGGCCCGGGCCGTGGCTTACAAGGGGCAGCCGTATCGCGGACTGGTCGGCCCCAATGAGCTGGAGCTCGCCGCTGTGCGCGCACCGGATGGCAGCCTGATCTACCTGGTGGACCAGCACGCCGATGTGTACGGCACCGACTTCAATCTGTTGGCGGATGCAGTGGCTGGTGGCGGACTCAAGCGCATCGATCACATGGCCATGGCATTGCCGGCCGACAGCCTCGACAGCTGGGTATTGTTCTACAAAAGCCTGCTGGATTTCGAAGCGGACGATGAAGTGGTGTTGCCCGACCCGTATGGTCTGGTGAAGAGCCGGGCCCTGCGCAGTCGGGACAGTTCGATCCGTCTGCCGCTGAACATTTCCGAGAACCGCAACACCGCGATCTCACACGCGCTGTCGAGTTATCGCGGCTCCGGGGTGCATCACATCGCGTTTGATTGTGACGATATCTTCGCCCAGGTCAGCCGAGCGAAAGAGGCGGGCGTGCCGCTGCTGGACATCCCGCTCAATTACTACGATGACCTGGCGGCACGCTTCGATTTCGACGATGAGTTCCTCAGCGAACTGGCGTATTACAACGTGCTGTACGACCGCGATGCCCACGGCGGCGAGCTGTTTCATGTGTACACCGAGCCGTTCGAAGGGCGGTTTTTCTTCGAGATCATCCAGCGCAAGAACGGTTACGCCGGTTACGGTGCGGCTAACGTAGCGGTGCGGTTGGCGGCGATGGCAAAATCCAGAAGCGGCGCCGTACGTCAGACAAAGTTGTAGGAAAATCGTAATCACGGCGACAAAAGCGCTACCGCGCGGCTTCCTTCACTGTGCCGCGCGGCCCATAATCGCCAGCCTGTGCAGTGATGGCCGTGAGCCCGCGATGACAACTATTTCAGAACCCTCCCCAGTGCCCGACCAGACCGTTGCCGAGCCGCGCAAGAGTCGCAAGAACAACCCGGAAAAGACCCGCGAAAACATCCTGCAGGAGGCGATCGTCGAGTTCGTCCAGCAGGGGCTGTCCGGTGCCCGCGTCGACGCAATCGCCGAGCGCATCCACACCTCAAAGCGCATGATCTATTACTACTTCGGCAGTAAGGAACAGCTCTACGTCGAGGTGCTGGAGAAGCTCTACGGCGATATTCGCAACACCGAAAGCCGCTTGCACCTGACAGAGTTGGCGCCGGTAGAAGCGATTCGACGTCTGGTTGAATTCACCTTTGATCACCACGACCGTAACGTTGATTTCGTGCGGATTGTCAGCATCGAAAACATTCACAACGCCGAGTTTGTGAAGCGTTCCGATGCGATCAGGGCGATGAACAACACCGTGCTTGATTCCCTCGGAGTGATTCTGCGTCGGGGTGTCGAGGAAGGTGTTTTCCGCGCAGGCCTGGTGCCGCTGGATGTGCATCTGCTGATCAGCTCGTTCTGCTTCTATCGGGTTTCGAACCGCCATACCGTGGGTGAGATTTTTCAGATCGACCTGCCGGCCGAGGCGGTCAAACAACGTCATCGCGAGATGATTTGTGAGTCGGTGTTGCGTTACTTGCAGGCTTGATTGTCTTGGTTCTCAACCAATCACATTCACGCAACACCCTGTAGGAGCTGGCTTGCCAGCGAAGGCGGCTGACCTGATTCACCGCATCGCCTGCTTCGCCAGCAAGCCGGCTCCTACGAAACATCCAGGGTTGGCGCTTCAGTCATTCATGCTCTGGAAATGCTCAAGCATGCGCTGGGCATCCGGCACCACGCCGCTGAACAACTCGAACGCCTTCACCGCCTGAAACACCGCCATGTTGCCGCCATCCAGCGTCCGGCAACCGAGGGCGCGGGCGTTGCGCAGCAGTTCGGTTTCCAGCGGGAAGTAGACGATCTCCGCGACCCACAGTTCGGCGCGCAGCAGCTCCACCGGCACCGGCATGCCCGGCAGTTTTTTCATGCCCATCGGCGTGGTGTTCACCAGACCATCAGCCTGGGCCAGCGTCAGCGCCAAATCATGCCCGGCCACCGCACGACCATTGCCGAAATGCTGGTTCAGATTGTCGGCGAGGCTTTGGGCGCGGCTGATATCCACGTCGAAAATACTCAGCTGTTGTACGCCTTCGCTCAACAATGCGTGGGCCACCGCCGCACCTGCTCCGCCGGCGCCCATCTGGACGACACGCTCAACGGCAACGCCTTTCAGGCCCCGGCGAAATCCCTCGGCAAATCCAAGGCAATCGGTGTTGTGGCCGATGCGCTTGCCATCCTTGAGCACCACCGTGTTGACCGCACCGATGCCGCGCGCCTCCGGCGACAGTTCGTCGAGGAGCGGGATGATCGCCTGCTTGCACGGAAAGGTAATGTTCAGCCCGGTGTAGTTCATGCGCTCGGCCGCCATCAACAGGTCGGGCAGGGCATTGCTGTCGAGCTTCAACTGATCAAGGTCAATCAAGCGATAGAGATAACGCAGACCTTGGGCATCGCCTTCATGCTCATGCAGCGCAGGCGTGCGGGAGGCCTGAATGCCGGCGCCGATCAGCCCGGCCAGGATCACGGAGTTCTGAGTCACGGTGGTCACCCCTTCAAACGCTGACTGAAATACTCCAGCGCCAGGCGATAGCCATGGCTGCCGAAACCGGCAAGCACGGCCGTTGCGATGGCGGATACAAACGAGTGGTGGCGGAAGGGTTCACGGGCGTGGACGTTGGACAAGTGGACTTCGATCACCGGCAGTTCGCTGGCAACCAACGCGTCGCGGATGGCGACGGAAGTGTGCGTCCACGCCGCCGGGTTGATCACGATCCCGGCGCAGCGACCACGGGCGGCGTGAATCCAGTCGAGCAATTCGCCTTCATGATTGGTCTGGCGAAACTCCACCGTCAGGCCGAACTCCTCGCCCGCGCGTCCGCACAGGGCCGAAATATCGGCCAGGGTTTCATGGCCGTAGGTTGCCGGTTCGCGGGTGCCGAGCAGGTTCAGGTTCGGGCCGTTGAGCACCAGAACGATAGGGGACATCGCAATCTCTCCACTTATTATTTTTGGAATCGGCCGAAGATTTCAGCCTGTGGAGATAAATTGTACTAACTGGTTAATTCGGTCAATTGACGTGAATGCTCGCGGGCTGTTTCTGGGCGGTGATCGGACACTTTCAGCGTTTAACGCGGCAAACGCTCGACGAGGAAATCGATGAACGCCCTCAAGCGCAGCGGCACATGGCGACTTTGCGGGTACAGCAGAGTAAACGGCCGCGAGCGCTCGCCATAAGGCTTGAGCACTTAATACAAAAAAACCGTCACGAGGACGGTTTTTTTGTAGGTTGCAGATGCAATCAACGCCGGGTCAACAACACTCCGGATTCCATGTGGTGAGTCCACGGGAACTGGTCGAACATCGCGCATTGGGTGATGCGATGCGTGTCGTGCAGTTGGGCGATGTTGGCTGCTAGGGTCTCCGGGTTGCAGGAGATGTACAGGATGTTGTCGAAGCGTCGGGTCAGCTCGCACGTGTCCGGGTCCATGCCGGCGCGCGGCGGGTCGACGAAGACGCTGCCGAACTCGTAGCTCTTGAGGTCGATGCCGTGCAGGCGACGGAACGGGCGCACTTCGTTCAGGGCTTCGGTCAGCTCTTCGGCGGATAAACGCACCAGAGTGACGTTATCCACAGCGTTTTCGCTGAGGTTGCTCAAGGCTGCGTTGACCGAGGTCTTGCTGATTTCAGTGGCCAGCACTTTGCGCACGCGGGTGGCGAGGGGCAGGGTGAAGTTGCCGTTGCCGCAATACAGCTCTAGCAAATCATCGGAGCGATCGCCAAGCGCATCGTATGCCCAGTTGAGCATTTTCTGGTTCACCGTGCCGTTGGGCTGGGTGAACGCGCCTTCTGGCTGGCGGTAGCTGAAGGTGCGGCCGCCGACTTCCAGCTTCTCGACGACGTAATCGAGACCGATGACTTCGCGCTTGCCCTTGGAACGGCCGATGATGCTGACGTTCAGGTCGGCTGCCAGTTTTGTGGCCGCCGCGTGCCAGTGCTCGTCCAGCGGACGGTGATAGCACAAAGTGATCATCGCATCGCCGGCCAGGGTGGTCAGGAACTCCACCTGGAACAGCTTGTTGCTCAGGGGCGCACTGGCTTGCCACGCGGCCTTGAGCTTGGGCATCAGTTCATTGATGCGCAGGCTGGCAATCGGGAACGCTTCGATCAGGATCGGCGTGCGTTTGTCTTCCTGGGAAAACATCGCGTAATGACGATCGCCGGCTTCACGCCACAGGCGAAATTCGGCGCGCAGGCGGAAGTTCTGCAGCGGTGAGTCGAACACGGTCGGCTCGGGCGCATCGAACGGGGCCAGCAGGTCACGCAAGCGCGTGACCTTGTCTTCGAGCTGTGCGGCGTAGGCCTGGGAATCAAAAGTCATGCGTTGAACCAACCGAGCTTGATCACGAACAGAATCGACAGGATCACCAGCGCCGGGTTCAGCTCACGGCCGCGACCGGACATCAACTTGATGGCGGTCCAGGCAATGAAGCCAAAGGCGATGCCGTTGGCGATGGAATAAGTGAACGGCATGGCCAGCGCGGTGATGACCACCGGCGCGGCGACGGTGATGTCGTCCCAGTCTATTTCGGCCAGGCCGGAAGTCATCAGCACGGCGACGAACAGCAGCGCTGGCGCAGTGGCGAAGGCGGGAACGCTGGCGGCCAGTGGCGAGAAGAACAACGCCAGCAGGAACAGGATCGCCACGACGATGGCGGTCAGGCCGGTGCGGCCCCCGGCACTCACGCCCGCAGCAGATTCGATGTAACTGGTGGTGGTCGAGGTGCCCAGCAGGGAACCGGCCATCGCGGCTGTACTGTCAGCGATCAGCGCACGGCCCATTTTCGGCATATGGCCGTCCTTGCCCATCAAGCCGGCGCGCTTGGCGACGCCGATCAGGGTGCCGGAGTTGTCGAACAGGTCGACGAACAGGAAGGCGAAAATCACGCTGACCAGACCGATGTCCAGTGCGCCTTTGATATCCAGTTGCAGGAACGTCGGCGCCAGCGATGGCGGCATCGACATCACGCCGCCGAACGGGGTGAAGCCCATGACGATGGCAATAATGGTCACCACCAGAATGCCGATCAGCACCGCACCGCGCACGGCGAGGGCTTCAAGGGCGACGATCAGGGCGAAACCGAGGGTGGCGAGGATCGGTGCCGGTTGTTTCAGGTCACCGAGGCCAACCATGGTCGCCGGGTTGCTGACCACGATGCCGGCGTTGTGCAGGGCGATCAGCGCCAGGAACAGGCCGATACCGGCGGCAATCGCCGAGCGCAGCGGCAGCGGGATGCTGTTGATGATCCATTCGCGGATGCGGAAGATCGACAGCAGGAAGAAGCACACCGCCGAGATGAACACCGCACCCAGCGCCACTTGCCAGGTATGGCCCATGTGCAGGACCACGGTATAAGTGAAGAAGGCATTGAGGCCCATGCCCGGTGCGAGCGCGATCGGGTAGTTGGCGATCAGGCCCATGACTGCGGAGCCGATAGCGGCTGCCAGACAGGTGGCGACGAACACCGCGCCCTTGTCCATGCCGGTCTCACCGAGGATGCTCGGGTTGACGAACAGAATGTAGGCCATGGCCAAGAAGGTCGTGACGCCCGCCAGAATCTCGGTCCGCACGTTGGTGTTGTGTGCCTTGAGTTGAAACAGCCTTTCCAGCATGTCTGCTCCCCGTGGCGCGCCCGGCGCCGTGAATGTATCGACCTCAACAGCAAAGCACAGACCGCAGAACGCGCCTGAAAAATACTGTGGACCGGAAAAAGCCGCGCATCATACCAGCAGCGTGGGGTTATGGCTGCTTATGGCTGTGATCGTCGTCGATGTTTTGCGAGAAAGCCAAGTGCGCCATACTGCGCGCTGTTTTTTGAGGTGGACAGGTCCTGCATGAAAAAGCGTCTGGCTGGCGTATTTGGCGTATTGATGGCGTTGTTTTTCGGGACCCAAGCGGCCGAGGCAGCAT
Source organism: Pseudomonas sp. Irchel s3b5 (assembly GCF_900187435.1). NCBI lineage: Bacteria > Pseudomonadati > Pseudomonadota > Gammaproteobacteria > Pseudomonadales > Pseudomonadaceae > Pseudomonas > Pseudomonas sp. Irchel s3b5. Next base: position 123,178 of record NZ_FYDY01000013.1, read on the forward strand.
CGGCCCCGCGCTTGAGTGAAGTGAAGGTGCTCAAGGTCGCTTCACCTTCCTGCGGCGTCGAAAGCATCGACGAGGGACAAAAACAGACGCGCTGTGACCACAGCGGCTCGAACATTCTTGTTTACGTGCTGGAAGTCGGTTACGGCCGTGAGCCCCGTGTCGCGCTGGACGGTTTCGAAGTGAATGGCACCCGCACGCCGGTCTGTGCTTTCAGGAATGGCAACCTGACCACCTGCACCCCGGGGGAAAAAACCGTCGGCTATTTATATGCCTTCGATCTCGCGGGCAAACAGGAAGGCACTTTCAGCTTCAGCAACACCTCGCTCAACGCGCCGGGCAATACGCTGTCGACGCAGCTTCACATCAAGTAACGACCAGTCCCGAACAGGGGCGGGAAAGCTGACTACGCTTTAAGAATCATTCTTTGGATCGTAGCCCATGACCTTTCGTGCCTTGATTGCCCTCGCCGAGGGCACCGATGATTTGCAAACAGTTATGCTGATCGATGTGCTGCGCCGCGCTCAGGTCGAAGTCGTGGTGGCGAGCATCGAGGGCCGACGGATGTTGACCTGCGCCCGCGGTACCCGCCTGACCTGCGATGCGATGTTGGTGGATTTGCTCGCTCAACCTTTCGACCTGATCGCCTTGCCGGGTGGTGCGGTCGGGGTGCAGCACTTGGCGGGCCATCAACCCTTGCAACAATTGATCAAGGACCAGGCCGCAACCGGTCGCCTGTTCGCCGGTATCGCCGAAGCGCCTGCGGTGGCGCTGCAAGCCTTCGGTGTATTGCGGCAACGGCGCATGACCTGCCTGCCTTCGGCCAGTCATCAGCTGTCGGGTTGCAATTTCGTCGATCAGCCGGTGGTGGTCGACGGCAATTGCATCACCGCCCAAGGCTCGGGCGCGGCATTGGCGTTTGCCCTGGCCCTGGTCGAGCAACTCTGCGGCAAAGCCACGCGTTCGGCAGTGGCGGGGGAGTTGTTGGTCAAGTGAGGGTCAGGCCTTCACTTCTTCCTTGGGCACATGCATCCGGTCGCGATTGGCCAGGCTCGGGAACAGCTTGATCCAGGTGCCGGTCACCACCAGCGTACCGATGCCACCCATGACCACGGCCGGTACGGTACCGAACCAGTGGGCGGTCAACCCCGATTCAAATTCGCCCAGCTGGTTGGAAGCACCGATGAACAACCCGTTCACGGCGCTGACCCGGCCGCGCATTTCGTCCGGGGTTTCGAGTTGTACGAACGACGCGCGGATCACCATGCTGATCATGTCGGCGGCGCCCAGCACCACCAGCACGGCGAGCGAGAACCAGAACGAGGTCGACAGGCCGAAGGCGATGGTCGCCACGCCGAACACACCCACGGCCGTAAACATCACGCGGCCGACGTTGCGTTCCACGGCAAATCGCGCCAGGAACAGTGACATCAGCAAGGCACCCACTGCCGGTGACGAGCGCAACAGGCCGAGCCCCCACGGTCCGGTCAGCAAAATGTCCTTGGCGAATACCGGCAGCAGCGCCGTTGCACCCCCCAGCAGCACGGCAAACAAATCCAGCGAGATAGCCCCGAGAATGTCCGGTCGGCTGCGAATGAAGCGAATACCTGCCAGCAGCGAATCCAGCGTGGCCTTGCCTTTGTTCAGCGGCGTTTGCCGTGCGGGCAGGTTGAGCATCAAGGAACAGGCGATCACGTAAAGGAGCACGGTGGGGCCATACACCCAGACACTGCCGAAGGCATAGAGCAAACCGCCGAGGGCTGGCGCGACGATGGTTGCCGATTGCTGGGCCGACTGCGCGGCAGCAACAGCCCGGGGAAACAACGCGCTGGGCACGATGCTCGGCAGCAGGGCCTGAGTGGTCGGCATTTCGAAGGAGCGGGCCGCACCGAGCAGAAAGGCGAGGATGAAGATCAATTCCCGAGTGACATGATCGGTCGCACTGCCAATGGCCAGCGACAGGGCGATCAGTGCTTGCAACGACTGGCAGATCGCCGCGACCTTGCGCCGGTCATAGCGATCCGCGACGTGCCCGGTGTGCAGCATGAACAACACGCGTGGGGCGAACTCCACCAGGCCGACCAGCCCGAGGTCGAGTACGTTGCCCGTCAGTTGGTACAGGTTCCAGCCGATGGCCACCGTGAGCATCTGAAAACCGCTGGCGGTGAAAACCCGGGCCAGCCAGAACGCTAGGAACGGACGATGGTGACGTAACAGCAAGGGCTCTTGGCTGGGCATCTGCGGCAAATCTGGGGGAGGGGAATGGCGAGGTTATCATCAACCTGTAACAGGAAGTTGCAGTGACGGAAAATTTAGTTAGCCAGACATCGATTGTCCACTCAATGGAAAATCATGTGGCGAGGGAGCAGGCTCCCTCGCCACACCAAGAATGTTTCAGGCCATTTCGCCAACCCTGAGGCAACTTGTCACGCGGCAAAAGACCACGCGAGTCATCCCCGGAAATGGGACTACTCTTTCAACGTTGATTGATCCAGATCAAAACCCTCAAACGGAATTGATCCGGTGGCCGGTTGGCCAGACCCTGCGTTGTGATGCGTATAAAAAAAGAACAAACAGAGATTCGCCACAGTCCATACCCGTGGGGGCCGTGGGTGCAGGCTTTCAGCCCGCAGCCGTACTACCTGACAGAGGAAGACTTATGTTCGGTTTAGAGGCACTTGATCTCGCCCGAATTCAGTTCGCGTTCACCATCTCGTTCCATATCCTGTTTCCGGCCATCACCATCGGTCTGGCGAGTTACCTGGCGGTACTCGAAGGCCTGTGGCTGAAAACCCATAACGACATCTACCGTGACCTCTACCACTTCTGGTCGAAGATCTTTGCCGTCAACTTCGGCATGGGGGTGGTCTCGGGCCTGGTCATGGCCTATCAGTTCGGCACCAACTGGAGCCGCTTCTCGGACTTCGCCGGGTCCGTGACCGGTCCGCTATTGACCTATGAAGTGTTGACCGCATTCTTCCTCGAGGCCGGGTTCCTCGGGGTCATGCTGTTCGGCTGGAACAAAGTCGGACGCGGCCTGCACTTCTTTGCCACGGTCATGGTGGCCATAGGCACACTCATCTCGACCTTCTGGATTCTCGCGTCCAATAGCTGGATGCAGACCCCGCAAGGTTTTGAAATTATCAACGGCCAGGTGATTCCGACCGACTGGCTGGCGGTGATCTTCAACCCGTCGTTCCCGTACCGCCTGATGCACATGGCAACGGCGGCGTTCGTTGCGACTGCGTTCTTCGTCGGCTCCTCGGCGGCCTGGCATTTGTTGCGCGGCAAGGACAACCCGGCGATCCGTAAAATGCTCTCGATGGCGATGTGGATGGCCCTGATTGTCGCGCCGATCCAGGCCGTCATCGGTGACTTCCACGGCCTTAACACGCTCAAGCATCAGCCAGCGAAAATCGCCGCGATCGAGGGACACTGGGAAAACAAAGGTGACGAGGCGACGCCGTTGATCCTGTTCGGCTGGCCGGACATGAAAGAAGAGAGAACCAAATTCGCCGTCGAAATTCCGTACCTCGGCAGCCTGATCCTCACGCACTCGCTGGACAAACAGGTGCCGGCGCTCAAGGAGTTCCCGCCTGAAGACCGGCCGAATTCGACCATCGTGTTCTGGTCGTTCCGGATCATGGTTGGTCTGGGTTTCCTGATGGTCTTCACCGGGTTGTGGAGCTTGTGGCTGCGCAAGCGCGACAAGCTCTACACCTCGCGACCGTTCCTGTACCTGGCGTTATGGATGGGACCGTCCGGCCTGATCGCGATTCTCGCTGGCTGGTTCACCACGGAAATCGGCCGTCAGCCATGGGTGGTGTATGGCTTGATGCGCACGGCGGACGCGTCCTCCAACCATAGCTTCATGCAGATGAGCATCACCCTGATCCTGTTCGTCGTGGTGTATTTCGCGCTGTTCGGCGCCGGTCTTGGCTACATGATGCGCCTGGTGCGCAAAGGGCCGAAGATCGACGAAGGCAAGGAAACCAACGACGGTGGCCCCGGCCAGAAACGCACGCCCGCCCGTCCGCTGTCCGCCGCCGACGACGATCACGCTGATGCCGGCCACACCGTGACCAAGGAGATTTGAATCATGGGTATTGATCTTCCGCTGATCTGGGCCGTGATCATCATCTTCGGCATCATGATGTACGTGGTCATGGACGGCTTCGATCTGGGTATCGGGATTCTCTTCCCGTTCATTCCGGGCAAAACCGACCGTGACGTGATGATGAACACCGTCGCCCCTGTGTGGGACGGCAACGAAACCTGGCTGGTACTGGGTGGTGCAGCGCTGTTCGGCGCCTTCCCGCTGGCTTATTCGGTGGTGCTTTCGGCGTTGTATCTGCCGCTGATTTTCATGCTGATCGGGCTGATTTTCCGTGGTGTGGCCTTCGAGTTCCGCTTCAAGGCCAGGGACGACAAACGACACTTGTGGGACAAGGCGTTCATCGGTGGCTCGGTCACTGCAACATTCTTCCAGGGTGTTGCGCTCGGGGCTTTCATCGATGGGCTGCCAGTGGTCAATCGGCAGTTTGCTGGTGGTTCACTGGACTGGCTGACACCGTTCACGATGTTCTGTGGTGCGGCCCTCGTCGTGGCGTATGCGCTGCTCGGTTGTACATGGCTGATCATGAAGACCGAAGGCAAGTTGCAGGAACAGATGCACGACCTGGCGCGGCCCTTGGCGTTCGTGTTGTTGGCGGTGATCGGCATCGTCAGCATCTGGACCCCGCTGGCCCACGCCGAGATTGCGGCGCGCTGGTTCACCTTGCCGAACCTGTTCTGGTTCCTGCCGGTACCGATTCTGGTGTTGGTCACGATGTACGGCCTGATCCGCGCCGTCGCACGCAACGCGCATTACACGCCGTTCCTGCTGACGCTGGTGCTGATCTTCCTCGGCTACAGTGGGCTGGGTATCAGCCTGTGGCCGAATATCGTGCCGCCGTCGATCTCGATCTGGGACGCCGCCGCACCGCCGCAGAGCCAAGGCTTCATGCTGGTAGGCACGCTGTTCATCATCCCGTTCATCCTGGGTTACACCTTCTGGAGCTACTACGTGTTCCGCGGCAAGGTGACCCACGAGGATGGTTACCACTAAAGGAGGTCTAAACAATGAGCGGCAAACACACCTTGCACGACATTGAAGAAGCCGAAAAAAAGCCGCTGTGGCAGCGGCTTGGCTGGTTGGCCATGATCTGGGCGGGCAGCGTCGGTGCATTGTTCATCGTCGCCAGCCTGATGCGCATGTTCATGAACGCCGCTGGCCTGACCACCCACTGAACCACCAGACATCCCATCCCGTCGCCATCAGGCGCGGATTTACAACCCTCCGGCTGGAGGGTTTTTTTTGCCTGTTACTTGCGTGCCTTGAGGATCACGAATTTCGGATTGGCCGCCACTTGCTCGACACCACGGAACAACCGCGCCAGTTTGCTGTGATAGCCAAGGTGACGATTACCGACGATGTACAGCGCGCCCCCCACGACCAGCGCTTCCCGGGCCTGCTGAAACATCCTCCAGGCGAGAAAGTCGCCCACGACCTGTTGCTGATGAAAGGGTGGGTTGCACAGCACCACGTCCAGCGATTGCGGTTCCTGCCCGGCCAGACCGTCATCGGCGCGCACGATCACTTCCCGGTCACTCAGCGCCGCGCGCCAGTTTTCGCCGGCCGATTGCACGGCCATGTACGATTCATCCACCAGCGTGTAGTGGGCTTGCGGATTTTGCAGGGCGCTGGCGATAGCCAATACCCCGTTGCCGCAGCCGAGATCGGCGACCCGCGCCGTACCCAGGTTTTTTGGCAGGTGCGGCAAGAAGGCTCGCGTGCCAATGTCCAGGCCTTCGCGACAGAACACATTGGCGTGGTTGAGCAGTTCAATCGCAGGCGTTTCGAGTCGATAACGAGTCGGGTAGGGTGAAGTGGCGGGCGCTTTGGTTTCGGCTGTTGCGATCAATAAACGCGCCTTTTTCACCGCCAACGAGGCTTGCACCGGACCGATGTAACGCTCCAGCAAGTCGCCCGCCGCCCTTGGTAAATGCTTGATCATGGCACCGGCAATCACTTGAGCGCCGGGCGCCAATTGGCTTTGCAGGCGGATCAGTTGCTCTTCCAGCAGTGCCAGGGTTTTCGGTACCCGGACCAGCACGCGATCGAACGGCCCGACCAACGCTTCGCTGGCCGGCACGCTCGCCACGGCATCAAACGCCAAGCCGTTGCGTACAAGGTTTTTTTCCAGCCCCTGTGCGGCCAGGTACGAATCACCACTGCTGATCACCTGGACTTTTCCTGCCAGACTGGCGGCCAAAGCGCCGAAGCTGTCGTTGAGCACCAACACCCGGGTGTCCGCTGTCGGTTGCTGTTCGGCCAGATAGTTGAGCAGGTATTCGTCAGCGGCATCGAAGGCTTGCAGCGGTTCGTTTTGCTGTTCCGGCTGACGGATCAGGTCAAGGTTGGCGAAAGGTGTTTCGAGCAAAGGCATGGGGCGGGGCTCTGGGTTGTCAACGGATGTTCCGCAGCCCGAGGGCGTTGAAGCGGGCGGAGCCGTCCGAGTGTATTGCGTCGCGAAAGGATCACGCGTCATCACTCAGGAGGGTCGCAAATGGTACTTTTTTTTCGGTGGGATTACTCGCAGGTTTTCCCGCTGGTGAGCGTTTTCAGATGGCTCCGGACCTGGTCGCGGCGATGACTGCCGCCATTTTGTTGTTAACGCCTAGCTTCTGGATGGCTTTGTGTACATGAAAATTGACTGTGCGTTCACTCAAACTGAGAATCTTGGAGATCTCAAAGGCGGTCTTGCCATCGGCTGACAGCCTCAATACTTCTATTTCCCGCACCGATAATGGTGATGTCTCGAGGCAGGGCGGTTTTTTCGGGTGTGTCCGGGCTGCCAAGGCGTGCAGGTGGCGGCTGATGAAAACCGTGAACCCCATGTTTTCATACAGCTCAAAGGCTGAAATCGGGCAGTGGCTTCTTGCCAGGCTCAGGATGCTGAGCAATCCTGTTTCTTCATCGTGGATCGCTTGCGACCAGCCGTGGTGCAAACCTTGATGTTGCAGCGTTTGCCAAAGCCGTGGCACCCGGGAAAAAAGCTCTTCGCTCCAGAGAATCGGCAGCTCGGATTGATTGCAATGGGCTACTATCGGGTTTTTGTGGATAACGCTGTTTGGTTCAGGCGGATGACTCCTCATCCGAGGGAAATTGTTCAGGTTCACAATATTTAAATCTGCCGCACTGCTGTTAGACGTTACTGAAAATCCACAAAATTCGTATCCGAGATTCCTGATAAAATTAAGCGACAATCGGTAGGCAGTATTGATCTCTTGTGTATGTGAAAGCGTTTTAAGCTGTGATTCCTTCCAGATCTCCATTCTTGCTCTCCATTTGCGCGAGTCCTCTGGGTGCTTTCTTGGATCCGAAATCCGGCACGCCACGAGTGTAGGATAATTCCTAGCGCAACGCTGTGACTTTTTTGCTCTTGTAAATAAGAAAAAGTACACCTCTGGTTCTTAATCAGAAGAGTACTATTGAAATGCCATCTGACATTTAATGTTGTTATCGAACGTGATAATTCAATATCAATAACTTACAGGCATTAAAGACATTACAAACTATGGGTGGTTACGCTCCGGACTTTGCGGGACACTGCCCGTATCTGTTGAATGGAGCGCCCCATGACCGCCAGCGAAGAGAAATTCACGCATCAGACCTTGCTCGACGTACAGCCGTTGACGGAGAACCTGTTCACGTTGCGCACCACCCGTGATACAGGCTTCCGTTTTCGCGCAGGGCAGTTTGCACGGCTGGGGGTTATCAGAGCGGATGGCAGTACGGTATGGCGCGCCTATTCCATGGTGTCATCGCCCTTTGATGAGTTCCTGGAGTTCTTTTCCATCGTCGTCCCGGGAGGCGAGTTCACCAGCGAGCTCAGTCGCCTGGGTATCGGCGATACACTGCTGGTTGACCGCCAGGCCTTTGGTTACCTGACGCTTGACCGTTTTGTCGACGGGCGTGACCTGTGGCTGTTATCCACCGGCACGGGCATTGCCCCGTTTCTTTCGATACTTCAGGACTTCGAGGTCTGGGAGAAATTTGAGCGCATCATTCTGGTCTACAGCGTGCGTGAAACCCGGGAATTGGCCTATCAGGCGCTGATTGCCGGGCTGGCACAACGAGAGTATCTGGCGGAGTACGCACATAAACTGCAATTCATCGCGACGGTCACGCGCGAACTGCATCCCGGAACCCTGAACGGACGAATCACGACGCTCATCGAAAATGGCGAGCTGGAGCGGGCGGCTGGCGTAGCGCTGAGCCCTGAGCACTCGCGGGTGATGCTGTGCGGTAACCCGCAAATGATCGATGACACACGCAAACTGCTCAAGCAGCGCGACATGCACCTGAGCTTGAGCCGACGACCCGGGCAGGTGGCGGTGGAAAACTTCTGGTAAAAAAAACGGCGCCTCACGGGCGCCGTTTTTTATCCAGCCAATGCATTCAAGGCCTGTTGTTCTGGGCCTTCAGCAGGTCGCGGATCTCGCCCAGCAACTCTTCTTCCTTGGTCGGAACCGGCGGCAGGGAAGGCGCCACGGATTCTTCGCGCTTCAGGCGGTTGATGGCTTTGACACCCATGAAGATCGCGAAGGCGACGATGATGAAGTCGATGATGGTCTGAATGAATTTGCCGTATGAAAGCATCACCGCCGGGGCGGCACCGTCCGCAGCTTTGAGCGTAATCGCCAGGTCACTGAAGTCCACGCCACCGATCAGCATCCCGATTGGCGGCATGATCAGGTCGCCGACAAACGACGTAACGATCTTGCCGAAAGCAGCGCCGATGATGATGCCGACAGCCATGTCGACCACGTTGCCTTTGACCGCGAAGGCCTTGAATTCATTGAGCACGCCCATAGGTTATTTCCTTGTTACAGATGAGATTGATGAGGGCAGTGTAAATCAGCTGATCGCTTCTTGCTCGAAACAACCTCTCACAGCATTAGCGTGCTATCAGCCAGGCCATCGGTGAAAAGGGCGCAGGGAGTGCTCGAAGATGGGGCCCGGGTTGTGGACGGCCCTGAAGTTTCATCATGAATGTGCCGAGCGATATTCAGCGCTATCTGGCAGGTTCGGTCAGTTGTATTTATTAGGCGTTTAGACGGCTAATTATCTAAAGAGTTAGTTTGTGCAAGTGCTGTGAACGGTGCATTGAATTGTTGCGCAGCGTGAAGGTTGTAATGGAAAGGTATTAGGTTTGAATGTCTTGTTTAAAATAATTCAAACAAGAAGCGTTCTCTCTGGCTAATTGTGCAGTGCATATTGAACTGGTTAAAGGTTGTATAGGTTTTGTGTGGGATCCTTGGTGATCATCGTCGGGTTTGTATAGGTTCTGATACAGAAAACTTATACAAGAGTTAATTGCGCAGTGATCGTGTCTCGATAAATGCCAGTTAAACGGATACATCATTGAACTCCAAAACATCAGTCATCATCTTGCCGCGCTGATGGGCTCAACCTGAGCTATCATCGCGTTTTTTTCCGGGAGTTCCGATGGCCAAGGCCAAGCGCATGTACGGCTGCACCGAGTGCGGCTCAACCTTCCCCAAGTGGGCTGGCCAGTGCGGTGAATGCGGCGCCTGGAACACGCTCACCGAAACCATGGTGGAAAGCGGCGGGGCAGCAGCGCCCAGCGGTCGTACCGGTTGGACCGGCCAGCAGGCGCAGATCAAGACACTGGCAGAGGTCAGCGTCGAGGAGATACCGCGTTTCTCTACCGCGTCCAGCGAACTGGATCGGGTACTGGGCGGAGGCCTCGTCGACGGTTCGGTCGTGCTGATCGGTGGTGACCCCGGCATCGGCAAGTCAACCATTCTGTTGCAAACCTTGTGCAACCTCGCCAAAAGCATGCCCGCGTTGTACGTCACTGGCGAAGAGTCCCAGCAACAAGTAGCCATGCGTGCCCGGCGACTCGGTTTGCCCCAGGATCAGCTGCGGGTCATGACTGAGACCTGCATTGAAACCATCATCGCCACGGCCCGGGTGGAAAAACCCAAAGTGATGGTGATCGATTCGATCCAGACCATCTTCACCGAGCAACTGCAATCGGCTCCCGGCGGTGTATCCCAGGTGCGCGAGAGTGCGGCGTTGCTGGTGCGTTATGCCAAGCAGAGCGGCACGGCGATTTTCCTGGTGGGCCACGTGACCAAGGAAGGCGCTTTGGCCGGTCCGCGAGTGCTGGAACACATGGTCGACACCGTGTTGTATTTCGAAGGTGAGTCCGATGGCCGTTTGCGCCTGTTGCGGGCGGTGAAGAACCGTTTCGGCGCGGTCAACGAACTGGGCGTTTTCGGCATGACCGACAAAGGCCTGAAAGAAGTCTCCAACCCGTCTGCGATTTTTCTGACCCGTGCTCAGGAAGAAGTCCCGGGCAGTGTGGTCATGGCGACTTGGGAAGGCACCCGGCCGATGCTGGTGGAAGTCCAGGCGCTGGTGGATGACAGCCACCTGGCTAATCCGCGTCGGGTCACGCTCGGGCTGGATCAGAACCGCTTGGCGATGTTGCTGGCGGTGTTGCACCGTCATGGTGGCATCCCCACCCACGATCAGGATGTGTTTCTCAACGTGGTCGGTGGGGTGAAAGTGCTGGAAACCGCGTCAGACCTGGCGTTGATGGCGGCCGTGATGTCCAGCCTACGCAACCGTCCGCTGCCACACGATTTGCTGGTATTCGGTGAAGTCGGGTTGTCCGGTGAAGTCCGTCCGGTGCCGAGCGGTCAGGAGCGCTTGAAAGAAGCCGCCAAGCACGGCTTCAAACGGGCCATCGTGCCCAAGGGCAATGCGCCGAAGGAGTCGCCGGCAGGGTTGCAGATCATTGCAGTGACGCGACTGGAACAGGCCCTCGACGCGCTCTTCGAATAAAATACAGTCCCTCTACGTGATCAGATTTCGATCAGTTCGCCCAACTCGCGTTCAAGCGCCTGCTCGTCGGCCAGGTTGAGCTCGATCAGTCGACGCAGGCGCTCAATGGACTCCAGGCTTATGTGCCGGCAGACGAAGCCGATCTGGCCGTGTTCTTCGTGGGTCAGGTGCACATCCATGAAAATGTTGATGTCTTCGCTCAAATGAATGTCGACTGAAAAGTCCTGCTCATCATTGCCCAGCCAAGGTTCAGGTCGCTTGATCAGCAAGCCCTTGAGCGACACATCAATCAACTTCACCGGCCAGATGTACTCTCCCTGGCTCAGTTCGGTTCGGGCATCGAACGCGATACGTTTGAAGCGACGGCGATCGGCAGCGTGCTCGCTCATGGCGCAATCCTCTTGATGTTCGCTGACTATAGACCCGCATTGTCGGTACCTGCCAGCCAGGGCAGGGCTCTAGACCAACGTTGGGTATGGCCTTTGTCGTCAGGAGCGCTAAACTCGTTGTGGCTGTCTTCTTGTCCACTCTGGCTGGAATAAAAAAATGAAAAATAATAATAGCCTGCTACGCCATTTACCCTGGTTGTTGCTGGCAATCATAGGTGCGTGCGCGCTGGGCGTTGTGGCATTACGCAGGGGCGAGGCGATCAACGCCTTGTGGATTGTGGTCGCTGCCGTGGCCATCTATCTGGTTGCGTATCGCTACTACAGTCTGTTCATCGCCAACAATGTGATGCAACTCGACCCGCGACGGGCCACCCCCGCCGTGCTCAACAACGACGGTCTGGACTACGTTCCAACCAACAAACATATCCTTTTCGGTCACCACTTCGCGGCCATCGCCGGCGCGGGGCCATTAGTGGGCCCGGTGTTGGCGGCGCAGATGGGTTATCTGCCCGGCACGCTGTGGCTGATCGCCGGCGTGGTGCTGGCGGGTGCCGTTCAGGACTTCATGGTCCTGTTCATGTCCACCCGTCGCAACGGCCGTTCCCTGGGGGACATGGTCCGCGAGGAAATGGGCCGCATTCCCGGCACCATTGCGCTGTTTGGCTGCTTCCTGATCATGATCATCATCCTCGCGGTGCTGGCATTGATCGTCGTGAAAGCCCTGGCCGAAAGCCCGTGGGGTATTTTCACGGTGATGGCGACCATCCCGATCGCGATGTTCATGGGCATCTACATGCGCTACATCCGACCGGGTCGCATCGGTGAGATCTCGGTGATTGGCGTGCTGTTGCTGCTCGGGTCGATCTGGCTCGGCGGGCAAATTGCTGCGGATCCGGTGTGGGCCAAGGTCTTTACCTTTACCGGCATCCAGATCACCTGGATGCTGATCGGCTACGGTTTTGTCGCGGCGGTATTGCCGGTGTGGCTGATCCTGGCACCGCGTGACTACCTCTCTACCTTCCTGAAAATCGGCACCATCGTCGCCCTGGCGATTGGCATTCTGGTGACCATGCCCGAGCTGAAAATGCCGGCGCTGACCCAGTTCGTCGACGGCACCGGTCCGGTTTGGAAGGGCGGTCTGTTCCCGTTCCTGTTCATCACCATCGCCTGTGGTGCGGTCTCGGGTTTCCACTCGCTGATCGCTTCCGGCACCACGCCGAAGCTGCTGGATAACGAAACCAACGCCCGTTACATCGGGTACGGCGGCATGCTGATGGAGTCGTTCGTCGCCATCATGGCCATGGTCGCCGCGTCGGTGATCGAGCCAGGCGTGTACTTCGCCATGAACAGCCCTCCGGCCGTGGTCGGTGGTGATGTGGTCGCAGTGGCGCAAGCCGTCAGCAGCTGGGGCTTTGCAATCACCCCGGAAGCGCTGCAAGCGGTGGCCCACGACATTGGTGAAACCACCATTCTGGCCCGTGCCGGCGGCGCACCGACCCTGGCGGTCGGTATTGCGCAAATCCTGCACAGCGTCCTGCCGGGTGAAAACACCATGGCGTTCTGGTACCACTTCGCGATCCTGTTCGAAGCGCTGTTTATCCTGACCGCAGTCGACGCCGGTACCCGTGCCGGGCGTTTCATGCTGCAGGACTTGCTTGGCTCGTTCGTGCCAGCGCTGAAACGCACCGAATCCTGGACCGCCAACCTGATTGCCACCGCCGGTTGTGTGGCGATGTGGGGCTGGTTGCTGTACCAGGGCGTGATCGATCCGCTGGGCGGCATCAACACCTTGTGGCCGCTGTTCGGTATCTCCAACCAGATGCTGGCCGGTATCGCGCTGATGCTCGGCACCGTGGTGCTGATCAAGATGAAGCGCCAGCGGTATGTCTGGGTCACCATGTTGCCGGCCGTGTGGTTGCTGATCTGCACCACCACCGCAGGCTTCATCAAGCTGTTCGACGCCAACCCGGCGATCGGCTTCCTGGCCCTGGCGAAGAAATACAGCGATGCCCTGGCCAACGGCCAGATCCTCGCCCCGGCCAAGAGCGTTGAGCAAATGCAACACGTGATCTTCAACGCCTACACCAACGCAACGCTGACCGCGCTGTTCCTGTTCGTGGTGTTCAGCATCCTGTTCTATGCGCTCAAGGTTGGCATCGCCGCCTGGGGCAAAAAAGAGCGTACGGATAAAGAATCGCCATTCCAGGCACTGCCGGACGCGTAATCGAGGATTTGCACCATGTTCAATGACCTGAGTCGCCTCGGTAAATACCTCGGTCAGGCTGCGCGCCTGATGGTCGGCATGCCCGACTACGACAACTACGTCGAGCATATGCAGACCAAGCACCCGGACAAACCGATGATGGATTACGAAGCGTTCTTCCGCGAACGTCAGGAAGCGCGTTACGGTGGCAAGGGTGGGCCCAAGTGCTGTTGAAACAAGGCACTTAGGCAACAATCATCTCTGTAGGAGCCGGCTTGCTGGCGATGGCGTTCTGGAAATCGCCATCGCCAGCAAGCCGGCTCCTACAGTTTTTTCTGCACCTTGGAGACCTTATTGTGTCAGCGCCTATTCCAGTCACAATCCTCAGCGGCTTCCTCGGCGCTGGCAAAACCACCTTGCTGCGCCATCTGCTCAAAGCCGAGCACGGCCTGAAAATCGCCGTGATCGAGAACGAATTCAGTGACGCCGGTATCGACACCCAACTGTTGGGCGACGAGCCGGTACAAGTGATGACGCTGTCCAACGGCTGCGTCTGCTGCACCATTCACACCGACCTGACCAAAGCCTTGTACCTGCTGCTCGAGCGCCTCGACAGCGGCGACATCGCCTTCGACCGCCTGGTGATCGAATGCACCGGCCTGGCCGACCCGGCCCCGGTGGCACAGACCTTCTTCATCGACGAGGAACTGCGTGAGCGCTACATCCTCGACGGCATCATTACATTGGTCGACGCCGCGCACGCCGACGTTCACCTGACCCAGACCATCGCCCAGGCGCAGATCGGTTTCGCCGACCGCTTGCTGGTGAGCAAACGTGATCTGGTCGACGAGCCAACCTTCACCGCATTGAGCGAGCGCCTGACCCGGATCAACCGCCGTGCACCGATCCGCGTGGTCGACCACGGCAAGATCGATTTGGCTGAGTTGCTCGACGTGCGCGGTTTCAACCTCAATGCCGACCTCGGAGGCGGCGTGAGTTTGCGTCCGGTCAGCCAGGGCCCCTCCATCGATCGTATTTCCAGCCTGGTGCTGCGCACCGAAAAGCCGCTGGATATCGACAAGCTCAGCGAGTTCATGAACGAACTGCTCGAGGAGCATGGCAAGCAATTGCTGCGCTACAAAGGTGTGCTGAGCATCCTGGGCGAACCACGCCGCATGGTGTTCCAGGGTGTGCTCAAACTATACGGTTTCGACTGGGACACCGAGTGGGCAGAGGGCGAGGCACGTGAAAGCGTGATCGTGTTCATCGCCGATGATTTGCCGGAAGAAAAAATTCGTGAAGGGTTTGCGCGAGTTGCCGCGGATTAAGTAAGCACGAACCCAATGTAATTCAAATAATTGATATCAAGCGCCCGCCTTAAGCGGGCGTTTTTTATGGGGGTATTTCTGTTCTCTATCTTTTGTTTGATGTTTTTGCTTTTTTGTAAGGGTTGATGTGGGGGTTAGTGTAGGCAGGGTTGGTTTTATTGATATTCGGGTGGTGTGGTTGTATTAAGTGTTGCATTAGATTGAATGAGGGTTTTAATCTGTTTTTGATTGTGCTGGCTGGGCTACTTACATTCGGTTTTAAATGATGGGCTGTACGGATCTTTAGTGAGTGGTAAGTTTGCTGGTGCCAACTAAGGCAATTATTTTTGTCAGGAGAAATACCATGCAAGAGCAAATTATGGATCTGTCCGGTGAGCTGGATTCCGAGTTCGAAGCCTATGTAAGTGCTGGCCAGGCTGACGTCGGTGGTGAAACCATGTGCACCAATATGTCGTGCGGGACCCTGAGTTGCACCGTTCTCGGCTGCGGCTGCTGACCTAACCTGAATACAGGGCCGGTTTTTCCGGCCCTGTCTATTTCGAGTGCTAGCGATGTTGACGGATACTCTGAGTTTCAAACAGCGAAAAACCGGGAGTGTTGCAAACGCTCCAGATCATGAGGCGATGCGCAAGACAATTGATCTTCTACACAGAGATGATAAAGGCGTTCTGCGTTACTTTGGGGTTGATCGGCAAGCATTACTGAATGGGTCTGCATTTTTATCGTTGATGGAATGTGAAGGTGATGATTGTTTGCAAACGAGGTATGAGCAGAATATTGGAGTTCTTGCATCGTTACCTTTTGAAGCTAAAGTAAGTGATTGCGACGATTTCGGTGTCTTTTGTGCTCGTTGGTATAATTATCTGAAACATGTTTTTGAAAGCGATCTAAAATATACGGGGGGTGTCAGAAATTTTGTGTTCGGGCATAACATGAGTAAGAGGTGCATGTATGCCAACCAAAAAGAAACCCGCGTTGCGAGAGTTACCGAAAATCCCGAAAGAGCTGCTCGAGCAATTCACCGATGGACCGATGACCGCTGAAGCCATTGAGGACGCCTCTGCGGCGTTCAAGAAGGCTTTGATCGAGCGAGCCCTCAGTGCTGAGCTTGG
>NZ_FYDY01000019.1:0-110009 GCF_900187435.1 Pseudomonas sp. Irchel s3b5
CGGTTGAAGACAGGGACTGTTTAAGCGTCGTATTCTTTTTCATGGACTCGCCCTCGCTGCCGTTGGCTTCTTAGACTGCCACCGTGGCGCATTGACGCCTCGGCGTGGGCGAGTCCATCCAATTACAGAGGACTGCATCAGGGTCTGGGTGGCGGGGCGAGCCTCTGCCCTTGTTCAACCGCCCAGTTCACCACCTGCGTGGTCAACTGATCATTCGCCTGACCAAACCCGGCCACCACTGCTGGCACCTGCACATCATTCAGCGGCTGGCGCACTTCAAAGCGGCGGCTGGCGAGGATGCGCTGGTCGTAACCGCGCACCAGCAAAGCATCCAGGCGCACGACCACGCTCGCCGAGGTACCTTGGTACTCGGTCTGGAAGGCCTGCAGATTGCCGCCCAGTTCCAGGTCGCCATGAAAAAGGCTGTCATCGGTGCTCAACAGCGCCACCCGTCCGTCACGCTGAAAACCGTCCAGCAGACGATTGCGCAGCAACACCGGCGCCGGGTCGCTCCAGCGTGAACCCTTGTAGTGGCTGAACACATCGCCCTGGGGAATCACTGCAATGTTCGGACTGTTCAACGCTTCGCTGGACTGGAATTTTGTCAGGCGCAGCGACCAGTGCTGCGGCGTGGCATGGCTGGCCGATGCGCTCTGGGCCGACGGCAATCGATAGATCTCGAAGGGCTCAGGCTTGGGAAGGATCGAGCACGAACAAATCAGGGTAACGCTGGCGAGCAAGGCCATTCGGGACAGCTTCATGGTGTGAATTCCTTGGTCTTGTCACTGCCCAGCAGGTAACCGCTGGGGTTGGCTTCCAGGCGTTGGGAGATGGTGCGCAAGGACGTCAGGGTTTCGCGCAGCTCGCGCACCGCCGGGGCCAGGCCGTTGAAGCCCTGCATGCCGCTGTTGATTGAGTCTTCGTTGGCGGCGAGCAATTTGTTGATGGTGGCGGTGCTCTGCTCCAGGGACTTCATGGCGTGCTCGGCGCTGCTGAACATCTGTTTACCGTTGTCATTGAGCAGACCGTTGGCGTTACGCATCAGGGCCGTGGTCTGCTCGAGCATGCTGTTGGCCTGCTTGCCGACCGAGGCCAGTTGCTGCATGGCCTGACGGATATCGCCGCGCTGATCGGCAATGGCTCCGGTGGTTTGCTCCAGATGCGCCAGGGTCTTGCTGATGTTCTCGATGTTGGCCGTGGAGAACATCCGGTTGGCGTTATGCATCAGCGTGCTCACCCCGGCCATCAGGTCTTCACTGTCATTGAGCAAACGGGCGATGGGCGACGGCGAAGCGACGATGGTCGGCAGGTTGCCGTCCTTGCCCTTGAGCGTCGGGCTTTGTGGTGTACCGCCGCTGAGCTGGATGATCGAGGTTCCGGTGACGCCGGTCAGGGCCAGTTTGGCCTGGGTGTCTTCCTTGACCGGGGTATCGCCGGCCAGACGGATCCGTGCCAGCACCCGGCGCGGGTCTTTCGGGTCCAGGCGCAGCGTCACCACGTCGCCGACCTTGATCCCGCTGTACTGCACGGAACTGCCCTTGGACAGGCCGCTGACCGCCTCGTTGAACACGACTTCGTAATCCTTGAACTCGGTGTCGACGCTGGACTTGGCCAGGAACAAACCGAAAAGCAGGGCGCCTGCCACCACGATCACGGTGAACAGGCCGATCAACACATGATGGGCTCGGGTTTCCATGTCAGACCTCGTGAAGCTGTTGGGCGGCCGTCAGCGCCGCGCGGCCGCGAGGGCCATGGAAGTATTCGTGAATCCACGCGTCGTCGGTTTCCGAGACCTTGTCGATGGCGTCCGCCACCAGCACTTTTTTCTGCGCCAGCACCGCCACCCGGTCGGTGATGGTGTAGAGCGTGTCGAGGTCGTGGGTCACCAGAAACACACTCAAGCCCAATGCGTCGCGCAGGGTCAGGATCAACTGATCGAACGCCGCGGCGCCAATCGGATCGAGGCCGGCGGTGGGCTCGTCGAGAAACAGGATGTCCGGGTCCAGTGCCAGTGCACGGGCGAGGGCTGCACGTTTGATCATGCCGCCTGATAGCGACGCCGGATACTTGTCCGCCGCCGACAACGGCAACCCGGCCAGGGCCATTTTCACCGCCGCCAGGTGCTCGGCGTCGTTGCGGCTCAAACCCGCGTGCTCGATCAAGGGCAGGGCAACGTTCTCGGTCACCGTCAGCGACGAGAACAGCGCGCCTTTCTGGAACAGCACGCCAAAGCGCCGTTCCACCAATGAGCGCTCATGCTCAGACAAGCTTGGCAGGTTCTTGCCGAAGACTTTCACCATGCCTTCGCTGGGCTGACGCAAACCGACAATGCTGCGCAGCAGCACCGATTTGCCGCTGCCGGAACCGCCGACCACGGCGAGGATTTCGCCCTTGTACAAATCCAGGTCAAGGTTTTCGTGCACGCTCTGGCGGCCAAAGCGATTGCACAGACCACGCACTTCAATCACCGCCTCGGAGGGCGCTCGGGGTTCACGACTCACCAGCCCATCTCCATGAAAAACAGCGCGGCCACCGCGTCGAGCACGATCACCACGAAAATCGACTGCACCACACTCGACGTGGTGTGGGCACCCACGGATTCAGCGCTGCCGCTGACCTTGAAGCCTTCGAGGCAACCGATGGCGGCGATCAGGAAGGCGAAGAGCGGCGCTTTGACCATGCCCACCAGAAAGTGCTGAACACCGATGTCCGATTGCAGCAGCGACAGGAACATCGCTGGCGAAATATCCAGCGACACCGCGCAGACCACGGCGCCACCGATAATCCCCGAAATCATCGCCAGAAAGGTCAGCATCGGCAGCGCAACCAGCAGGGCCAACACACGCGGCACCACCAGCAACTCCATCGGATCGAGACCCAGGGTGCGGATGGCGTCGATTTCCTCGTTGGCCTTCATCGAGCCGATCTGCGCCGTGAACGAACTGGCGGTTCGCCCGGCCATCAGGATCGCGGTCAGCAACACACCGAATTCGCGCAGGAAGGCAAACCCCACAAGGTCCACGGTAAACACGCTGGCGCCGAACGTCGCCAGCACCGTCGCCCCTAGAAACGCCACCACGGCACCGACCAGAAAGGTCAGCAGGGCCACGATGGGCGCGGCGTCCAGGCCCGTTTGTTCGATGTGCGAGACCATCGGTGTGATGCGCCAGCACTTGGGACGAAACAGGCCGCGGGCGATGGTTTCGATGATCAGGCCGACGAAGCCCAGCAGTTGCAGGGTGTCCTGCCAGACGGTGTCCACGGCGCGGCCGATGCGGGTGAGCAATTGAATGCTGACGCTGATTTCCGGTTCTTTGACCGGAACGCAGAAGTCGGTCAGCGAGCAGTACACCGTTTGCAGCAACGCGCGATCAGCGGAAGAAAGGGTGCAATCGGGATGCTGGGCAGAGCGGCCGATGCGCTCGGAACCCAGCAGTTCCACCAACAACGAGGCGCCCGCCGTATCGAGGGTGCCAAGACCGTTGAGATCGATCTGGGTATCGGTGTCATACTGGCCGCGGAGTTTTTCGCTCAGCTGCTTGAGGTCGGCGTAGTGGGCAAGCGTCCAGTCGCCCGTCACCCGCAACCATGCAGGGGTGAGCGAAGTATCCAGTCGGGCATCGCCGGCCATTGAGCTGCTGGTCATAAGCTCCTTGCTTGTTCGGCTATCAGGCAGATCTACGTAATAGCACGAACCCGGTTACTTTTCTTTGATCGCTGTGCTGTCCGTGACGACGAAGCGCAGTACGCCGATCAACTGGCCGTCTTCGGTCAACACCCGGACCTGCCATTTACCGGCCGGATTGCCGGGGAAATTCTGCTTGTGGGTCCACGCCCGGTAACCTTCCTTGCGCCCGCCATGGATATCCAGCGGGATGCGATCGACCTCTTTGCCGTTGAATTTCCACACATGGTAAATCCGCTCGTCCAGGCCACGCGGGGCGTTGATCGCGGTGTACGCATAAAGCCCGCCACCGCGGATCTGCTCGACGCTGACTTCGTCGAGGCTGGCGCCAGGGATGCGGTCCTGCATTTGCGTGCTGATGGCCACGTCGGTCATCCACAACGTGGCCGGCGGCACCCATGAACGCAACACCCAGCCGACGCCGCCGATGCCCACGGTGATAATCAGGATCGCCAGGGCGTTGCGCACGGTGCGGATCGGGAAAATCGACGCCAGGCTCGGGAACGACAACAGCACGGCGATGCCCAGCGCCCATTTGAAACTCTGCGACGTGGTCAGGTGCATGATCACCGGCAACGCCGTGAGCAGGGCGGCAAACAGGGTCAGGGTGTGCAGCGCCAGGAACGCCCAGCGCCGCGGGGCCAGCCACTTGTAGTAGAGCGGGTCGATGATCGAAATGAGTGCCGCGATGCTCAACAGTCCGGTGAAAAACAACTGGCCGCTGTTCCAGGTCGTGGTGATGAAAAAGAACGGCAGGACGAAGAACAAGCTTTCCTGATGGATCATCTGCGTCGCGTAACGCAACAGCGGCTGCGGGATTTCACGCTTGAAGATGCGCGTGAACAGCTTGGTCAGGCTGTTTTCCAGCATCAGCCAGATCCAGCTGATCAGCATGATGGTGGTGATCCAGCTCGCCAGGCCTTGCTGGCGGTCGACCAGAATGAAGCTACCGACCCCGGAGACAAAACCACCGAGCGCAATGACCCCCGGATAGCGCTTCATCAATTCGAGGATGCGCTGTAAGAAAAGGGTCAGGTTCGGCATTCGGCGTTTCACAGTAGTCGTGGGGAAAATCCTCGACAGGGTACCGCTGGCGCGCCCCTGTGGCGAGGGGGCTTGCCCCCGTTGGGTTGCGAAGCAGCCCCAAATCAGAGTTACCCTATGGGCCTGATGGATCAGGGCCTGCTGTTTTTGGGGCCGCTGCGCGGCCCAACGGGGGCAAGCCCCCTCGCCACAGTGAGTAACCAGCCACCAGGAATGGTCACTTTCTGCGGTGCAAACGCCAGCCCACCAACATCAAGACGATCAACCCCAACACCCCGGCAATCGTCCACACCAATTGATCATCACTCAACAAAGGCTTCTCGACCCGCAGATACCCCGGCTGCAAGAGCAATTCGCGCATCGCCTTGTTCGCCTCTTGCAACGACACCGCTTGCAGTTCCCTGGCCGGGTTGGCGAAACGGTCGTCCTCGTAGTCGCCAATGGCGCTCCAGTAGTAATCGGCCAGTGCGCTATTGCCCTGCACGGCCCAGGCCTGGCGGGCAATGGCGGCCTGCTTGAGGCGGTTGAAGGTCTCGGCGTTGAGACCATCCTTGAGTAATTGGGCTTTCAACTCCTCCAGCACCTGTTCGGCTTCGGCCACATCCTCGCGCTCCAGGTCGGCATTGAGGCTCATGAAGCCGACGCCACCGAACACCTCGCGCTCGGCCCACGGTCCATAAGACAAGCTGTGCGCCAGGCGCAACTGGCGATAGAGCGCCCAGTCGAGGTAATCCTTGAGCAGGTCGAAGGTTTCGTCGTGCTGATCCTGCAGCACCGGCTCCGGTACCAACCAGTGCAACTTGGCGCCATCGCCCACGAACCCGCGCGTCAGGGTGCGCTCATGGGCAGCGCTGGCCTGGATTTGCGGCAGCGGCGGATGTTCGCTGGGGTTGATCGCGTCGAGAGCGCCGTAGGTGCGATCCAGATAGGCCGGCAGCAACTTGTCGAGGTCGCCGACCACGATCAGGGTCATGTTGTTCGGCGCATACCAGGCCTTGCGCACACGCTCCAGCTGTTCGCGGGTCAGGTGATTGACCTGCGCCCGCTCGGGGCATTTGAGGCCCAGTTCCACGGCCAGCTGGTTGCTGGCGGTGTGGCCCAGGTCCTGGCGATCGAGCCAGCGTTGCAGGTGCGTGTAGTGCCCGCCATCCTCGCGCTCGACCACTTGCTTGGCGGCGTTGATGGCGTTGTCGTCGAAGCGGGTCTGGGTCAGCAGCGCCAGCAACAGGTCGAGCACCTTGCGCTGGTTCTTCGCCGGGGCTTCGATCACAAACGTGGTGTCGGCGTTGCTGGTGAAGGCGTTCCACTCACCGCCCAGCGACTGCATGCGTTCTTCCAGGCCACCTTCGCCACTGGCATCGATGCCGCTGAACAGCAAATGTTCGAGCAAATGCGGCAGCTCTTTTTCATCGCAGCTGAAATCATCCAGGCCCACGCCGACCACCAGGCGGATCGCCACGTGCCCGCGCTCAGTGCCGGGTTTGAGCAGCAACTGCAAACCGTTGCGCAGCGTGTAGCCCTCGACCTGGAAGCGATCCAGGGCAAACGAAGGAAAAGAACCCAGCAACAGACAGGCGAACAACAGACAACGCATAACGAGCTTCCATACGGCTTGCGTGAATTCAACAGACTTCAGGCCACTGTGGACGTTCAGGGAGAATGCGTGATGTCCGCCAAATCGTCGACCACCAGCGCACCGGTGTCGTGCGTTTCCAGCACCACATAGGCACTGCTGCAAAACAGCGAGTTCAGGCGCTTCATGTCGGCAATCAACTCCAGGTGCAACGAACTGGTTTCGATACTTTGCACGATCTTACGTTGCAAACGGCTGACATGAGCGTGGGCCAGACGGCGTTCCTGTGCGCGAAAACGACGTTTTTCACGCACCAGCTGGCGCGCGCTTTCCGGATCACCGCTGAGAAATACCGACATCCCAAGCCGCAAGTTGGAAATCAACTGAGTTTGCAGCACGGTCAATTCGTCCAGCCCGACTTCGGAAAACGACCGACGTTGCGAGGTTTTCTGCTGCTGGACCTTGCGCAGCATGCGTTCGATCAAGTCGCTGGCCAGTTTCAGGTTGATCGCCAGCTCGATGATTTCCGCCCAGCGCCGGCTGTCCTGATCACTGAGATCTTCCCGAGGCATTTGCGCCAGATACAGTTTGATCGCGCTGTAGAGCGCTTCGACATCGTCGGTCAGACGGCGCATCTCCTGGGTGACGGCAGTTTGCTTGCCCTGCAAAACGTCGAGCATGGCTTCGAGCATGCTGTCGATCAGGTCGCCCATGCGCAGGGTTTCCCGGGCCGCGTTGGCCAGTGCCAAACCCGGCGTCACCAGCGCCGTCGGGTCGAGGTGCCGGGGTTTAGCCATGCCGTTGGCCACTGGGCGCTCCGGCAACACCCAGGCACAAAACCTGGCCATCGGCGCGGCGGTGGGCAACAGGATCAGACAGCGCACGGTGTTGTAGAGCAAGTGGAAGCCAATCACCAGTTCCTGCGGGCTGAAGTCGAGGCCATCGAGCCAGCGCACCAACGGACCGAGTACCGGGATGATCAATACAAGACCAATCAGTTTGTACAGCAGGCTGCCCAATGCCACTTGGCGCCCGGCGGCGTTCTGCATGCTGGTGCTGAGGAAGGCGAGCACGCCGCTGCCGATATTGGCGCCGATCACTAGCCCGATGGCCACTGGCAGGCTGATCACATTGGCGCCAGCCAGCGTCGCGGTGAGCAGCACGGCAGCCAGGCTGGAGTAGGAAATCATCGCGAACAGCGCGCCGACCAAGGCGTCGAGCAAGATGTCGCCGGTCAGCGAGGCGAAAATCACCTTCACCCCTTTGGCATGGGTAATCGGGTGCGCCGCTTCGACAATCAGTTGCAGCGCCAGAATGATCAGCCCCAAGCCAATGGCGACACGGCCCATCTGCCCGAGTCGGGTCTGCTTGCGGGACAGAAAGAAAATCACCCCGACAAAAATCAGCAGCGGCGACAACCACGACAGATCGAACGTCAGCACCCGCGCCATCAGCGCCGTGCCGACATCCGCACCGAGCATGGTGACCAGCGCCGGGGTCAGCGCCATCAGGCCCTGGCCGACAAACGAGGTGACCAGCATGGCGGTGGCATTGCTGCTCTGGACCATCGCCGTCACGGCGATGCCGGAGAGGAAAGCCAGCCAGCGGTTGGTCATATTATGGCTGATGACATGACGCAAGTTGGTGCCGTAGACCCGCAGGATGCCGGTTCGGACGATGTGCGTGCCCCAGATCAACAGGGCCACGGCGGAAAGCAGATTGAGCAGGGTGAGCATACAGACCCCCTGTGGTGTAGCGCCCCAAAGGAGCAAATTGACGGTACCGCGCGACGTTTTACGTTCTGGTACTTAAGCTGTAGTTGGCTAACGGACTGAGCGCCAGCATCGCATAGCTAAAGAAGGGATTGAAACAGAACTGTCATGAAATGAGATTTATGCGGGCCATAAAAAAGGAGCCTGCGAAGGCTCCTTTTTCGCACGTCCTGATAACCACCGAAGGACTGTGGCGAGGGAGCTTGCTCCCGTTGGGTCGCGAAGCGCCCCTGAAACCATTGCATGCAATTTGTCAGACATACCGCATGCAATGGTTCACGACTGCTGCGCAGCCGAGCGGGAGCAAGCTCCCTCGCCACAAAAGCTCATCTTTCAGAGAGCTTCGTTGCCACAGGGTTACTGCCCCGGAATATCCTTGCGCAGTTTTACCGGATCCTTCTGCTTGCGCTTTTTCGCGATGGAAGAGCGCATCTTGATGTTGATCGCTTCAACCGCCAGCGAAAACGCCATGGCGAAGTAGACGTAGCCTTTTGGCACATGCACGCCCAGGGAGTCGGCAATCAGCACGGTACCGACGATCAGTAGGAACGACAGCGCCAGCATTTTCAGCGACGGGTGCCTTTCGATGAATTCGCTGATCTTGCCCGAAGCCAGCATCATCACCAGCACCGCCACGATGATCGCCGCGACCATGACCGGAACATGGGAAACCATGCCGACCGCAGTAATCACCGAGTCCAGCGAGAACACGATGTCGATGATCGCGATCTGGACGATGGTGTAGAGGAAGTTGCCGCCCTTGCCGCCCGGTGTATCGTTGGTTTCGTCTTCACCTTCCAGCGCGTGGTACATCTCTTGCGAGCTCTTCCACAACAGGAACAGGCCACCGAAGAACAGGATCAGGTCACGCCCGGAAATGCCCTGGCCGAACACTTCGAACAGGTCGGTCGTCAGGCGCATGACCCAGGTGATCGACAGCAGCAGCAGGATTCGCGTGATCATGGCCAGCGCCAGACCGAAAATCCGGGTGCGCGCCTGCATGTGCTTGGGCATGCGGCTGACCAGGATCGAAATCATGATGATGTTATCGATACCCAGGACGATTTCCAGGGCGGTCAGGGTGAAGAAGGCAACCCAGATTTCAGGGTTGGTCAGCCATTCCATGTGTATTCCTTTGAGCGATTGTTTAAACCAAAGCGGGCCCGGCTTCTTATCACGAAGCCTGGACCCGAAGTGGCGAGTCTTGGGCTTATAGAGTGCTGAACATCGGGAAAGTCCCCAACAGCAGCGCAGCAATCAGTATGCAGATACAAACCAGCACTGCCCACTTCAGGGTGAAGCGCTGGTGGTCACCGAAGTCGATGCCGGCCAAAGCCACCAACAGGTAAGTCGATGGTACCAGCGGGCTCAACAGGTGGACGGGCTGACCGACGATCGAGGCACGTGCCATTTCCACCGCGGTTATACCGTAATGGCTGGCGGCTTCGGCAAGTACCGGTAACACGCCGTAATAAAATGCATCGTTCGACATGAAGAACGTGAACGGCATGCTCACCAGCGCGGTAATCACCGCCAGGTACGGGCCGAGAAAGTCCGGAATCACCGCCAGCAAGCTTTTCGACATGGCATCGACCATGCCGGTGCCCGACAGGATACCGGTGAAGATGCCCGCCGCAAAGATCAGACCGACCACCGCCAGCACGCTGCCGGCGTGGGCCGCAACGCGATCCTTCTGTTGTTGCAGGCAAGGGTAGTTGACGATCATCGCAATACTGAACGCCACCATGAACAGCACCGGCAACGGCAGCAGGCCGGCAACCAGGGTGCACATCAGGCCCAGGGTCAGGGCACCGTTGAACCAGATCAGTTTCGGACGACGGGCATCCGGGAACTGCGACACGCTGATTTCGCTGTGGTCGACTTCATCGCCCACCAGGTGCAGTTCGCCCAGGCGCGCACGCTCACGTTTGCCGTAGAAGTAAGCAATGGCCAGGATCGCCATCACACCAGCGGCCATGGCCGGGATCATTGGCACAAAGATGTCGGACGGGTCCACGTGCAGTGCACTGGCCGCACGGGCGGTCGGGCCACCCCATGGGGTCATGTTCATCACACCACCGGCGAGGATGATCAGGCCGGCCATGATCCGCGGGCTCATGCCGATACGGCTGTAGAGCGGCAGCATGGCGGCCACGCAGATCATGTAAGTGGTCGCGCCGTCACCATCGAGGGAAACGACGAGCGCCAGCACGGCGGTGCCGACCGAAACCTTCAGCGGGTCGCCCTTGACCATTTTGAGAATCTTGCGCACGGCCGGGTCGAACAGGCCGGAGTCAATCATCAGGGCGAAGTACAGAATCGCGAACATCAGCATCACGCCGGTCGGCGCAAGTTTGGTGATGCCTTCGAGCATCATCGGGCCGATTTTCGGACCGAAGCCGCCGAACAGGGCGAAGATGATTGGAATAAGGATCAGGGCGATCAGCGCGGACAGGCGCTTGGTCATGATCAGGAACATGAACGTGATGACCATGGCGAAGCCAAGGAAAGTCAGCATGGGAATACTCCAGGCGTAGCGCGGCTAGGGAATGGGCGGATCGCGGGGATCAGCGCAGAACGGGAAGCACGAGACGTACGGGCGGAGTTGCAGCGAAGCGGCGGGTAGTAAAGGACATCAGGGTCACCATTGTTGTTGTTAAATGGGCTGTGCGAGCGATAAAACACTGGCATTGGCCGACCGGTCTGTTGCCGGTAGTGAGGGCGATCCTAATCGGGGAAGCTTTCAGCCAGCTTTCGGCGATGAAAGCGTTGAGCGGAATTACAGCCGGTCGTCGGGTTGGGGCATGAGGCGTTACGGCACTGATCACATCTGTAGGAGCTGCCCGATCTGCCGTCGGGTCAGCGGCGGCATCGTGACCACCTGGATCACTTGCCCGGCGAGCCAGAAGAAACCCTCTGATCAAAAAGCAGACAGGTCGAGCGGGCGCATCGCGCCCATCCAGATCGCGTGCTCGGTGTGGTCCAACAGATCGTCGCCGGTGTCCGGGTGCAGAAACACCACCAAGCCTTTGCGATTGAGCGCCAGCCACGGCAACACCTCGCCGATCAGTTCCGGACCGAATGCCAGTTGGCAACTCCAGTCCGGGTGCGGGCCGACCGGGCGCTCATGCACGCGGCCCATTTTCAGGACGAACAACTGCGCCGCCAGCTCACACAAGGTGCGCGCCTGATTGATCGTATTGGCGTCGAAATACACGTGAGCGTGATAGCCCTTGATCTGATGCATGGAAATCCCTCTGAAGCGGGTCGAACCCTCACCGTTTCCTGCGAGTCACACGCCATATAGGCAGGAAAGAATGGAGCTCAGCATGAAAAATGCCGAAACCCCGGTGGTGAAAGTGGTGCTTTATGGTGCCATGAGTAGCCTGGGCAGTGCGCTGATGGCTGAAATGCTGCACCGCCAACATGAAGTGATCGCCATCCTAGATGACCTGACCGCGCTCGCACCGCGCCCCGGTTTGCGCACCAAGACCGGCGATCTGTTCGACGCAAAACGAGTGAAACAAAGCGTGGCGGGCAGCTCTGTGGTCGTCTGCCTGCTGGGCGCGCCAGGTTTGCCGTTCAACAGCGAATCGGTGGAGAAAACCCTCGTGCCCGGCCCGGTCGAACAGGTGCTCGCGGTGGACGCGTTGATTGACGGCATGCAGGCGGCGGGCATTGCGCGGTTATTTCTAGTGGGCGATTTCGATGTTCTGGACGACCCGGAGGCCGAAGACCAATTGCAATTGCATGCTGCCGAAGAAATTCGCGAGGCCCTGCAAAGCAGCCCGTTGCGGTGGACAATGGTGAACGCGCCGTGGGCGGTCGCAGGGCTCGGTATCGAACATTTCACCCACATCAGCAGCAGCCTGGAACCGGGCCTGGCAGAAACCCTGGAGCGACTGAACCGGGTCGCCGTGGGGATTGCCGATGAATTGCGGCTGAATCTGCACGTTGGTGAACATGTGAACTTTGTGGCGGTTACGCCACGGTAAACCTGGGTAGGCGCTGCCGAAGGCTCGGTCCGCGCTCGGGCGATCTTTTAACGTTCAAACGGCAATCGAAGGAAACGACAGCCCTGTCAGCGATTGCGCACTGCTGGCCTGCTCGGCCATCAACCAATCCACGAATTGCTGAATCAACGCCCCACGCCGTTTGCGCTGGGGCAGTACCACGTAATATCCAAGCCTGGACATCGCCGTCTCGGCAATCGGTCGACACAACAATCCCTGCGCCAGCAAGTTATCCACAAGGTGCCGCCAGCCAATGGCCACGCCCTGACCGCCAATCGCAGCCTGAATCAGCAAGGTGTAGTTATCGAAGCGCAACTGCCCGGGGGCTGGCGGTGACGTAATCCCCAGTTCGCGGAACACGCCGCTCCAGTCGAACCAGTTGCTGCTGTTCTCACCGCGCAGGTGCAGCAGCGGAAACTCCAACAAGGATTGGGTCGGCAGAGGCAGTGGACGATCAATCAACAATTGCGGGCTGCACACCGGAAACACTTCTTCGCTGAACAGCCAATGGCTTTCGCCTTGCTTGAAACGACCATCGCCAAACAGCACTGCCACGTCGATATCCGTGCGCAGCATGTTGTGGCTGCGTTCACTGGTGACCAGGCTCACGTCCACCTGAGGATTGGCCGCGTGAAAACGGTGCAGGCGCGGCATCAGCCAATAAGCGGCGAACGCAAAGTCGGTCGCGACTTGCAGCACTTCATGCTGTTGCTGTGAGCTGATCGCGCTCAATCCTGCGTCTATGTTCTGCAAACCCAGCTGAACTTGCTCGAACAGGATCATTCCCGCCTCAGTCAGTTCGATGCCGCGATAAATGCGGTCGAACAAACGCGTCGCCAACTGTTCTTCCAGGCGTTTGATCTGCTGGCTGATGGCCGGTTGCGTGGTTCCAAGTTCATTGGCGGCAGCGGTAAAGCTGCGCTGGCGAGCCGCCGCTTCAAAGGCGCGGAGCAAATCCAGAGACAGGTCACCGAGGGCGTCATACATAAGCTGTGCTTATCCTAGTCATTGCCGCGCATGGGCTTTACCGCAAAGTGCATGGGTTACATCCTCGATCCCAGCACTCTCGCATAAACATCCACTATGGAATGCCGCGATCACATGAAGCGCAAGAACATTCTTTTCATCATGGCCGATCAAATGGCCGCGCCAATGTTGCCGTTCTATGGCCCTTCGCCTATCAAACTGCCTAATTTGAGCCGCCTCGCCGCCGGAGGCGTGGTGTTTGACTCCGCTTACTGCAACAGCCCGTTGTGCGCGCCGTCGCGCTTCACCCTGGTCAGTGGCCAGTTACCGAGCAAGATTGGCGCCTACGACAACGCGGCCGATTTCCCTGCCGATGTACCGACTTATGCCCACTACCTGCGTCGCCTCGGCTACCGCACCGCGTTGTCGGGAAAGATGCACTTTTGCGGTCCCGATCAGTTGCACGGCTACGAAGAACGCCTGACCAGTGACATTTACCCGGCCGATTACGGTTGGGCGGTGAACTGGGATAAACCGGATGTACGTCCGACCTGGTACCACAACATGTCGTCGGTGCTGCAAGCCGGACCATGCGTACGCACCAATCAGCTGGATTTCGACGAAGAGGTGGTGTTCAAGGCTCAACAGTATTTGTTCGATCACATTCGCGAAGACGGCGATCAGCCGTTCTGCCTGACCGTGTCGATGACCCACCCCCACGACCCGTACACGATTCCCAAGGCATTTTGGGATCTGTACGACGATGCTGATATCCCGTTGCCTACAACGCCGCACCCGCATGACCTCGACCCGCATTCCCAGCGTTTGCTCAAGGTCTACGACCTGTGGGACAAGCCGCTGCCTGTGGATAAGATCCGCGACGCTCGCCGTGCGTATTTCGGCGCGTGCAGCTATATCGACAGCAACGTCGGCAAACTCCTGCAAACCCTCGAAGAAACCGGGTTGATCGAAGACACTGTCATCGTGTTCTCCGGGGACCACGGTGACATGCTCGGCGAACGCGGGCTCTGGTACAAAATGCACTGGTACGAAATGGCCGCCCGGGTGCCCCTGTTGATCAGTGCGCCGGGGCAGTTCGGTGCCGGTCGAGTCAGTGCTTCGGTATCCACCGCCGACTTGCTGCCAACCTTCGTCGAACTGGCCGGAGGCTCGCTGGAGCCAGGCTTGCCACTCGATGGCCGCTCGCTGGTCCCGCACCTGCAAGGGCAGGGCGGTCACGACGAAGTGTTCGGCGAATACATGGCCGAAGGCACGATCAGCCCGTTGATGATGATCCGCCGTGGCGCCTACAAGTTCATCTACAGCGAAGACGACCCTTGCCTGCTTTTCGATGTACAAAATGACCCGCGTGAAATTGAAGAACTCAGCCAATCACCACAACATCGCCAACTTTTCGAAGATTTTCTCACCGAAGCGCGGGCCAAGTGGGACATCCCGACGATCCACCAACAAGTGCTCGCGAGCCAGCGACGTCGGCGTTTCGTGGCCGACGCCCTGACGATCGGCAAGCTGAAGAGCTGGGATCACCAGCCGCTGGTGGACGCCAGTCAGCAATACATGCGCAACCACATCGACCTCGACGATCTGGAACGTAAAGCACGTTATCCACAACCCTGCCAAAACCAATAATGTTAAGGGGAAGCCCATGCAAAAGTTATCCACAGTACTGACGGTCGGGCTCCTGGCACTGGGCAGCGCATCGGCGTTTGCCGATCAGAGCTGCGAGACGGTGAAGATGGCCGACCCGGGCTGGAGCGACATCGCCGCGACCAACGCCATCACCGGGTTTCTGCTGGATGGCATGGGCTACAAGGCCAAGGTCGATACCCTCGCGGTGCCGATCACCTTTGGCGGGTTGAAGGACGGCCAGGTGGATGTGTTCCTGGGTAACTGGATGCCGGCGCAGCAGGGTTTCTACGACAAGTTCGTGGCGACCGGCGATGTCACGCAACTGGCGAAAAACCTCGATGGCACCGAGTTCACGCTTGCGGTTCCGGATTACGTTTGGGACGCCGGCGTGCATAACTTTGCCGACCTGAACAAGTACGCGGACAAATTCGACAAGAAGATCTACGGCATCGGCTCCGGCGCGCCGGCGAACCTTTCGCTGCAAGAGATCATCAAGAAGAACGACTTCGACATGGGCCAGTGGAAACTGGTCGAGTCCAGCGAGCAGGCGATGCTGGCGGAAGTATCCCGAGCGGTGAAAAAACAGAAGTTCGTAACCTTCCTCGGCTGGACCCCGCACCCAATGAACGTGCAGCTGAAAATGCATTATCTGAAGGGTGGCGAGAAATACTTCGGCGACACCGGCAGCGTCTACACCCTGACCCGCAAAGGTTATGCACAGGCCTGCCCGAATGTCGGCAAGTTGCTGACCAACCTGAGTTTCACTCAGGAGATGGAGAACAGCATCATGTCCGAGGTGGTGAACAAAAAAGTCAGCAACGCGGATGCCGCCAAGGCATGGATCAAGGCCAACCCGGCGGTGCTGGATAAGTGGCTGGATGGGGTCAAGACCTTGGATGGCAAGGATGCGTTGCCGGCGGTCAAAGCCAAACTATAAGTGCCTCTGTGAAAGAGCCTTCGTGGAGGTGCCTTTGTGGCGAGGGAGCTTGCTCCCGCTGGACCGCGCAGCGGTCCCAAAACCATTGCATCAGGTTTATCAGGTCCACCGCATGCAAAGGTTTTACGATTGCTCCGCAATCGGACGGGGGCAAGCCCCCTCGCCACAGCAAGCTCCCTCGCCACAATGATTGCGTGGTCCTGCTACCCTTGCGCCAAACCCAACCCGAGAGGCCCCATGGCCCTGCCAAGCCGCCATTCACTCTTCCCCTTCCTTTCCTGGTTGCCCCGGCAAACCCGCGCCAGCGTCGGGCGTGACCTGATCGTCGGCCTCAGCGGCGCGATTCTCGCGTTGCCGCAATCCATCGCCTACGCGCTGATTGCCGGTCTCCCACCGGAATACGGCTTATACGCTGCGATCATCCCGGTTTTGATCGCCTGCCTGTGGGGCTCGTCGTGGCATTTGATCTGCGGTCCTACAGCGGCCATCTCCATTGTCCTGTACGCCAGCGTCAGTCCTCTGGCCGTTCCGGCCTCGCAGGACTACGTCACGCTGATCCTGCTGCTGACATTCCTGGCCGGTGTTTTCCAATGGTTGCTGGGGCTGCTGCGCTTTGGCGCGCTGGTGAACTTCGTCTCGCACTCGGTGGTACTCGGTTTCACCCTTGGCGCCGCCGTGGTGATTGCCATCGGCCAATTGCCCAACCTGCTAGGGCTGGATTTGCCGAGCCAGGCCACCGCGCTGGACAGCTTTATCCTGCTGTGTAAACACCTCGGCGAAGTGGACAAGCCCTCGCTGGCCCTGGGGTTGGCGACCGTGATCGTGGGGGTGATCCTGAAACTGTGGTTACCGCGTTGGCCGACGCTGTTGATCACGCTGGTCCTGGGCGCATTGCTGGTCTGGCTTTGGCCATCGATGTTTGGGCATGTGCAATTGGTCAGTGCGTTTGTCGGTCAGTTGCCGCCCTTCAGCCCGTTGCCGCTGGACCTCGACCTGATCCTGCGCCTGCTACCCAGTGCAGTGGCGGTAGGCATGCTGGCGTTGGTGACCAGTCTGTCGATTGCCCGCTCGATTTCCGCACGCTCTCAGCAGTTACTCGACGCTAATCAGGAAGTCCGCGCTCAAGGCTTATCCAACATCGTCGGAGCGTTTTTTTCCGGGTCGCTGTCGGCCGGGTCATTCACCCGCTCGGGCCTGAGCTACGAAGCGGGAGCCTGCTCTCCGCTGGCCGGGATTTTTTCGGCGTTGTGGGTGGCACTGTTTGCGATCTTTGGCGCCCAGTTGATCGCGCACATTCCGATCCCGGCCATGGCCGGCAGCATTCTGTTGATTGCCTGGGGTCTGGTCGATCATCGCGGCATTCGTGCGTTGTTGCGCGTCAGCCGCGCCGAGTTTCTGGTGATGGCGCTGACTTGCCTCGCCACGTTGCTGCTGGAGTTGCAGACCGCTATTTACGCTGGCGTGCTGGCGTCGCTGTTCTTCTACCTCAAGCGCACTTCGCAACCGCGGGTGCAGCATTGGCGCAACGGTGAAGAAGACATCCTGCGGGTCGGCGGCTCGATCTTCTTCGGCGCCAGCCATTACCTGCAAGTGCGCCTGCAACGGATGCACGGCGCGCGGGTGGTGATCGAGGCACAGCAGATCAACTTCATCGATTATTCAGGCGTGGAAATGCTGCATCAGGAAGCGCGGCGATTGCTGCGCCAGGATCGTAGCCTGACCTTGCGCCGGGCGCGGCCGCAGGTGGTGGAAGAGTTGAGGAAGCTGGAAGGCGCGGAGAAATGCCCGATCCGGTTTGAAGACTGAAAAGATCGCAGCCTGCGGCAGCTCCTACATGGGATTGGAATTCACCCTGAGCTGCCGCAGGCTGCGATCTTTTGACGTTAAAGGGCCAACTGCCGGCGAAGTTCAGCCAGCACCAGCGCCGTGTCCGGACGCACGCCGCGCCACAGGAAGAACGCTTCCGCCGCTTGCTCGGCGAGCATCCCCAACCCATCCATCGCCACCGCCGCACCGTGTTCACTGGCCCAACGGCAGAACGAGGTCGGCTCTTTTCCGTACATCATGTCGTAGCACACGGTCTTGCCCGGTTCGATCAGGCTGCTGGCAATCGGCGGCACGTCACCGGTCAGGCTGGCGGATGTCGCGTTGATGATCAGGTCCACCGACTCGCGCAACCAGTCAAATCCGCTGGCCGCCACCGGCCCCAGATCGGCAAACAGCTCGGCCAGCAACTCGGCTTTTTCCACCGTGCGGTTGGCGATGATCACCGATGCCGGCTGCTCGGCCAGCAACGGTTCCAACGCGCCGCGCACCGCACCACCCGCACCGAGCAACAGGATACGTTTGCCCTTGAGGCTGAAACCCAGGTTGACCGTCAAATCCCGCACCAGCCCGGCGCCATCGGTGTTGTCACCCAACAGACTGCCATCCGCCAGTTTGCTCAGGGTATTCACCGCGCCTGCCCGCTGCGCCCGCGCCGTCAGGGTGTTGGCCAATCGATAGGCCTCTTCCTTGAACGGCACCGTCACGTTCGCCCCGCGACCTTCGAGGAAAAAGGAGCGGGCGCAGGTGGAAAAGTCGTCCAGGGGCGCCAGCAACGTGCTGTAGTCGAGCTGCTGCGCAGTCTGTTCAGCGAACAGGCGATGGATCAGCGGCGACTTGCTGTGGCCAATCGGGTTACCGAATACGACGTAACGATCCATCTACACACCCTCACCCGTAGGAGCGGCCGAAGGCTGCGATCTTGTTCGCAGCCTCGACGACGTAAGCCAAAACCTTGATGTCAGCCTTTGGCCAACCAATCGCGGTCTTGCAGAAAGTACTCGGTCAGACGCGCTTCTTCGCTGCCAGGCTCGGCTTTCCAGTCGTAACCCCAGCGCACGTGCGGCGGCAGCGACATCAAGATCGATTCGGTACGCCCGCCCGATTGCAGGCCGAACAGCGTGCCACGGTCATAAACCAGGTTGAACTCGACATAACGCCCACGGCGGAACTCCTGGAATTCCCGCTGTTTTTCGGTGTACGTGTCGTTCTTGCGGCGCTGCACGATCGGCAGGTAGGCGTCGATGTACGCATCGCCGATAGCGCGCATGAAGGCAAAACTGGTGTCGAAGTCCCACTCGTTCAGGTCATCGAAGAACAAGCCGCCGATACCCCGTGGCTCGTGACGATGCTTGATGTGAAAGTAGCTGTCGCACCAGGCCTTGTAACGCGGGTAGACATCCGCACCGAACGGCGCGCAGGCCTGCTCGGCGATGCGGTGCCAGTGGATGCAGTCTTCTTCATTGCCGTAATACGGGGTCAGGTCGAAGCCGCCGCCGAACCACCAGACCGGCTCTTCGCCTTCTTTTTCAGCGATGAAGAAACGCACGTTGGCGTGGGACGTCGGCACATGCGGGTTGTGCGGGTGAATCACCAGCGACACGCCCAGGGCCTCGAAGCCACGGCCGGCCAGTTCCGGACGGTGGGCGCTGGCGGACGGTGGGAGACCGCTGCCGAAAACGTGGGAAAAGTTGACGCCGCCCTTTTCAATCAACGCCCCGTTTTCAATCACGCGGGTACGACCGCCACCGCCGGCAGGCCGGGTCCAGGCATCTTCAACGAAGCGCGTGCCACCGTCTTCGGCTTCCAGGGCAGCACAAATACGGTCTTGCAGGTCGAGCAAATAGGCCTTTACGGCCTCGGTGCGGGTCGTCATGTCATCACCTTGAATCGGGCAAAGCTACGCGGCGCTCCATCGGAGCTCAGCCTGCGCAAATGGGCGCGTAGCATAACACCGCAAGTTACCCCTTCGCAGTTGACGAAGATCAAGCTTCGGAGTCCGATAGGGCGCTTGGTAACACGACCTCAGGAGAGAACAGATGGCAAAGCGTATCCAGTTCCGCGCCCATGGCGGCCCAGAAGTGCTCGAATATGTGGATTACCAGCCTGCCGAGCCAGGTCCGAAGGACGTGCGTGTGGCCAACAAGGCCATCGGTCTGAACTTCATCGACACCTATTACCGCAGCGGTCTCTACCCACCTCCAGCCCTGCCTTCGGGTTTGGGCGCGGAAGGCGCTGGCGTGGTCGAAGCGATCGGCAGCGACGTGACCCGGTTCAAGGTCGGTGACCGCGTGGCGTATGGCAGCGGCCCGTTGGGCGCCTACAGCGAGCTTCACGTCTTGCCCGAGGCCAATCTGGTGAAACTGCCGGAGGCCATCAGCTTCGAACAAGCGGCGGGCGTGATGCTCAAGGGCCTGACCGTGCAATACCTGCTGCGTCAGACTTATGAACTCAAGGGTGGCGAAACCATCCTGTTCCACGCCGCCGCCGGTGGTGTCGGCTCTTTGGCTTGCCAATGGGCCAAGGCGTTGGGCGTGAAGTTGATCGGCACAGTGAGCTCGGCGGAGAAAGCCGCACTGGCCAAGGCCAACGGTGCCTGGGCGACCATCGACTACAGCCATGAAAACGTCGCACAACGCGTACTGGAATTGACCGACGGAAAAAAAGTCCCGGTGGTGTACGACGGCGTCGGCAAGGACACCTGGCTGACCTCACTCGACAGCGTCGCGCCGCGTGGGTTGGTGGTGAGTTTCGGTAATGCGTCTGGCGCAGTGGACGGCGTGAACCTGGGGATTCTGGCGGGGAAGGGCTCGCTGTACGTGACCCGGCCGACGCTGGGCACTTATGCGAACAACGCCGAGAACCTGCAGCGTATGGCGGATGAACTGTTTGGGATGATTACCAGTGGCAAGCTGACTGTGGACATCAGCCAACGCTACTCGCTGGCTGATGCAGCGAAGGCGCAGACCGAGCTGTCGGCGCGGCGTACGACCGGTTCGGTTGTTTTGCTGCCCTGACGGACGCCATCGCTAGCAGGCTAGCTCCCACACTGACCCAATGTGGGAGCTAGCCTGCTAGCGATGGGCGCACCTCGGTCTTAATCCGGGCGCACAACGTGCCCGGTCGCCACATCACGAATCACACTCGGGTTCTTGCGCCCGCCCAGCATCCCGCCGAGCACCAGATCTATCTGCCCCCGGAAATACTGCTCGATGCGAATCCGCGTGCGCGCCGCCGGACGACCCTGCGGGTTGGCCGATGTCGACACCAGCGGCCCGACCAACGCGCACAAGTCCCGCACCAGGGGATGATCGCTGACCCGCAGCGCCACCGTTTCGTGCACACCGGTAATCCACGGCGGCAGCAGGTTTTGATGCGGCACCAGCCAGGTGTTCGGACCCGGCCAGGTGCTGGCCATGCGATCCATCCACAGCTCCGGGAAGTCTTCGAACAGGAAGTCGAACTGGCGGATGTTATCGGCCACCAGTATCAGGCCCTTGTCCACCGAACGACCCTTTATATCCAGCAGTCGCTCCACCGCATCCAGGTCCCACGGATCGCAACCCAGGCCCCAGACTGCTTCGGTTGGGTAGGCAATCACCGCCCCGGCGCGAACTGCTTGCGCGGCTTGTTGCACACGCCAACTGTTGACCATGAAAAACTCTCCAGAAATAGGCTCTGCGCAGTTTACCGATCTTGTTTATAAAACCTAGCTCACCCGTGCAAACCAGCGGCCGTTTTCGCACACCGCACGGCCGTCCATTTCCAGTTCCGTCAACGCCGCCAACACTTTCGGCAAGGCCCAGCCGCTGGCATCGACCAGCGCTTCACTGGTCAGGGGAGCCGCATGCAACAACATCAACAGGGGATGAGTCGTCGTAACTTCGCACATCTCTGTGAACAACGGTTGTTGCTGCCAGCCACGCAAGGCTTCGAGGATGTGCTCAATGGTTTCAACCAACACCGCGCCATCGCGGATTAACTGATGGCAGCCCCGGGCGCCGGGATGATGGATGGAGCCGGGAATGGCAAACACTTCTCGTCCTTGTTCCGCCGCCAGCCTCGCGGTGATCAGCGAACCGCTGGCGACACTGGCCTCGACCACCAGCACGCCGAGGGACAAACCGCTGATGATCCGATTGCGTCGGGGGAAGTTGCCAGCACTGGGGCCAGTATCGAGCGGAAACTCTGAAAGCACTGCGCTGCCCGAGGCGATCATGGCGTCTGCCAGGCGTCGATTGCGCTGTGGATAAAACTTCTCAAGGCCCGTCCCCAGCACTCCGACCGTTTGCCCGCCGATGTCGATTGCAGCCTGGTGCGCGGCGGCATCAATGCCCAGCGCCAGACCGCTGGTGATGACAAAACCGGCGCCGGCCAGGCTGCGGGAAAACGCGCTGGCGGTGTCCATGCCCGGTCGCGATGCACGTCGGCTGCCGACCATCGCCAGCTGAGGTTTTTCCAGAATGCCCGGATCGCCCGCGACGAATAACAGCGGCGGTGCATCGCTGATTTGCGCCAGCATCGCCGGGTAGTCAGGCTGGTCCCACATCAGCAAATGCTGGCCAGGACGCTCCAGCCAGGCCAATGCGTGGCTGGCGCCATCACGAACTTCAGTGCTGCGCCTAGCCTCGGAACAGACCAGCGGCAGACCCAACGCGTGCCAGGCACTGGCGGGTGCGCTGATGGCTTTGGACGCCGAGCCGAAGGCCTCCAGCAACTTTTTGAAGCGTGCCGGGCCGAGCTCGGGCAACCGGTGCAAACGTAAACGGGCTTCCAGTTCCGCAGGGGAAACCGGTGTAACGGCAGGCAGCGACATGGATCATCCTTGATCGTTTTGAGTCCCCGTCGATACGGGAACAAGCTGTGGATAACTCTGTTGGTAACTTGTGAAGCACGCTTACGGATTTCGCACCTTATCCATCACCGCCAGCGAGCGCGAGGCGTCAAGCACCAGCCCGTAGCTGAGTTTGTCGTAGGTGCGAAAAACCATCAGCAGACCGGCGCGCTGATCGGGAATTTTCAGGGATTGGCCGGTGATCCGGTCGCGAACGGTTTCGCCGGTTTTCATCACCGCCAACACGTTGCCCTCGACCAGACCGTCACGCTGCCCCTTGTTCAGCGTGACCACGTCCATCGCACCGATTTGCGTCACACCGCGCGGTACATCAATGATCAAGCCGTTGATTTCGGCACTAGGAGCACTGGGCGTGAAGGTCGAATGGATCGAACGCTCCTCGCCACGGAACAATCGATCGCCCAGTCGCACTTCCTGAGTCGTGCGCTGCACGTCGAGCGTAGCCACGTCGCCTTCGATGGCGACCACCTCGCCACCGCCGATGTCATCGGCGTTGATCCCCAGAACCTCGTGGCTCTGCGGGTCGGTGTAGACCTTGCCCTGGCGAAAGATGCCATACACCGGCTGCGTCGGGTCGAAGTGGCCCCGAGCGAAGATGCGGTCACCGCTGCCGCTGAGCACGCGCTCGGCATCGCCGGCGACAATGTAGGGCGCCTGGTCGAAATCCTCGGCCTTGTCGACGATGCGGTTACTCAATAAAAAACTGTTGATCGACTTCAGCGCAACGCCTGGAATGGTCTCGGTCACCGGGCTGACACGCACCTGGGGCGACAGCTTTACGGTGGGAATGTCTTGCCCGGGCAGCGCCTGGCCCTGTGCGAAACCGGCCGAGGCCAGAAGCAGCAGGGCGAGTAGTGATTTCCTCATGCGGTGAATCCCTTTATTATGTGCATTCGCGTGAAACGACAAAGTCTTCGTGGCTCGCTCCCGGCTTGCCAATCAAAAGAAGGGAGCTACGTTTCACACCGGTTGCCTGCATCTTCGGACCGCCAGGCCATCGACCCGACCTTACTTCACACGTGCAGTCATCAAGCTTATGGCCATTTTAAACATCCTCGAATTTCCTGATCCGCGTCTGCGCACTATCGCCAAACCAGTGGCCGTAGTGGACGACGAAGTGCGTCAGTTGGTCGACGATATGTTTGAAACAATGTATGAAGCGCCAGGCATCGGCCTCGCCGCGACCCAGGTCAACGTGCACCAACGCATCGTCGTCATGGACCTCTCCGAAGACCGCACCGAACCTCGGGTGTTCATCAACCCCGAGTTCGAGTCCCTGACCGACGAGATGGAGCAATACCAGGAAGGCTGCCTTTCGGTACCGGGCTTCTACGAAAACGTCGATCGCCCGCAACGGATCAAGGTCAAGGCCCTGGACCGTGACGGCCAGCCTTACGAACTGATCGCCGAAGGCCTGCTCGCGGTGTGCATCCAGCACGAATGCGACCACCTCAACGGCAAATTGTTCGTCGACTACCTGTCCACGCTCAAACGCGACCGCATCAAGAAGAAGCTGGAAAAACAGCATCGCCAGAACGCTTGATGCCCTCCTTCAAAGGCTTGCTGCGGCAAGCCTTTTTCTTTTCAAGATGCTTTGCAATAGAGAACACCCATGACTGAGCCACTGCGCATCGTCTTTGCCGGCACCCCGGAATTCGCCGCCGAACACCTCAAGGCCCTGCTCGCCAGCCCTTACGAG
This sequence comes from Pseudomonas sp. Irchel s3b5, assembly GCF_900187435.1. Lineage (NCBI taxonomy): Bacteria > Pseudomonadati > Pseudomonadota > Gammaproteobacteria > Pseudomonadales > Pseudomonadaceae > Pseudomonas > Pseudomonas sp. Irchel s3b5. Next base: position 24,019 of record NZ_FYDY01000019.1, read on the forward strand.
ATCGTTGCGGTCTACACCCAACCGGATCGCCCGGCCGGTCGTGGGCAAAAACTGATGCCGAGCCCGGTCAAGCAGCTGGCGCTGGAAAACAATATTCCGGTGCTGCAACCGCCGACCCTGCGCAATGAAGAGGCTCAGGCTGAACTGGCCGCATTGAAGCCGGACTTGATGGTGGTGGTCGCCTACGGCCTGATCCTGCCGCAAGTGGTGCTGGATATTCCGCGCCTGGGTTGCATCAACAGTCACGCCTCGCTGCTGCCACGCTGGCGTGGTGCGGCGCCGATCCAGCGCGCCGTGCAAGCAGGTGACGCCGAAAGCGGCGTGACCGTGATGCGCATGGAAGCCGGCCTCGATACCGGGCCGATGTTGCTTAAAGTCAGCACGCCGATCAGCGCCGAAGACACCGGCGGCAGCCTCCACGATCGCCTGGCGGAAATGGGCCCACCGGCCGTGATCCAGGCCATTGCCGGTCTCGCCGCAGGCACGTTGGAAGGGGAAGTGCAGGACGACAGCCTCGCCACCTACGCGCACAAATTGAACAAGGACGAAGCACGTATCGACTGGACTCGCCCGGCAGTTGAGCTGGAACGTCTGGTCCGCGCCTTCAATCCATGGCCAATCACCCACAGCACCTTGAACGGCGAAGCCCTGAAAGTGCTGGCCGCGACGCTCACCGAAGGCAAAGGCGCACCGGGTGAAATCCTCGGCGCCAGCAAGGACGGCCTGATCGTCGCGTGCGGCGAACAAGCCCTGTGCCTGACCCGCCTGCAATTGCCCGGCGGCAAGGCGCTGAACTTCAGCGACCTGTTCAACAGCCGTCGCGAGAAGTTCGCTACCGGCATCGTCCTCGGCCAAGCGGCGGACGCTCAATGAACCCGCGCCTGGCCGCCGCCAAGGCACTCGCCGCTGTCCTGAGCGGAAAAGCCTCGCTCAACAGCTCACTGCCGACGCAGATGGACAAGGTCGAAGACCGTGATCGCGGTTTCACCCAGGACCTGGCGTTCGGCACCGCGCGCTGGCAACCGCGCTTGTCGGCGCTGGCGGCCAAACTGTTGCAGAAGCCATTCAAGGCCGCCGACGCCGATGTCGAAGCCTTGCTGTTGGTCGGCCTCTATCAGTTGCTCTACACCCGCGTCCCGGCCCACGCCGCCATCGGCGAAACCGTCGGTTGCGCCGACAAGCTGAAAAAACCTTGGGCCAAGGCCTTGCTCAACGCCGTGCTGCGTAATGCTCAGCGCGAAAGCGAAACGATTTTCGCCGAACTGGAACGTGATCCGGTGGTGCGCACTGCCCACCCACGCTGGTTGCAGAAATCCTTGAAGGCGTTCTGGCCCGAGCAATGGGAAGCCATTTGCGCAGCCAACAATGCGCATCCGCCGATGATTCTGCGGGTCAACCGTCGCCATCACAGCCGTGATGCCTACCTCGGATTATTGACCGACGCCGGTATCGCCGCGACGCCATGCGTTTATAGCCGCGACGGTATCGTGCTCGAAGCCGCCACCGACGTGCGCAGCCTGCCAGGTTTCGCCGACGGCTGGATCAGCGTGCAGGACGAAGCCGCGCAACTGGCCGCCGATCTGCTGGATCTGGCCCCTGGCCAACGGGTGCTCGACGCCTGCTGCGCTCCGGGAGGCAAGACCTGCCACATCCTCGAAGCCGAGCCAAAGCTGGCCGGCGTCGTCGCGGTGGATCTGGAAGCCAAGCGTCTGGTGCGGGTTCGCGAGAACCTCGAGCGCCTGAAGCTCAGCGCCGAACTGATCGCCGCCGACGGCCGCGACACTCAAGTATGGTGGGACGGCAAGCCGTTCCAGCGCATCCTGCTGGACGCCCCGTGTTCGGCGACCGGTGTGATTCGCCGTCACCCGGACATCAAGCTGACCCGCCAACCCGACGACATCGCTGCGCTGGCGGTACTGCAAGGCGAATTGCTCGACGCCATGTGGATAACGTTGGAAGTGGGCGGCATTCTGCTTTACGCCACCTGTTCCACATTGCCGACCGAAAACACCGAAGTCATCGAAGCGTTCCTTGCCCGCACACCGGGCGCCCGTGAACTGGATCTCGCCACCATGGCCGGGATCAAGCAACCCCATGGTCGCCAGTTGCTGGCCCAGGAAGGCGGGCACGACGGGTTCTACTACGCCAAGCTGATCAAGATCGCCGCCGCGCGCGACTAAATGGATTCAATGGAGTGACTGGATGAAAATCATCATCCTCGGAGCAGGGCAGGTCGGCGGTTCGCTGGCCGAACACCTGGCGAGCGAAGCGAACGACATCACCGTGGTCGACACCGATGGCGAACGCCTGCGCGACCTTGGTGACCGGCTGGACATCCGCACGGTTCAGGGCCGCGGTTCGTTCCCGACCGTGTTGCGCCAGGCCGGTGCCGACGACGCAGACATGCTGGTCGCCGTGACCAACAGCGATGAAACCAACATGGTCGCCTGCCAGGTGGCCCACACCCTGTTCCACACGCCGACCAAAATTGCCCGGGTGCGCGAAGCCGCGTACCTGACCCGCGAAGAACAACTGTTCCAGAACGAAGCGATTCCGGTCGACGTGCTGATCAGTCCGGAACAAGTGGTCACCAACTACATCAAGCGCCTGATCCAGCACCCCGGCGCCTTGCAGGTGATCGACTTCGCCGAAGGCAAGGCGCAATTGGTGGCGGTGCGGGCTTACTACGGCGGACCGCTGGTGGGCCAGCAACTGCGGCAGTTGCGCGAGCACATGCCGAACGTCGAAACCCGCGTCGCTGCGATTTTCCGTCGCGACCGGCCGATCCTGCCCCAGGGTGACACGGTGATCGAGGCCGACGACGAAGTCTTTTTCATCGCCGCCAAAGCGAACATTCGCGCAGTCATGAGCGAAATGCGCCGTCTCGACGAGACCTATAAACGCATCGTCATCGCCGGTGGCGGGCAGATTGGTGAACGTCTGGCCGAAGCCATCGAGAGCCGCTATCAGGTGAAGATCATCGAGATGAACCCGGCGCGTTGCCGACATCTTTCGGATCATCTCGACAGTACCGTGGTGTTGCAGGGCAGTGCCTCGGACCGTGACCTGCTGATGGAAGAGAACATCGCCGACGCGGACCTGTTCCTGGCCCTGACCAACGACGACGAAGCCAACATCATGTCGTCGCTGCTGGCCAAGCGCCTGGGCGCGAAGAAGGTGATGACCATCATCAACAACCCGGCCTATGTCGATCTGATCCAGGGCGGCGATATCGACATCGCCATCAGCCCGCAGCTGGCGACCATCGGCACGCTGTTGGCCCACGTGCGCCGTGGCGACATCGTCAGCGTGCACTCACTGCGCCGGGGCGCGGCAGAAGCCATCGAAGCGATTGCCCATGGCGATGCGAAATCGAGCAAGGTGATCGGCAAGGCCATCGAGAACATCGGTTTGCCGCCGGGCACCACGATCGGCGCGATCATCCGCGACGAAGAAGTGATCATCGCCCACGACGACACCGTGATCGAAGCGGGCGACCATGTGATTCTGTTCCTTGTGGATAAAAAACATATCCGCGATGTGGAGAAGCTGTTCCATGTGGGGTTGAGTTTCTTCTGATCCTTTAGACCGCCTTCGCTGGCAAGCCAGCTCCTACAGAGAATCGCGCATAACCTGTAGGAGCTGGCTTGCCAGCGAAGGCGATTTCGAAAACGACAACCATTCGGAAACTCCCCCATGCTCGAATCCCTGGAAAAAATGCTCGCCAAGGGTGTGGATAACTCACTGCTGCGCTTTGGCCTGGGCAAGGGTTATCTGGATCTGGGGGAGAACGCCAAGGCTGCGGAGCATTTCCAGCGCTGCGTTGAGTTCGATCCGAAGTATTCAGCAGCCTGGAAGTTGTTGGGCAAGGCCCATCTGGCGCTGGCGGACCATGCGGCCGCACGCCAAGCCTGGGAGCAAGGCCTGGAAGCCGCCCGCGCCCATGGCGACAAACAGGCAGAGAAGGAAATGACGGTGTTTCTGAAGAAGCTCGAGCGTCAGGCGCACGCAGGCCAATAAAAATCAAAAGATCGTCCGAACGCGGCCCGAGCCTTTGCAGGAGCCTGCGATCTTTTGATTTTTTACATCAATACCAGCGAGCTTCGCCTGGCGGACGCTTCTTGAAGCGCTTCATGCTCCACATGTACTGGCTCGGATAGGCCCCGACATATCGCTCGACCACTTTACTCATGGCCGCGCATGACTCGGCGGTATCGGTGCTGTACATGGCTTCGGGCGCGGCTTCCAGGATCACTTTATAGCCAGAGCCGTCCGGCAGGCGCAACGCATGCAGGAACACGCCAACCGCTTTGCCGCCCGCCAGCATGTTCGGTACAAACTTGCTGGTCAGCGCCTGGGTGGCGAAGAACGGCACGAAGATCCCGGCGGATTCAGACGGTTCCGGGTCAGCGGGAATGCCCACTGCCCCCCCTCTGCGCACTTCCTTGATGACGCTGAGGATGCCTTCCTTGGTGGAAGCGGCAACCTTGTTGCCCAACTGCACGCGCTGCTTTTGCAGCAATTCATCCACCGCCTTCAACTTCGGCGGGCGATAGAAAATGATCGGTTTGCACTGGCTGCAATAGAAGTGATTCAGCACTTCCCAGTTGCCCAGGTGACTGGTGATACCGACGACGCCTTTGCCGGAGGCGAGGGCCTCTTTCAATATGTCGAGGCCTTCGACCTCGCGTACCAGATCGATAGAGCGCTGGGCCGGCCAGATCCAGGCGCAGGCGCTTTCGGTCAGGGACTTGCCGATGTCTTTCAGGCTCTGGCCGACCAGGCGTTCGCGCTCGGCCGGGTCCATGTCCGGAAAGCACTTGGACAGGTTGATCCGCACCACGTCGCGAGAACGGTTGGGGAATTTCCACATCATCCAGCCAATCGCCGAGCCGACGGCCTGAACGGCCCCCCACGGCAACAGGGCAAACAGCCGCAGAGCGCCTACCAGCAAGGCGCCTTTTAACTTATCCACAGGTCACTCCTGATCTTGTGCTGTGCGCGAGGCGGCCATTCTAACCGCCGTTCGCCAACAGCGCGTAGCGGTCGCAATCGCGGGTGTGGTCCATGACCATGCCCGAAGCCTGCATCAAGGCGTAGCAAATGGTCGGGCCGACGAACGTGAAACCGGCTTTTTTCAGGCCCTTGCTCATCTCTACCGCGGTTGGCGTGACGGCCGGGACTTCGCTGCGATCCTTGAAATGATTGACCACAGGCTGGCCACCGACGAACGACCAGAGAAACGCCACCGGGTCCTCCAGCGCCAGCCAGGCCTGGGCATTACGCCGGGCCGCGTTGAGCTTGAGACGGTTGCGGATGATCCCCGGATCGAGCATCAACTCATCGATTTCCGCGTCGCTCATCTGCGCCATACGCTGGACATCAAAACCAAACATCACCTGGCGATAATGCTCGCGTTTACGCAGCACGGTGATCCAGGAAAGGCCGGCCTGGAACCCTTCGAGCAAAAGCAACTCGAACAAACCCTGCGCATCGCGTAGCGGCGTGCCCCACTCCTGATCGTGATAAGCCATGTACAGCGGATCTTCGGAACACCAAAAGCAGCGTGGCATAAGGCTCCAGGGGGCGTGCGCAGCAACGAATCGGGTATACTCCCGCTCTTTAAATCGCAGCCCAAGAAACAGGTGAATTTCGTGAGCCAGCCTACGCCAGCCGTGCGTACCTTCCAAGACTTGATCCTCGCCCTCCAGCAATACTGGGCCGAGCAAGGTTGTGTGGTACTTCAGCCCTACGATATGGAAGTAGGCGCCGGCACTTTCCACACTGCAACATTCCTGCGCGCCATTGGCCCGGAAACCTGGAACGCCGCCTACGTGCAGCCAAGTCGTCGTCCGACTGACGGCCGCTACGGCGAAAACCCGAACCGTCTGCAGCACTACTACCAGTTCCAGGTTGTCCTGAAGCCAAACCCGGACAACTTCCAGGAACTGTACCTGGGTTCCCTCAAGCACGTCGGCCTGGACCCGTTGGTCCACGACATCCGCTTCGTCGAAGACAACTGGGAATCGCCGACCCTCGGCGCCTGGGGTCTGGGCTGGGAAGTCTGGCTCAACGGCATGGAAGTGACGCAGTTCACCTACTTCCAGCAAGCGGGCGGCATCGAGTGCTACCCGGTGACCGGCGAGATCACCTACGGTCTCGAGCGTCTGGCCATGTACCTGCAAGGCGTCGACTCGGTCTACGACCTGGTCTGGGCTGACGGCCCGATGGGCAAAGTGACCTACGGCGACGTGTTCCACCAGAACGAAGTGGAGCAGTCGACCTACAACTTCGAACACGCCAACGTCGAGAAGCTGTTCGAACTGTTCGATTTCTACGAAAGCGAAGCCAAGCGCCTGATCGAACTCGACCAGCCGCTGCCGTTGCCGAGCTACGAAATGGTGTTGAAGGCTTCCCATACCTTCAACCTGCTGGATGCACGCCGGGCGATTTCCGTGACCGCGCGCCAGCAATACATTCTGCGTGTACGCACCCTGGCGCGTTCCGTTGCGCAAGCCTACCTGCTGGCCCGCGCCAAGCTCGGCTTCCCGATGGCGACCCCGGACCTGCGTGACGAAGTACTGGCCAAGCTGGAGGCTGCACAATGAGTGCTCTGGATTTTCTGGTTGAACTGGGCACCGAAGAACTGCCACCCAAAGCCTTGAACACCTTGGCCGAGGCGTTCCTCGCCGGTATCGACAAGGGCCTGCAAGCTGCCGGCCTGAACTACGAGACCAAAACCGTTTATGCCGCGCCGCGCCGTCTGGCCGTGCTGATCACCGCACTGGCCACCCAGCAGCCGGATCGCAGCATCAACCTCGATGGCCCGCCACGTCAGGCCGCGTTCGATGCTGAAGGCAACCCGACCCAAGCGGCACTGGGCTTTGCCAAGAAGTGCGGCGTCGACCTGAGCGAAATCGATCAGAGCGGCCCGAAACTGCGCTACAGCCAAAGCATCGCCGGCAAACCAACGTCCAGCCTGCTGCCGACCATCGTCGAAGACTCGCTGAACGACCTGCCGATCCCGAAACGCATGCGTTGGGGTGCGCGCAAAGAAGAATTCGTGCGTCCGACCCAATGGCTGGTGATGCTGCTCGGTGACCAGGTCATCGACTGCACCATCCTGGCCCAGAAGGCTGGCCGTGATTCCCGTGGTCACCGTTTCCATCATCCGGAAAACGTGCGCATCGGTTCGCCGTCGAGCTACCTGGCCGACCTGCGTGCCGCCTACGTGCTGGCCGACGCCAACGAACGTCGCGAGATCATCAGCAAGCGCACCGAAGAGCTGGCCACCCGTCAGGAAGGCACGGCAATCGTTCCGCCAGCCCTGCTCGACGAAGTGACCGCACTGGTCGAATGGCCGGTACCGCTGGTGTGCTCGTTCGAGGAACGTTTCCTCGACGTGCCGCAAGAAGCGCTGATCACCACCATGCAGGACAACCAGAAGTACTTCTGCCTGCTGGACGCCGACGGCAAGTTGCTGCCACGTTTCATTACCGTGGCCAACATCGAGAGCAAAGACCCGCAGCAGATCATCGCCGGTAACGAGAAAGTGGTTCGCCCACGCCTGACCGACGCCGAGTTCTTCTTCAAGCAAGACAAGAAGCAGAAACTCGAAGACTTCAACCAGCGCCTGCAAAACGTGGTGTTCCAGGAAAAACTCGGCAGCGTCTACGACAAGGCCGAACGTGTTTCCAAACTCGCCGCTTACATCGCAGCGCGCATTGGCGGCAACGCTTCGTGGGCGGCTCGTGCCGGCCTGCTGTCCAAGTGCGACCTGGCGACCGAAATGGTCGGCGAGTTCCCGGAGATGCAAGGTGTCGCCGGTTACTACTACGCCCTCAATGACGGCGAGCCGGAAGACGTCGCACTGGCGCTGAACGAGCAGTACATGCCACGCGGTGCTGGCGCTGAGCTGCCTGCCACCCTGACCGGTGCAGCCGTCGCTATCGCTGACAAGCTGGACACCCTGGTCGGCATCTTCGGTATCGGCATGCTGCCAACCGGCAGCAAAGACCCGTACGCCCTGCGCCGTGCAGCGCTGGGTGTGTTGCGTATCCTCATCGAGAAGCAACTGGATCTGGACCTGAACGACGCCGTGGCTTTCGCCGTGAATGCGTTCGGTACCAAGGTCAAGGCTGCCGGCCTCAACGACTCGGTGCTGGAGTTCATCTTCGACCGTCTGCGTGCTCGTTACGAAGACGAAGGTGTCGACGTCGCGACCTACCTGTCGGTACGTGCCCTGAAGCCGGGTTCGGCTCTGGACTTCGACCAGCGCGTGCAAGCCGTCCAGGCTTTCCGCCAATTGCCGGAAGCTGCAGCCCTGGCCGCCGTGAACAAGCGTGTGTCGAACTTGCTGAGCAAGGTTGAAGGCTCCATTCCGACCGTCGTGGAAGCCAAGTACTTCGATAACGCCAACGAGTTCTCCCTGTACTCGGCAATCCAGCAGGCAGACCAGGCGGTTCAGCCGATGGCTGCAGCACGTCAGTACAGCGAATCGCTGGCACGTCTGGCTGCGTTGCGCGAGCCAGTGGATGCGTTCTTCGAAGCCGTAATGGTCAACGCGGAAGACGCAAAAGTCCGCGCCAACCGTTATGCGTTGCTGGCGCGTCTGCGTGGGCTGTTCCTCGGTGTCGCCGACATTTCGCTGCTGGGCTGAGGAATTGCTGTTGAAACTGCTGATTCTCGATCGGGACGGAGTGATCAACTACGACTCCGACGCTTACATCAAGTCGGTGGAGGAGTGGATTCCACTTCCCGGTTCGATCGAAGCCATTGCGCAGTTGAGCAAGGCCGGCTGGACGGTAGCCGTCGCTACCAACCAGTCGGGCATCGCTCGCGGCTATTACGACCTCGCCACCCTCGATGCCATGCACGAGCGCTTGCGCTCACTGGTGGCGGAGCAGGGTGGTGAAGTCGGGCTGATCGTCTACTGCCCCCACGGGCCGGACGACGGTTGTGATTGCCGCAAACCGAAACCCGGGATGCTGAAAACCATCGCAGGGCATTACAACGTGTCGCTGACCAATCTCTGGTTCGTCGGCGACAGCCTTGGTGACCTGGAAGCCGCCAAAGCCGTCGATTCACAGCCAGTTTTGGTAAAGACCGGAAAAGGCGTAAAGACTTTGGGCAAGACCCTACCGGTTGGCACATTGATTTTTGACGATCTGGCGGCGATTGCCGCAGAACTTATCCACAATTAGAGTGCTTCTGATGTTTTCCTGATAAAGGATTGATCAGGGGTGCGCTTTATACAGGCGGGTATTGCCCGCAACGGTAAACGTCACCATGTCGATATTGCAGGCGATCAGAACCTTCCTCTTTTACCTGCTGCTGGGCACCAGCTCCTTGCTGTGGTGCAGCCTGAGTTTTTTTATCGCGCCATTTCTGCCTTTCAAGGCGCGCTATCGTTTCATCAACGTGTATTGGTGCCGCTGCGCCCTGTGGTTGAGTAAAGTCTTTCTGGGCATCAGCTACGAAATCAGAGGCGCCGAGAACGTCCCTGAACGGCCTTGCGTGATTCAGTCGAACCACCAGAGCACGTGGGAGACTTTTTTTCTCTCCGCCTACTTCTCACCGTTGAGCCAAGTGCTCAAACGTGAATTGCTCTTTGTTCCGTTCTTCGGTTGGGCCATGGCCATGTTGCGGCCGATCGCCATCGACCGGGACAACCCGAAAGCCGCACTCAAGCATGTGGCGAAGAAGGGCGACGAACTGCTCAAGGACAATGTCTGGGTACTGATTTTCCCTGAAGGCACACGCGTTCCTTTCGGCACCGTCGGGAAATTCTCCCGGGGTGGCACCGCACTGGCGGTCAATGCCGATCTTCCCGTACTGCCGATCGCACACAATGCCGGCAAGTTCTGGCCGAAAACCGGTTGGGCGAAGAAGAAGGGCGTGATCACGGTCATCATCGGCGCTCCGATGTATGCCGAAGGCAGCGGGCCGCGTGCGATTGCCGAATTGAACGACCGGGTTCAAGCCTGGAACGAGCAAATGCAACGGGAAATGGGCTCTATTCCACCTGCTCCGCAAGCTCCGGTCTCCAACGACTCGATGGCGGTCTGAGATTCTGTGGATAAGCTGTGTACCGTTTCATTGAAAAGTGTCATTTCTCTATTCTAACTTTATGTTTTTATTACATATTTTATAGAATGATAAAAACCATAAAAACGTGCATAAGTTTTTTTGGGGCGCAAAAAAACCGGCTGATATAGCCGGTTTTTTTATGCCCGCGAGAACGACCTGCATTCACTCTTCAAGCAACGGGAATTCCAGCGTGAAACACGTGCCTTCGCCGACCACGCTGCGGCATTCAATTCGTCCGCCATGGTGATCCATGACGGCTTTCACCATCGACAACCCCAATCCCACCCCATCGATCCCCTGGGCTGAAGAGAAACGCCGATACTGAGTGAACAGCGCGGGAAGCTCTGCGGCCGCGATGCCTTTGCCTTGATCGGTGAGCTCACACGTTAGCCAGCTGTCGCTGTGCCTGACGCTCAAGCAGACGCGAGTTCCTGCAGCGCTGTACTTGATGGCGTTTTCCAGCAGATTGAACAGCGCCCGGGTCAGCAGCGCCTGATCCGCCATGATCAGGCTTTCCTGCGCTTCATCCTGCACGTCATGCACCAATTGGATCTGCTTCTGTTGCGCAAGGGGAAGTGCCTGATCGAACACATCCATCACCAGCATCGCAAACAGGCTCGGCTGAAATTGATAGGCGTCGGACTCGGCTTTTGCCAATTGAACGAATCCGTCAGTCAAACTCAGCGCCCGACGCACTTGAAGCTCGATTTGATCGAAGAGCCGCGTGTCACCGCCGACCTGATGCCGGTGCACATCGAGCAGCGCAAGAATCGCCGAGTGCGGTGCCCGCAAGTCGTGGGACAAGAAGCGCAACATAACGGCCCGCTGTTCTTCTGCATCGCGTTCGATACTCAGGTCGATCAGGCTCCATAACCAGCCAACGGGCGTTTCCCCGTCTGCCGGCAGCAACACTGCGCGTTCCAGTCGCAAACTACGCTCTTTGACGTCGCGAAACTCCAGCAACGGCAGCGTTGATAGTTGCCCGATGGCGCCGTGGATCAGGTCGGGGTAACCGAGTTGTAGCAACTGCTCAACCACGCCATCGCCCACCAGACTTGCGCCAAACAAATCGCGGGCTTTGCGGTTGCCGAGCAAAATTTGTCCACGGGGATCGCTGATCAACGTGGCGACGGGTAAATACTCCAGACCATCGGCGATGAAACGATGGGTATCGCGCGTCCGGCTCATGGCCTGTTCAAGGGCCATGACCTGCTTCTGCAAACGGTCACCACGGGGAAACCGGGTTCGACGCCGCTCCGGAAAAACCTTCGGTTCGCTGTCGAGCCGCGCCAGCTCCCAGCCAAAATAGGTCAGCACCACACTGAGGCGCCGCCAGTTCCAGATCAGGTAACCAAACAGCATGCTGAGTACAGCCGGCATCGGCGACCACAACCGGTTCAACTCAGCGAGACCGGCGCTGGTCAGCAGCGTACACGCCATGCCAATCATCGTCAGCCAAAGTGCGAGACGCGGACGCCATAGCAGCAATCCCAGAACACCTGCCACCCAGGCAACGGAAAGCGATGCGCTCAAGCCCGGCGACACGTCGTTCAGTTTGATTTGTGCCCGATAAGACACCAGCGCAGTCAACGGCAGTAACACTAAACTTATCCACACCCACTCACGGACCAATTGCCGGAACAAGTGCTGTACCTGACTTGGCACACGACTTTCGCGGCGCCATGACTTACTCATGGAATAAAGAGGAGGGTGGGGTGAATGATTTCATAGCGCTCAGATCTAAGGACGGACACCGAAGAATCATAGCGGACGTTAACCAACCATGGACCGCTTACTTTCACTGTGTTGATCAAGCCGCTATTGTCGACAACCAACTGCTCAAGCGACAAGGAGTCACCGCATATGCGCGTTGCGATACTGGACGATGAACCCGCCGAACTACGCCGGGTTGAACAAACCCTGCAACAGATGGCTGAACCCGGAGAACAGCCGTGGTCACTGCACAGTTTTGAACGCGGGGAAGACTTGTTGCGCCAACTGCGCCGGGAAACATTCGATCTGCTGATCCTCGACTGGCAATTACCCGATCTCAATGGTTTGTCGCTGCTGCGTTGGACCCGTGAACACATGAAGGCACCACCGGCTGCAATCATGCTCACCAGCCGTGATGGTGAAAACGATATCGTCCTGGCCCTGAATGCGGGTGCCGACGACTACGTCAGTAAACCGTTCCGGCCCAACGAACTGAAAGCCCGGGTTAGTGCCGTGCTGCGTCGGCACAATCAGCAACGGGCGGTCGCTGAAGAGTTGAGCTTTAACGACCTGGTGTTTGACGATGCAGAACTCACTGTCACTCGCGACGGCAAACCGATCGCCATGACAGAACGTGAGTATCAGCTGGCGAGCTGCTTGTTCAGCAACCTGGGTCGACCGTTGTCGCGAGACTACTTGTACGAGCGGTTCTGGCCCCATGAGGAAATGTCTTCGTCGCGCCCTCTGGACACCCATATCTATCGCCTGCGCAACAAGCTTGGGCTGACGGCAGACCGGGGCTGGCAGCTGCTGACGATTTACGGGTATGGGTATCGGTTGGAAAGTGTGACGCCGGCAAGCGAGTGAACCGCCGGGCATAAAAAAGGCCAACGCATATGCGTTGGCCTTTTTTCGTTGGTGCCGACCGGGATCAGAAGTCCAGGTTGGAAACCGCCAGGGCGTTGCTTTCGATGAAGTCACGACGAGGTTCGACCGCATCACCCATCAGGGTGTTGAAGATCTGGTCCGCGCCAATGGCGTCTTCGATGGTCACTTTGAGCATCCGGCGCTGGCTTGGGTCCATGGTGGTTTCCCACAACTGATCCGGGTTCATTTCACCCAGACCTTTGTATCGCTGGATGGTGTGACGCTTGGTGCTTTCAGCCATCAGCCACTCAAGGGCTTCCTTGAACTCGGTCACTGGCTTTTTGCGCTCGCCACGCTGGATATACGCGCCGTCGTCCAGCAGGGTGCTCAGTTGAGCGCCTAGCGAAACGACAGTCTTGTAATCGTTACTACCGAAGAAGTCGCGGTTGAAGGTGACGTAGTTCGACAGGCCGTGGGAAATCAGCTCGACCTCTGGCAGCCAGACGTTACGTTCACGATCTTCACGCAGGCTGGCTTTGTAAACCAGGCCGGACTTCTCTACGGTGCGCAAGCGAACTTCGTACTGAGCCAGCCAATCTTGCATTGCTGCGTGATCGGACAGTTGCTCCATGCTCACCGGTGGCAGGTAGATGAAGTGCTCGGTCAACTCCTGAGGGTACAGGCGCGACAGACGCTTGAGGGTCTTCATCACCAGACGGAAGTCATTCACCAGGCGCTCAAGCGCTTCACCGGAGATGCCAGGGGCTTCTTCGTTCAGGTGCAGGCTTGCATCTTCCAAAGCCGACTGCGTCATGTACTCTTCCATGGCTTCGTCGTCTTTGATGTATTGCTCTTGCTTGCCTTTCTTCACTTTGTACAACGGCGGCTGAGCGATGTAGATGTAGCCACGCTCAATCAGCTCCGGCAACTGACGGAAGAAGAAGGTCAGCAGCAGGGTACGGATGTGCGAACCGTCGACGTCAGCATCGGTCATGATGATGATGTTGTGATAGCGCAACTTGTCGATGTTGTATTCGTCACGGCCGATGCCACAACCCAGCGCGGTGATCAAAGTGCCCACTTCTTGCGAAGAGATCATCTTGTCGAAGCGCGCCTTCTCGACGTTCAAAATCTTGCCCTTGAGTGGCAGGATGGCCTGGGTGCGGCGGTTACGTCCCTGCTTGGCGGAACCGCCAGCAGAGTCACCTTCCACGAGGTACAGCTCGGACAGGGCAGGGTCTTTTTCCTGGCAGTCAGCCAGTTTGCCCGGCAGGCCAGCGATATCCAGCGCGCCTTTACGACGTGTCATCTCACGGGCTTTGCGCGCGGCTTCACGCGCACGTGCCGCATCGATCATCTTGCCGACGACCAGCTTGGCTTCGTTCGGGTTTTCCAGCAGGAAGTCCGAGAAGTACTTGCCCATTTCCTGTTCGACCGCGGTCTTCACTTCGGAAGACACCAGCTTGTCTTTGGTCTGGGAGCTGAACTTCGGATCCGGAACCTTGACCGAGATAATCGCGGTCAGGCCTTCGCGGGCGTCGTCGCCGGTGGTGGCGACTTTGTGTTTCTTCGCCAGGCCTTCAGCTTCGATGTAGGTGTTCAGGTTACGCGTCAGTGCGGAACGGAAACCCACCAGGTGAGTACCGCCATCGCGCTGAGGAATGTTGTTGGTGAAGCACAACAGGTTCTCGTTGAAGCTGTCGTTCCACTGCAGGGCGATTTCCACGCCGATGCCGTCTTCACGCTGAATGTTGAAGTGGAACACCTGGTTGACCGCAGTCTTGTTGGTGTTCAGGTATTCAACGAACGCACGCAAACCACCTTCGTACTTGAACAGCTCTTCCTTACCGCTGCGCTCATCCTTGAGGACGATGCCGACACCGGAGTTCAGGAACGACAGTTCACGAATCCGCTTGGCCAGGATGTCCCAGCTGAAGTGGATGTTCTTGAAGGTTTCAGCCGAAGGCTTGAAGTGAATCTGCGTCCCCGTGGTTTCGCTCTCGCCAACGATTTTCATCGGCTCTTGCGGAACACCGTGGACGTAAGTTTGTTCCCAGATCTTGCCGCTACGGCGAACAGTCAGGATCAGTTCTTTGGACAGCGCATTCACTACGGACACACCTACACCGTGCAGACCGCCGGATACTTTGTAGGAGTTGTCGTCGAACTTACCGCCGGCGTGCAGCACGGTCATGATGACCTCGGCTGCCGAAACACCTTCTTCTTTGTGCACGTCTACCGGGATGCCACGGCCGTTGTCGCGAACGGTGATGGACTCATCCGGGTGGATGATGATGCTGATGTCGTCGCAATGGCCGGCGAGCGCTTCGTCGATGGAGTTATCGACCACCTCGAACACCATGTGGTGCAGACCGCTACCATCATCGGTGTCGCCAATGTACATACCGGGACGTTTGCGTACGGCATCCAGGCCTTTCAGCACTTTAATGCTCGTTGAGTCGTACGTATTTTCTTCGCTCAATGCCTTCACTCCCGATGGTCGTGGGTCTGGGTGATACGGCCCTGTTCCACGTGGAACAGAGCGACTGGCGTTTCCGTCTGCCAGCCTTCCCTCAATAATTCGTGGTCTACACAGGTGATAAACACCTGGCAGCGTAAGTCTTCCAGCAAGCGGCAAAGGGCGCGACGGTGGTGCTCGTCCAATTCGGACGGCAAGTCATCCACCAGATAAATACACTGCCCGCGGCGAGCCTGGCTTACCAGGTGTCCTTGAGCAATCCGCAATGCACAGACCACCAGCTTCTGCTGGCCTCGGGACAAGATGTCCGCTGCGTTGTGTGCGCCCAATCTGAGACGCAAATCAGCGCGTTGTGGTCCAGCCTGGGTATGACCCATTTGCTGATCCCGCTGTAGGGACCCAGCGAGCACAGCGCTCAGCTCTCGGTCTTTATCCCAACCGCGGTAATAGCTGAGCGTTAAACCCTCAAGCTCAACCAGGTCGCTCAGGGTCTGTTCAAAGACTGGTTTCAAGGCTTTGATGTAAGCGCGGCGGTATTCATCGATTTCAGCGCTGGCCTGGCACAGTTCCCTGTCCCAAACCGCTTGCGAAACGGCGTCAAGTGTACCATGTCGCAGCCAAGAGTTTCTCTGGCGCAGGGCCTTCTGCAGACGCTGCCATGTGGACATGAAGCGAGGTTCCACGTGGAACACACCCCAATCAAGAAACTGTCGGCGAATCTTCGGCGCCCCTTCCAGCAAGCGGAAGCTGTCAGGGTTGATCAGTTGTAGAGGCAGGATCTCGGCCAGCTGTGCGGCACTGCGAGCGTTCTGCCCGTCGATGCGGATCTGAAACTCGCCTTGGCGATCCCGTGATATCCCCAATGCACTCTGCCCGCCCTCGGCGAGTTCGACCTGCCCGAATACCGTACACGCCAACTGCTCGTACTGAATGACCGGCAACAAGCGGGTGCTACGAAACGAACGGGCGAGCCCCAGCAAGTGGATGGCTTCCAGAACACTGGTTTTTCCGCTGCCGTTGGCGCCGTAAAGAATATTGATTCGGGGGGAGGGGGAGAAGGTCACCGGGTGCAGATTGCGCACCGCGGTGACCGAGACGCGACTTAAGGACATCTAGCTTCTGCTGAACATGATTACAGACGCATCGGCATGACAACGTAGGCCGAGTCGTCGTTGTCGGACTCTTGGACCAGCGCGCTGCTGTTGGAGTCGGACAGGATCAGACGAACCTGCTCAGTGGTCATCACGCCCAATACGTCGAGCAGGTAGCTCACGTTGAAGCCGATTTCCAGGGAGCCGCCGTTGTACTCAACGCCCACTTCTTCTTCAGCCTCTTCCTGCTCCGGGTTGTTCGCCTGGATTTTCAGCTGACCCGCCGCCAGTTGCAGACGGATACCGCGGTACTTCTCGTTGGACAGAATCGCAGTACGGCTGAACGCTTCACGCAATGCCTGACGGTCGCCCAGTACGAGCTTGTCGCCACCCTTCGGCAGAACGCGCTCGTAGTCCGGGAATTTACCGTCGACCAGTTTCGAGGTGAAGGTGAATTCGCCGGTGGTGGCGCGAATGTGATGCTGACCCAGCACGATGCTGACGTTGCCGTCCGGCTCGGTGAGCAGGCGTGCTAGTTCAAGGATACCTTTGCGCGGCACGATGACCTGGTGACGATCCGGCTGACCGATATCCGCCTGCATCGAGCACATGGCCAAACGGTGACCGTCGGTGGCCACGGCGCGGATCACGCCAGCGGAAACTTCCAGCAGCATGCCGTTGAGGTAATAACGCACGTCCTGCTGGGCCATGGCGAAGCTGGTGCGTTCGATCAGGCGGCGCAGCTTGCTTTGCTCAAGGCTGCACGTCAGCGAACCCGGGCCTTCTTCCACCGTCGGGAAGTCATTGGCTGGCAGGGTCGACAGGGTGAAACGGCTACGACCGGCTTTCACCACGAGCTTCTGCTCATCGACCTTGATGTCGATCAGCGCATCGTTTGGCAGGCTCTTGCAGATGTCCATCAGCTTGCGCGCCGGCACGGTGATGGAACCTGGATCTGCCGGCTCTTCGAGTTGAACACGACCGACCAGCTCGACTTCCAGGTCGGTACCGGTCAGCGACAATTGCTGGCCTTCGACAACCAGCAGCACGTTGGAGAGCACCGGCAAGGTCTGTCGGCGTTCGACGACGCCTGCGACCAGTTGCAGGGGTTTCAACAGGGCTTCGCGTTGAATGGTGAAATGCATGGTCTAGTCCCTTGCCTTAATAAGCTGCGCTGGTCATCAAGTGGTCAGCGTGCGCAGCAGGTTCTTGTAGTCCTCGCGGATGTCCGCGTCGGATTCCTTAAGTTCATTGATCTTGCGGCAGGCGTGCAAAACCGTCGTGTGGTCTCGCCCACCAAACACATCGCCGATTTCCGGCAGGCTGTGGTTGGTCAGTTCCTTGGACAACGCCATGGCGACCTGACGCGGACGGGCGACCGAACGCGAACGGCGTTTGGACAGCAAGTCGGAGATCTTGATCTTGTAGTACTCGGCGACGGTGCGCTGAATGTTATCCACAGAGACCAGTTTATCCTGTAGCGCCAAGAGGTCCTTCAGGGATTCGCGGATCAACTCGATGGTGATGTCGCGACCCATGAAGTGCGAGTGGGCGATCACGCGTTTCAGCGCGCCTTCCAGTTCACGGACGTTGGAACGAATGCGCTGGGCAATGAAGAACGCGGCGTCGTGAGGCAGTTCGACTTTGGCCTGGTCGGCCTTCTTCATCAGAATCGCTACGCGGGTTTCCAGCTCCGGCGGCTCGACGGCGACCGTCAGGCCCCAGCCGAAGCGGGATTTCAGGCGCTCTTCAAGGCCTTCGATTTCTTTCGGGTAGCGGTCACTGGTGAGAATGACCTGCTGACCACCTTCAAGCAGGGCGTTGAAGGTGTGGAAAAACTCTTCCTGGGAACGCTCCTTACGGGCGAAAAACTGAATGTCATCGATGAGCAATGCATCCACCGAACGGTAGAAGCGCTTGAACTCGTTGATTGCGTTCAGTTGCAGGGCCTTGACCATGTCCGCAACGAAACGCTCGGAGTGCAGGTAAACAACCTTCGCGTTCGGGTTCTTCTTTAACAGGTGGTTACCCACAGCATGCATCAAGTGGGTTTTACCCAGACCGACGCCGCCATAAAGGAAGAGCGGGTTGTAACCATGCTTCGGGTTGTCCGCCACTTGCCAGGCTGCGGCCCGGGCCAATTGGTTGGACTTGCCTTCGACGAAGTTCTCGAAGGTAAAGGTGCGATTCAGGTAGCTGGTGTGCTTGAGCGCACCCTCAACCTGCACCGTGCGCTGTTCCGAACGGACAGGGGCCTGTTGCGAGCTCGCACCTGCCATCGGGTCGAAGCTGTCACGGGAAGGTTCTTCCTCGGCGACCTGAACGACTTTCGCCGGGGCGCGCTTCGTCGCAGCAGCGGGAGCAGGCGTTGGCGGACTGGCAGATGCCTGAGCCTGGGAAGCGGCAGCAGCCAATGGCGCGTTGGGCGCAGCACGCGGTGCCGAACTGCGTTTGCTGCCTATTAATAAGGAGAGCGCAGGCGCCATGCCGTTGCCGTGCTCATCAAGCAGTTCAAGGACGCGACCCAGGTACTTTTCGTTGACCCAGTCCAGCACGAAGCGATTCGGTGCGTAGACACGCAACTCGTCGCCTTCGGCTTCGACCTGTAGTGGACGGATCCAAGTGTTGAATTGTTGGGCAGGCAGCTCCTCGCGCAAAAGCTCCACGCACTGCTGCCAAAGTTCCACTGACACGGATATCCCCTAAGTTGAAAGCCGGTGAGGCAAAAACAAGCGGCCATTGTAGCGACCAGACGCCGACTTATCCACATGAAGGTGGGCTCTCCTTAGGGAAGAATCTGTGCTCCATGCTCAAAAAAGACGACCAATGGTCTGTGCATAAGCTCTGTGGATAACCGGGGTTAAGATCGTTGCACAAGTGGGGGCGAAACTCGGTGGATAACCAGCCTGTGGATAACAGCCCATTCCACACACAGGTTATCCGACAGCGCAGCACAGGCTGAACACTGTTTTCCACGGTAGTTGTCATTCTCTGTACATCAGGTAAAACAAGGCCTGAATTGAGTTATCCACAGCAGATGGCGTGCCTAGCTTTTATAAGCTTTACAGAAAAGCTTTAAATACTTTCCTTTCTAATTCTTATATCTAGGTCCGGATCAAACGCTGAAAAACCTCAGGAATCTATTTATAAGGAAACGTTGGTTGGAAATTGACCTAGAGGCTTGCTTTCTCTAGAATCCCCGGTCTCTTAAAACGGGGGCCATTCCGGCCCGTTGTGGACGAACCAGGTAACACGACAATGAAACGTACTTTCCAACCAAGCACTATCAAACGCGCTCGTACCCACGGTTTCCGTGCTCGCATGGCTACCAAGAACGGCCGTGCCGTTCTGTCGCGTCGCCGCGCCAAAGGTCGTGCGCGTCTGGCAGTTTGATAAGCCGGCACTGGAGGTGAGTCAGGACTTCAGTCGGGAAAAGCGTCTGCTTACCCCCCGGCATTTCAAGGCAGTCTTTGACTCCCCTACCGGCAAGGTTCCGGGGAAAAATCTCCTGCTCCTTGCGCGCAACAACGATCTTGATCACCCCCGTCTCGGGCTGGTTATCGGGAAAAAGAGCGTAAAGCTCTCCGTCGAGCGCAATCGCCTCAAACGTCTGATGCGCGAATCGTTTCGCCTGAACCAGGATTCACTGGTCGGTTGGGACATTGTTATCGTCGCGCGCAAAGGTTTGGGTGACGTAGAAAACCCCGAATTGATTCAGCATTTCGGCAAACTCTGGAAACGTCTGGCTCGCAGCACGCCGGTACCAGCAGTCAAATCCGAAACTGTAGGGGTAGACAGTCCAGATGCGTAAACTGGCACTCGTTCCGATCCAGTTTTATCGCTATGCCATTAGTCCCCTGATGGCCAACCACTGTCGTTTCTACCCCAGTTGTTCCTGCTACGCGTTAGAAGCCATTGAAAATCATGGCCTTCTTCGCGGTGGCTGGCTGACCTTTCGTCGTTTAGGTCGCTGTCATCCGTGGAATCCCGGTGGTTATGACCCGGTTCCACCTATCCCTACCTCCCGTTCTTCTTCGATGGCCGAGTAATCATGGATATCAAACGCACGATCCTGATCGTCGCCCTGGCAATCGTGTCCTACGTTATGGTTCTTAAATGGAACCAGGACTATGGCCAGGCTGCCCTGCCGACTCAGAATGTTGCTTCCAGTACGACTACATCCGGTTTGCCGGACACCGCCACTGGCAATAACGCTTCCGCCAATGACGATATTCCGCGTGCCGCAAGTGATACCAGCGCACCTGCCGAAACGCCGGTGGCCGCCAGCAAGGACCTCATCCAGATCAAAACGGATGTACTGGAACTCGCTATCGATCCACAGGGTGGTGATGTTGCCCAGTTGATGCTGCCGCTGTATCCGCGCCGCCAGGATCATCCGGAAATTCCGTTCCAGCTGTTCGATAACGGCAGCGAACGTACTTATCTGGCGCAAAGCGGTCTGATCGGCACCAATGGTCCGGATGCAAATCCAGCCGGTCGTCCGGTTTATTCCTCGGAGAAGAAGGTTTATCAACTGGCTGACGGTCAGGACCAATTGGTCGTGGACCTGAAGTTCAGCAAGGACGGCGTCAATTACATCAAGCGTTTCACCTTGAAACGCGGCCTGTATGACGTAACCGTTTCTTACCTGGTCGACAACCAGAGCGCTCAGCCCTGGTCCGGTGCGATGTTCGCGCAACTCAAGCGTGACGCCAGCGCCGATCCATCTTCGACCACCGCCACCGGCACCGCGACTTACCTGGGCGCTGCCCTGTGGACAAGTTCCGAGCCGTACAAGAAAGTGTCCATGAAGGACATGGACAAGGCGCCGTTGAAAGAAACCGTTACTGGCGGTTGGGTTGCCTGGTTGCAACACTACTTCGTGACGGCGTGGATTCCGGCCAAGGGCGAAAACAATATCGTCCAGACCCGCAAAGACAGTAAAGGCAACTACATCATCGGTTACACCGGTCCTTCGCTGACCGTTGCTCCGGGTGCCAAAGCTGAAACCAGCGCTGTTCTGTACGCCGGCCCGAAAAGCCAGGCTGTGCTGAAAGAGTTGTCCCCAGGTCTGGAACTGACTGTCGACTACGGCATTCTGTGGTTCATCGCTCAACCGATCTTCTGGTTGCTGCAACATATCCACGCCATTGTGGGTAACTGGGGCTGGTCGATCATCTTCCTGACCATGCTGATCAAAGGGATCTTCTTCCCGCTGTCGGCTGCCAGCTACAAATCCATGGCGCGCATGCGTGCAGTGGCACCAAAACTGGCTGCGCTGAAAGAGCAACATGGCGATGACCGGCAGAAAATGTCGCAAGCCATGATGGAGCTGTACAAGAAAGAGAAGATCAATCCGCTGGGTGGTTGCTTGCCAATCCTCGTGCAGATGCCGGTTTTCCTCTCGCTGTACTGGGTTCTGCTGGAAAGCGTTGAAATGCGCCAAGCGCCATTCATGCTGTGGATTACTGACCTGTCGATCAAGGATCCGTTCTTCATTCTGCCGATCATCATGGGTGCAACCATGTTCATCCAGCAGCAGTTGAACCCGACACCGCCGGATCCGATGCAGGCCAAGGTGATGAAGCTGATGCCAATCATCTTCACCTTCTTCTTCCTGTGGTTCCCGGCCGGTCTGGTGCTGTATTGGGTAGTGAACAACTGCCTGTCGATCGCCCAACAGTGGTACATCACACGTAAGGTCGAAGCCGCCGCTAATGCAGCTGCCTGATTTACACTGTGGATAACCACTCAAAACGCCCCCTAGTGGGGCGTTTTGCTATCTGTCACTTTTGTCTGGATACCGGTTTATGAGCGCTCCTCGTGAAACCATCGCCGCTGTCGCGACTGCCCAAGGTCGTGGTGGTGTGGGCATCGTCCGTATTTCCGGGCCGTTGGCCAGCGTTGCGGCCAAGGCCTTCAGTGGTCGCGAACTCAAGCCGCGATACGCCCATTACGGCCCTTTTATCAGTGAAAACGACGAGGTGCTTGACCAGGGCATCGCGCTGTATTTTCCGGGACCGAACTCGTTCACTGGCGAAGATGTGCTGGAACTGCAGGGCCATGGCGGCCCGATTGTTCTCGATATGTTGCTCAAGCGTTGCCTGGAACTGGGTTGCCGTCTGGCCCGGCCCGGTGAATTCAGTGAACGCGCCTTCCTGAATGACAAGCTCGACCTTGCCCAGGCCGAAGCCATCGCCGACTTGATCGAAGCCAGTTCTGCACAGGCTGCGCGCAATGCGCTGCGTTCTCTGCAGGGTGCATTCTCGACACGTGTGCATAACCTCACCGAACAACTGATCGGTCTGCGCATCTATGTCGAAGCAGCGATCGACTTCCCGGAAGAAGAAATCGACTTCCTCGCCGATGGCCATGTCCTGAGCATGCTCGACAAAGTACACGACGAGTTATCCACCGTGATGCGTGAAGCCGGACAGGGCGCCTTGCTACGTGACGGTATGACGGTAGTGATTGCCGGTCGTCCGAATGCCGGGAAATCCAGCCTGCTCAATGCCCTGGCCGGGCGCGAAGCGGCGATCGTGACAGAAATTGCCGGGACTACCCGGGATGTACTTCGCGAACATATCCACATCGACGGCATGCCGTTGCACGTGGTTGATACCGCCGGTCTGCGCGATACCGATGATCATGTGGAAAAAATCGGCGTCGAACGTGCATTGAAAGCCATCAGTGAGGCGGATCGCGTGCTGCTGGTCGTTGATGCCACGGCTCCTGAAGCGCTCGATCCCTTCGCATTGTGGCCGGAGTTTCTCGAAACCCGCCCGGATCCTGCGAAAGTCACCCTGATCCGCAACAAGGCTGACCTGACCGGCGAAGCCATCGCCCTGGAAGTCAGCGATGACGGGCACGTCACTATCAGCCTGAGCGCAAAATCAGGCGGTGACGGCCTGGATCTATTGCGTGATCACCTCAAGGCCTGCATGGGTTATGAACAGACATCGGAAAGCAGCTTCAGCGCACGCAGGCGTCACCTGGACGCACTGCGTCATGCCAGTGCAGCCCTTGAACATGGTCGCGCTCAGCTGACTCTGGCCGGTGCCGGCGAGTTGCTGGCGGAGGATTTGCGACAGGCTCAGCATTCCCTGGGGGAAATTACCGGCGCATTCAGCTCCGATGATCTGTTGGGGAGGATTTTTTCCAGCTTCTGCATCGGTAAATAACGCCCTCCGTTGTCCACAGACAGGCCATTCGAGCCTGTCTGTTTTCTCCTTTTCTTGATCAAACACCGAGTGCCGAGAGAATTCTTTCTGCTTGAGCGGCATTTGTGTGCCCGGATTTTGATCATTCCGACGCTGTTCTGTGGATTAAGCCCTGTGAATAACAGCGCTTAAGGTCAGTTGATAACAGGGCTCGAAAACTGAATATAATTGCCTCTGTGGATAACCACCCCTTTCATCCACAGGCTTACACCGGTTATCCAAGGGCCTCATTGGTACATGAACACAGGGTTTTGAATCTCTGTACACATTGAATATAAAGGGCTGTGTCAATCTATCCACAGAAATGTAGCTTCATAGAAATAAACATAAAAACAAAGATTTAATAAATTTCTCTCTTTTTAATTTCTATAACCGCGACTTTTCCACAGCTGGTTAAATTTTGTGCAAAGGGTTCTTTAGGAACGGCGAAGTCCCTATACTTGTCGACCAGGTCCAAAAACCTGAGCTCAAACTATTCCTGAATTACCTACTTAAGCAGGCACGAGGTGCGTGGTGGATTTCCCTTCCCGTTTTGAAGTGATCGTCATCGGCGGCGGTCATGCCGGTACCGAGGCAGCACTGGCCTCAGCACGTATGGGGGTCAAAACCCTGTTGCTGACGCATAACGTGGAAACCCTCGGTGCCATGAGTTGCAACCCGGCCATTGGCGGGATCGGCAAAAGCCACCTGGTCAAGGAAATCGATGCCCTCGGCGGCGCGATGGCCATGGCTACCGATAAGGGCGGCATCCAGTTTCGCGTATTGAACAGCCGCAAAGGCCCCGCCGTGCGTGCAACCCGCGCCCAGGCAGACCGGATTCTGTACAAGGCCGCTGTCCGCGAAATCCTGGAAAACCAGCCGAACCTGTGGATATTTCAACAGGCTGCTGATGACCTGATCGTCGAGCAGGAACAAGTCCGTGGTGTTGTCACGCAAATGGGTCTGCGTTTCCTCGCCGATTCCGTGGTGTTGACCACCGGTACGTTCCTCGGTGGACTTATCCACATCGGTTTGCAGAATTTTTCCGGCGGTCGCGCCGGTGATCCGCCGTCGATCGCCCTGGCTCACCGTCTGCGTGAACTGCCATTGCGTGTGGGTCGTTTGAAAACCGGTACTCCACCGCGTATCGACGGCCGGTCTGTGGATTTCTCGGTGATGTCCGAACAACCGGGCGATACGCCGATCCCGGTGATGTCGTTCATGGGGTCCAAAGAGCAGCATCCGAAGCAAGTCAGCTGCTGGATTACCCACACGAATGCGCGCACCCACGAAATCATTGCCGCGAACCTCGACCGTTCGCCGATGTATTCCGCTGCCGGTGAGATCGAAGGCATTGGCCCGCGTTACTGCCCGTCGATTGAAGACAAGATCCATCGCTTTGCCGACAAGGAAAGCCATCAGGTGTTTATCGAACCGGAAGGTTTGACCACCCATGAGCTGTATCCGAACGGGATATCCACAAGCTTGCCGTTCGACGTGCAATTGCAGATCGTGCAATCGATTCGCGGCATGGAAAACGCGCATATCGTGCGTCCGGGCTACGCGATCGAGTACGACTACTTCGATCCACGGGATTTGAAATACAGCCTGGAAACCAAAGTCATCGGCGGCTTGTTCTTCGCCGGGCAAATCAACGGCACCACCGGTTACGAAGAAGCCGGCGCCCAGGGTTTGCTTGCCGGGACCAACGCGGCGCTGCGTGCACAGGGCAAAGACGCCTGGTGCCCGCGTCGCGATGAAGCGTACATCGGCGTGTTGGTCGACGACCTGATTACGCTCGGTACCCAAGAGCCGTACCGGATGTTCACGTCCCGTGCCGAATACCGTCTGATTCTGCGCGAAGACAACGCCGACCTGCGCTTGACCGAAAAAGGTCGCGAACTGGGCCTGGTGGATGACGCGCGTTGGGCGGCTTTCTGCAAAAAGCGCGAAAGCATTGAGCTGGAAGAGCAGCGTCTGAAAAGTACCTGGGTACGCCCGGGCACCGAACAGGGCGATGCGATCGCCGAAAAATTCGGCACGCCGCTGACTCACGAATACAACCTGCTCAACCTCTTGAGCCGTCCGGAAATCGACTACGCTGGTCTGATCGCCGTGACCGGTGGCGGTGCAGAAGATCCACAGGTCGCCGAGCAGGTCGAAATCAAGACCAAGTACGCCGGTTACATCGATCGTCAACAGGATGAAATCGCCCGTCTGCGCGCTAGCGAAGACACGAAACTGCCTGTGGATATCGATTACACGAATATTTCCGGTCTCTCCAAAGAGATCCAGAGCAAACTCGGCGCGACCCGACCAGAGACTTTGGGCCAGGCGTCACGTATCCCGGGTGTTACGCCGGCAGCCATTTCGCTGTTGATGATTCATTTGAAAAAACGCGGCGCGGGCCGTCAGTTGGAGCAAAGCGCTTGAGTTCGTTGGTCACTTCGCAACACGCAGAAGAGTTATCCACAGGTGCTCGCCAGCTTGGTGTCACGCTGACAGAAACCCAGCACGCGCAGCTGCTGGGTTACCTGGCCCTGTTGATCAAATGGAACAAGGCTTACAACCTCACCGCCGTGCGTGATCCGGACGAAATGGTGTCCCGTCATTTGCTCGATAGTCTGAGCGTCATGTCGTTCATCGAAAATGGCCGCTGGCTGGATGTTGGCAGCGGTGGCGGCATGCCGGGTATTCCGCTGGCCATCCTGTTTCCAGAGTCCCAGGTGACTTGCCTGGACAGCAACGGCAAGAAAACCCGCTTCCTGACCCAGGTCAAACTCGAACTCAAACTGGATAACCTGCAAGTTATCCACAGTCGCGTCGAAGCCTTCCAGCCTGAACTGCCATTCAACGGGATTATTTCCCGGGCGTTCAGCAGCATGGAGAACTTCAGCAACTGGACTCGCCACCTCGGCGATACCGAAACACGTTGGCTGGCAATGAAGGGCGTTCATCCCGCCGATGAGCTGGTAGCATTGCCGGCAGACTTCCACCTCGATAGCGAACACGCCCTGGCCGTACCCGGTTGCCAAGGCCAACGCCATCTGCTGATACTGCGCCGCACGGCATGATTGGGAACACAAGCAAGAATGGCTAAGGTATTCGCGATAGCGAACCAGAAGGGTGGTGTGGGCAAGACCACCACCTGCATCAACCTCGCAGCATCCCTGGTTGCAACCAAGCGCCGGGTGTTGTTGATCGATCTCGATCCACAGGGCAACGCCACCATGGGTAGCGGTGTGGATAAACATGGCCTGGAAAACTCGGTCTACGACCTGTTGATCGGTGAATGTGACCTGGCCCAGGCCATGCACTACTCCGAACACGGTGGTTACCAGCTATTGCCGGCCAACCGCGACCTGACCGCGGCCGAAGTGGTTCTGTTGGAAATGCAGATGAAGGAAAGCCGTCTGCGCAGCGCGCTGGCGCCGATCCGGGAAAACTACGATTACATTTTGATCGACTGCCCGCCGTCGCTGTCGATGCTGACATTGAACGCGCTGGTGGCCGCCGATGGGGTGATTATCCCCATGCAGTGCGAGTACTTCGCGCTGGAAGGTTTGAGCGACCTTGTGGATAACATCAAGCGCATCGCTGAACTGCTGAACCCGAACCTCAAGGTCGAAGGCTTGCTGCGTACGATGTACGACCCGCGCCTGAGCCTGATGAACGACGTGTCCGCGCAGCTCAAGGAACACTTCGGCGAGCAGCTCTACGACACCGTCATCCCGCGCAACATTCGTCTGGCCGAAGCCCCGAGCTACGGTATGCCGGCGCTCGCATACGACAAAGCATCGCGGGGCGCCATCGCCTATCTGGCATTGGCTGGCGAGATGGTTCGCCGCCAACGCAAAAACTCACGCATCGCCGCCGCTCAGGCAACTTAAGGAATCCCCATGGCCGTCAAGAAACGAGGTCTCGGACGTGGACTGGATGCACTGCTGAGTGGTCCGACAGTCAGCTCGCTGGAAGAACAGGCGGCGCATGCCGACCACCGTGAGCTGCAGCACCTGCCACTGGACCTGCTCCAGCGCGGTAAGTATCAACCGCGCCGTGATATGGATCCTCAGGCGCTCGAAGAGCTGGCGCAGTCGATCAAGGCACAAGGCGTTATGCAACCGATCGTGGTTCGCCCGATCGGTGGCGGTCGTTTCGAGATCATCGCCGGTGAGCGCCGCTGGCGCGCCAGCCAGCAAGCCGGGCAGGAAACCATCCCGGCAATGGTGCGCGATGTGCCTGATGAAACCGCGATCGCCATCGCACTGATCGAAAACATCCAGCGTGAAGACCTGAATCCGATCGAGGAAGCGGTCGCCCTGCAGCGTTTGCAGCAGGAGTTCCAGCTGACCCAGCAACAGGTGGCCGAAGCCGTGGGCAAGTCGCGGGTTACCGTGGCGAACCTGTTGCGCCTGATTTCGTTACCGGAAGTCATCAAGACCATGTTGTCCCACGGTGACCTGGAAATGGGCCATGCCCGTGCTTTGCTCGGGTTGCCGGAAAATCAACAGGTCGAAGGGGCGCGACATGTTGTCGCACGCGGGCTCACCGTGCGCCAGACTGAAGCACTGGTTCGCCAGTGGTTGAGTGGCAAACCGGAGCCTGTCGAACCCACAAAACCGGACCCGGATATCGCCCGTCTCGAACAGCGTCTGGCCGAGCGCCTAGGCTCTGCGGTGCAGATTCGCCATGGGAAGAAGGGTAAAGGGCAACTGGTGATTGGCTACAACTCCCTGGATGAACTCCAGGGCGTACTCGCACATATTCGCTGAAACATTTACTCATGTAGCGCGCAGTCGGAAATCACTACCTGACAGTTGAATAGGGGCTGAACCGCCCCTATACTCTGCGCGCATTTTGTCGGCACAAATTATGCCAAGTTATTGCATTTCGGCAGCCGACCATTGGAGAGTAAAAGTGATGGAAACCCGCACGCCAAACCGCTTGCCCTTCCATCGTCTGGCAGTTTTTCCGGTGTTAATGGCTCAATTTGTCGTGTTGCTGATCGCCGCTTTGGCGCTCTGGTACCGATATGGAGTCGTTGCCGGGTACTCGGGACTCTGCGGAGGCCTGATAGCCTTGCTACCCAATGTTTATTTTGCTCACAGGGCATTTCGGTTTTCCGGCGCCCGAGCAGCCCAGTCCATCGTCCGGTCATTTTATGCCGGCGAGGCAGGCAAACTGATTTTGACGGCAGTGCTGTTTGCACTGGTGTTTGCAGGTGTGAAGCCACTGGCGCCGATTGCAGTATTCGGTGCCTTCGTGCTGACTCAGTCGGTCAGCTGGTTCGCTCCCCTGCTGATGAGAACAAGACTTTCGAGACCTTAGGGCGTTTGAGGCAACCATGGCAGAAACAACCGCTTCGGGCTATATCCAGCACCACTTGCAGAACCTGACCTTCGGTCAGCACCCTACCGGCGGCTGGGGCTTTGCCCACACCGCAGCAGAAGCCAAGGAAATGGGCTTCTGGGCTTTCCACGTCGATACCCTCGGCTGGTCGGTCGCATTGGGTCTGATCTTCGTTCTTCTTTTCCGCATGGCGGCGAAGAAAGCGACCTCCGGTCAGCCAGGTGCTTTGCAGAACTTCGTTGAAGTATTGGTCGAATTCGTCGATGGCAGCGTGAAAGACAGCTTCCATGGCCGTAGCCCGGTGATTGCACCGCTGGCACTGACCATCTTCGTCTGGGTGTTCCTGATGAACGCCGTCGACCTGGTACCGGTCGACTGGATTCCTCAGCTGGCCATCCTGATCTCCGGCGATGCACACATCCCGTTCCGCGCCGTGTCGACCACCGACCCGAACGCGACTCTGGGCATGGCCATCTCGGTTTTCGCACTGATCATTTTCTATAGCATCAAGGTCAAGGGCATCGGCGGCTTCATCGGCGAACTGACCCTGCACCCGTTCGGCAGCAAGAACATCTTCGTTCAGGCCCTGCTGATTCCGGTGAACTTCCTGCTGGAATTCGTGACCCTGATCGCCAAGCCGATCTCCCTGGCTCTGCGTCTGTTCGGCAACATGTATGCCGGCGAGCTGGTCTTCATTCTGATTGCTGTGATGTTCGGCAGCGGTCTGCTCTGGCTTAGTGGCCTGGGCGTTGTTCTGCAGTGGGCGTGGGCTGTGTTCCACATCCTGATCATCACCCTGCAGGCGTTCATCTTCATGATGTTGACCATCGTTTACCTGTCGATGGCACACGAAGAAAACCATTAAGACCAGTCTCGACTAGTCTGATGTCCTTCCCGGTAAAACGGGAAGGTGCTCCTTACGGGGCATCTGAAACGATTTGTTTTACCGCTTTAATCTAAAAAACCTAAACCATACGACGTAAAAGTCGGGAGGAAAGATGGAAACTGTAGTTGGTCTAACCGCTATCGCTGTTGCACTGTTGATCGGCCTGGGCGCACTGGGTACCGCAATTGGTTTCGGCCTGCTGGGCGGCAAGTTCCTGGAAGGCGCAGCGCGTCAGCCAGAAATGGTCCCAATGCTGCAAGTTAAAATGTTCATCGTTGCCGGTCTGCTCGACGCCGTAACCATGATCGGTGTTGGTATCGCTCTGTTCTTCACCTTTGCGAACCCGTTCGTTGGTCAAATCGCTGGCTAATTACTCGGATCTTCCGGGTAATTTGGTGTGATGGACAACGTAACTGCGAGGTGTTGGCGTGAACATTAATGCGACCCTGATTGGCCAGTCCGTTGCGTTCCTGATTTTTGTACTGTTCTGCATGAAGTTCGTATGGCCTCCGGTCATTGCGGCACTGCACGAACGTCAAAAGAAGATCGCTGATGGTCTGGACGCTGCCAGCCGTGCAGCTCGCGACCTGGAGTTGGCCCAAGAGAAAGCGGGTCACCAACTGCGCGAAGCGAAAGCTCAGGCAGCTGAAATCATCGAGCAAGCCAAGAAACGCGGTAACCAGATTGTCGAAGAGGCTGTTGAAAAAGCCCGTGTCGACGCTGACCGTGTGAAGGTTCAGGCTCAAGCCGAGATCGAACAGGAACTGAACAGTGTCAAAGACGCGCTGCGTGCCCAAGTGGGCTTGCTGGCAGTCGGCGGCGCCGAGAAGATCCTGGGTGCCACAATCGATCAAAACGCGCACGCAGAGCTGGTTAACCAACTGGCTGCTGAAATCTAAGCGAGGGCGATCATGGCAGAACTGACCACGTTGGCCCGACCTTACGCTAAGGCGGCCTTCGAGCACGCTCAGGCCCACCAGCAACTGGCCAATTGGTCAGCCATGCTCGGCCTGGCTGCAGCGGTGTCGGAAGACGACACCATGCAGCGCGTGCTCAAGGCCCCGCGACTGACGAGCGCAGAAAAGGCCGCCACGTTTATTGACGTGTGCGGCGACAAGTTTGATGCCAAGGCACAGAACTTCATCCACGTCGTTGCCGAAAACGACCGTCTCCCGCTGTTGCCGGAGATTGCCGCTCTTTTCGACCTGTACAAGGCCGAGCAAGAGAAGTCGGTAGACGTTGAAGTCACCAGTGCTTTTGCATTGAACCAAGAACAGCAAGACAAACTCGCCAAGGTTCTCAGTGCACGACTCAACCGGGAAGTGCGCCTGCAAGTTGCGGAGGACGCTGCCCTTATTGGTGGTGTCGTCATCCGCGCCGGCGACCTGGTTATCGATGGCTCGATTCGCGGCAAAATCGCGAAACTTGCCGAAGCATTGAAATCTTGAGTTTGAAGGGGCAGCAGAGCAATGCAGCAACTCAATCCTTCCGAAATAAGTGAAATTATCAAGGGCCGCATCGACAAGCTCGATGTGACCTCCCAAGCCCGTAACGAAGGCACTGTCGTCAGCGTATCTGACGGTATCGTGCGGATTCACGGTCTGGCCGACGTAATGTACGGCGAGATGATCGAGTTTCCGGGCGGCGTCTTCGGTATGGCACTCAACCTGGAGCAAGACTCCGTAGGTGCCGTTGTATTGGGCGCATACCAGTCTTTGGCTGAAGGCATGAGCGCCAAGTGCACCGGCCGCATCCTGGAAGTTCCGGTTGGTAAGGAACTGCTGGGTCGCGTAGTCGACGCACTGGGTAACCCTGTTGACGGCAAAGGTCCACTGGGCAACACCGAGACCGACGCGGTCGAGAAAGTTGCTCCAGGCGTGATCTGGCGTAAGTCGGTAGACCAGCCTGTACAGACTGGCTACAAGGCTGTCGATGCCATGATCCCTGTCGGCCGTGGCCAGCGTGAGCTGATCATCGGTGACCGTCAGATCGGTAAAACCGCTCTGGCGATCGACGCGATCATCAACCAGAAGAACAGCGGCATTTTCTGCGTCTACGTAGCCATCGGTCAGAAACAATCGACCATCGCCAACGTGGTTCGCAAGCTGGAAGAAAACGGCGCCCTGGCCAACACGATCATCGTGGCTGCCAGTGCTTCGGAATCTCCTGCGCTGCAATTCCTGGCACCGTACTCCGGTTGCACCATGGGTGAATTCTTCCGCGACCGCGGTGAAGACGCGCTGATCGTTTATGACGATCTGTCCAAGCAAGCAGTGGCTTACCGCCAGATTTCCCTGCTGCTGCGCCGTCCACCAGGCCGTGAAGCTTACCCAGGCGACGTGTTCTATCTCCACTCCCGTCTGCTGGAGCGCGCATCCCGCGTTTCGGAAGAATACGTAGAGAAGTTCACCAACGGCGCAGTGACCGGCAAAACCGGTTCCCTGACCGCACTGCCGATCATCGAAACCCAGGCTGGCGACGTTTCCGCGTTCGTTCCGACCAACGTGATTTCCATCACCGACGGTCAGATCTTCCTGGAATCGGCCATGTTCAACTCGGGCATCCGCCCTGCAGTGAACGCCGGTGTTTCGGTATCCCGTGTGGGTGGTGCCGCTCAGACCAAGATCATCAAGAAGCTGTCCGGTGGTATCCGTACCGCTCTGGCTCAGTACCGTGAACTGGCGGCATTCGCCCAGTTCGCTTCTGACCTGGACGAAGCGACCCGTAAGCAACTTGAGCATGGTCAGCGCGTTACCGAGCTGATGAAGCAGAAGCAATACGCACCAATGTCGATCGCTGACATGGCGCTGTCGCTGTATGCCGCTGAGCGTGGGTTCCTGACTGACGTTGAAATCGCCAAAATCGGCAGCTTCGAGCAAGCGCTGATTGCTTTCTTCAACCGCGATCACGCCGATTTGATGGCGAAGATCAACGTGAAAGGTGACTTCAATGACGAAATCGACGCTGGCATGAAAGCCGGTATCGAGAAGTTCAAGGCCACCCAAACCTGGTAAGCCGCAGCGGGAGCCGCAAGGCTCCCGCTTGCTAACCTGATAGGTGTTACATGGCAGGCGCAAAAGAGATTCGCAGTAAGATTGCGAGCATCAAAAGCACGCAAAAGATTACCAGCGCCATGGAAAAAGTGGCGGTCAGCAAAATGCGCAAGGCACAAATGCGCATGGCTGCTAGCCGTCCTTATGCGGAGCGTATCCGCCAGGTAATTGGGCATCTGGCCAACGCCAACCCGGAATACCGCCACCCGTTCATGATCGACCGCGAAATCAAGCGCGTTGGTTATGTCGTAGTGAGCAGTGACCGTGGTTTGTGCGGCGGCTTGAACACCAACCTGTTCAAGGCCCTGGTCAAGGACATGGCGGTAAACCGCGAAAACGGCGTCGAGATCGATCTGTGTGTCGTTGGTAGCAAGGGTGCGGCCTTTTTCCGCAACTTCGGCGGTAACGTCGTTGCAGCTATCAGCCACCTGGGTGAAGAGCCGTCGATCAATGATCTGATCGGCAGCGTCAAGGTGATGCTGGATGCCTACCTGGACGGCCGTATTGACCGCCTGTCCGTGGTGTCCAACAAGTTCATCAACACCATGACGCAACAGCCTACCGTGGAGCAATTGATTCCACTGGTGGCAACCCCGGATCAGAACCTCAAGCACCACTGGGACTATCTCTACGAACCGGATGCCAAAGAGCTGCTAGACGGCTTGATGGTCCGTTACGTGGAGTCGCAGGTCTACCAGGCGGTGGTCGAGAACAACGCGGCTGAACAAGCTGCGCGGATGATCGCGATGAAGAACGCTACCGACAACGCCGGTGATTTGATCAGCGATTTGCAGCTGGTCTACAACAAGGCGCGTCAGGCTGCGATCACCCAAGAGATCTCGGAAATCGTCGGCGGCGCTGCCGCGGTTTAACGGTTCAAATATTCAGAGGATCCAGCTATGAGTAGCGGACGTATCGTTCAAATCATCGGCGCCGTTATCGACGTGGAATTTCCACGCGACAGCGTACCGAGCATCTACAACGCGCTGACTGTACAAAGCGCGGCCGGGACCACCCTGGAAGTTCAGCAGCAGCTGGGCGACGGCGTGGTTCGTACCATTGCGATGGGTTCCACCGAAGGCTTGAAGCGCGGTCTGGACGTTATCGACTCTGGCGCAGCCATCTCCGTACCGGTCGGTAAAGCGACTCTGGGCCGGATCATGGACGTTCTGGGCAACCCGATCGACGAAGCTGGTCCAATCGCTACTGAAGAGCGTTGGGGCATTCACCGTCCAGCGCCTTCGTTCGCTGAACAGGCAGGCGGCAACGACCTGCTGGAAACCGGCATCAAGGTTATCGACCTGGTTTGCCCGTTTGCCAAAGGCGGTAAAGTCGGTCTGTTCGGTGGTGCCGGTGTAGGCAAAACCGTAAACATGATGGAACTGATCCGTAACATCGCCATCGAGCACAGCGGTTATTCCGTGTTCGCCGGTGTGGGTGAGCGTACTCGTGAGGGTAACGACTTCTACCACGAGATGAAGGATTCCAACGTTCTGGACAAAGTGGCACTGGTTTACGGTCAGATGAACGAGCCGCCGGGTAACCGTCTGCGCGTAGCACTGACCGGCCTGACCATGGCCGAGAAGTTCCGTGACGAAGGTAACGACGTTCTGCTGTTCGTCGACAACATCTATCGTTACACCCTGGCCGGTACTGAAGTATCCGCACTGCTGGGCCGTATGCCTTCCGCAGTAGGTTACCAGCCGACCCTGGCTGAAGAGATGGGCGTTCTGCAAGAACGTATCACTTCGACCAAGGAAGGTTCGATCACTTCGATCCAAGCGGTATACGTACCTGCGGATGACTTGACCGACCCGTCGCCAGCGACCACCTTCGCCCACTTGGACGCTACCGTCGTTCTGTCCCGTGACATCGCTTCCCTGGGTATCTACCCAGCGGTCGATCCACTCGACTCGACTTCGCGCCAGCTGGACCCGAACGTAATCGGCCAGGACCACTACGACACCGCTCGCGGCGTTCAGTACGTTCTGCAGCGTTACAAAGAACTGAAGGACATCATTGCGATCCTGGGTATGGACGAGCTGTCGGAAGCCGACAAGCAGTTGGTAAACCGTGCTCGTAAGATCCAGCGCTTCTTGTCGCAGCCGTTCTTCGTGGCTGAAGTCTTCACCGGTGCATCGGGTAAATACGTTTCCCTGAAAGACACCATTGCTGGCTTCAAAGGCATCCTCAACGGTGACTACGACCACCTGCCAGAACAAGCGTTCTACATGGTTGGCGGCATCGAAGAAGCGATCGAAAAAGCCAAGAAACTGTAATCCCGGCGCCCGGCAACGGGCGCTAATTTAGGTTGAGGCAATCAGATGGCTATGACAGTCCATTGCGATATCGTCAGCGCGGAAGGGGAAATCTTTTCCGGTCTGGTCGAGATGGTGATTGCGCACGGTGCACTGGGTGATCTTGGTATCGCTCTGGGTCACGCGCCGCTGATCACTAATCTGAAGCCAGGGCCGATCCGCCTGGTCAAGCAGGGCGGGGAAGAGGAGGTGTTTTACATCTCCGGTGGTTTCCTCGAGGTTCAGCCGAACATGGTCAAGGTTCTTGCCGACACCGTGCAACGTGCTGCCGACCTGGATGAAGCCTCCGCTCAGGAAGCCGTCAAGGCTGCCGAGAAGGCCTTGCATGAACGTGGCGCAGAATTCGATTACGGTTCTGCTGCCGCACGTCTGGCCGAGGCCGCAGCTCAGCTGCGCACCGTCCAGCAGATCCGCAAGAAGTTTGGCCACTAAGGCTGCGCTTGTTGTGTGATTGATTAAAAAGGGTAGCCTCGGCTACCCTTTTTTCTTTTCCGATTTTTAAACCCGGTCGCAGCCGCTGACCACCCAGGATTGGTAGCCAGTCATGTCTCTTGAAATCGTTATCCTCGCTGCTGGCCAAGGCACGCGCATGCGCTCGGCTTTGCCAAAAGTATTGCACCCGATTGCCGGCAACTCGATGCTGGGTCATGTTATCCACAGCGCCCGGCAACTTGATCCACAGCGCATTCATGTGGTGATCGGTCACGGCGCCGATGCTGTGCGTGAACGTCTGGCAGCGGATGATCTGAATTTCGTTCTGCAGGACAAGCAGCTGGGTACAGGCCACGCGGTGGCTCAAGCGGTGCCATTTATTGAATCCGACACGGTGCTGGTGCTCTACGGTGACGTGCCGTTGATCGAAGTCGAAACGCTTCAGCGTCTGCTCAAGCAGGTAAGCCCACAACAGCTGGGTCTGTTGACCGTCGATCTGGATGATCCGACCGGGTACGGCCGTATCGTTCGTGATGGCGATGGCAAGGTCACCGCCATCGTCGAGCAGAAAGATGCCAACGAAGCCCAACGCAAAATCACCGAAGGCAACACCGGCATCCTGGCGTTGCCTTTCGCACGCCTCGGCGACTGGATGAGCCGCTTGTCCAACAACAATGCGCAGGGCGAGTACTACCTGACCGACGTGATCGCCATGGCGGTGAGTGACGGTCTGATCGTCGCCACCGAACAACCCCACGACGCGATGGAAGTGCAGGGCGCCAACGACCGCAAGCAGCTGTCCGAGCTGGAGCGGCATTATCAACTGCGCGCCGGTCGCCGTTTGATGGCGCAAGGTGTGACGCTGCGCGATCCGGCACGTTTCGATGTTCGCGGCGACATTACGGTAGGCCGTGATGTGCTGATCGATATCAACGTCATCCTCGAAGGCAAAGTGATCATCGAAGACGACGTGATCATCGGCCCGAACTGCGTGATCAAGGACAGCACCCTGCGCAAGGGCGTGGTGATCAAGGCCAACAGCCATATCGACGGTGCGATTCTGGGCGAAGGCAGCGATGCCGGTCCGTTCGCACGGTTGCGTCCGGGTTCCGTACTGGATGCTCGGGCGCATGTGGGTAACTTTGTCGAGCTGAAGAACGCGCATTTGGGAGAGGGCGCCAAGGCTGGTCATTTGTCGTATCTGGGCGATGCCGAGATCGGTGCGCGTACCAACATTGGTGCCGGCACCATCACTTGCAACTATGACGGCGCCAACAAGTGGAAAACCGTGTTGGGCGAAGATGTGTTCATCGGCTCCAATAACTCGTTGGTAGCGCCTGTGGATATCTTGGACGGTGCAACCACGGCGGCCGGTTCGACGATTACCTCAACTGTGGATAAAGCGCAGTTGGCAGTTGGGCGTGCTCGGCAGAAGAACATCGACGGCTGGAAGCGGCCGGAAAAAATCAAGAAGTCGTAAGTTATACACAGCCCTCTTGCTCGCGATGGACGAACGATGACGCTATCTTTCTGAATAGATGCATCGCTTCCATTGCGAGCAAGTTCGCTCCTACTGGTTATCCACAGCTCTTTTTATCGCCTCGCCCTTGACGAAGTTTCACCGATAGGTTTTTATTGCTTTCGTTATCTTTCGAATCGAAACTTATCCAGCATGTCAAAGCGCAATACACCACAACGCCGCCACAACATTCTCACCTTGCTCAACGAGCAGGGCGAAGTGAGTGTGGACGAGTTGGCCAAGCGTTTCGAAACGTCTGAAGTTACGATTCGCAAGGATCTGGCGGCACTAGAAAGCAACGGTCTGTTGCTGCGGCGTTATGGCGGGGCGATCACCATGCCTCAGGAATTGGTGGCCGATGTCGGCGAGCCAGTCTCCAAATACAAACAAGCCATTGCCCGCGCTGCCGTTGCGCGAATTCGCGAACATGCGCGCATCATCATCGACAGCGGCAGTACAACCGCCTCCATGATTCCCGAGCTCGGCCAACAACCGGGTTTGGTGGTGATGACCAACTCCCTGCATGTCGCCAATGCTTTGAGCGAACTTGAGCACGAGCCGGTGCTGTTGATGACCGGCGGCACCTGGGATCCGCATTCCGAGTCCTTTCAGGGGCAGGTGGCCGAGCAGGTTCTGCGCTCTTACGACTTCGACCAGTTGTTCATTGGTGCCGATGGCATCGATCTGGTTCGCGGTACCACCACCTTCAATGAATTATTGGGGCTTAGCCGGGTCATGGCTGAAGTGGCCCGTGAAGTGGTGGTGATGGTCGAGGCCGACAAAATCGGCCGCAAAATTCCCAATCTGGAGCTGCCCTGGAGCAGCGTCCATACCCTTATTACCGATGATCGCCTGCCCCTTGAGGCACGGGATCAGATTCAGGCCCGCGGTATCACGTTGATTTGCGCGGCTGTCAGTCAGGAGAAATAGTATGTGTGGCATTGTCGGGGCAGTCGCAGAACGTAACATCACCGCCATCCTGGTCGAAGGCCTGAAGCGTCTGGAATACCGTGGGTATGACAGCGCCGGTGTGGCGGTCTATTCCAATGATGAAAAACTCGAGCGTCGTCGTCGCCCGGGCAAGGTCAGCGAGCTGGAGCAGGCTCTGGCCGAAGAAGCGCTCGTCGGTCGTCTGGGTATTGCTCACACCCGTTGGGCCACCCACGGCGCGCCTTGCGAGCGCAATGCGCACCCACATTTCTCGGGTGATCTGGCCGTAGTGCACAACGGCATCATCGAAAACCACGTAGCCCTGCGCGAACAACTCATAGCCTTGGGTTATGTCTTCACGTCGGACACCGACACTGAAGTCATCGCGCACCTGCTGAACCACAAGCTCAAGGACCTGCGCGACCTGACCGTGGCCCTCAAGGCAACCGTCAAAGAACTGCATGGCGCGTATGGTCTGGCGGTCATCAGTGCACAACAGCCTGATCGGCTGGTGGCGGCACGTAGTGGCAGCCCGCTGGTCATCGGGCTTGGCATGGGTGAAAACTTCCTCGCGTCCGACCAGTTGGCCCTGCGCCAGGTCACTGATCGCTTCATGTACCTGGAAGAAGGCGATATCGCCGAGATTCGTCGTGACAGCGTGCAGATCTGGGACGTGACCGGCAAAGCGGTCGAGCGCCAGTCGGTGCAATACAGCGATGGCGCCGAAGCCGCCGACAAAGGCGAATACCGTCACTACATGCTCAAGGAAATCCACGAGCAACCGTCCGTGGTGCAACGCACCCTGGAAGGTCGCCTGAGCCAGAATCAAGTCTTGGTGCAGGCGTTCGGTCCACAGGCGGCCGAGTTGTTCGCCAAAGTGCGCAATGTACAGATCGTGGCCTGCGGCACCAGCTATCACGCCGGCATGGTTGCCCGTTACTGGCTTGAAGAGCTGGCTGGCATCCCGTGCCAGGTCGAAGTGGCCAGCGAGTTCCGCTATCGCAAGGTGGTGGTGCAGGCGGACACCCTGTTCGTGACCATTTCCCAGTCCGGCGAAACCGCCGACACCCTCGCAGCGCTGCGTAACGCCAAGGAACTGGGCTACCTCGCCAGCCTGGCCATCTGCAACGTGGGTATCAGTTCGCTGGTGCGTGAATCCGACCTGACCTTACTGACCCAGGCCGGGCGCGAAATTGGCGTGGCGTCGACCAAAGCATTCACCACTCAACTGGTTGGCTTGCTGTTGCTGACGCTGTCCCTGGGCCAGGTTCGCGGCACACTGGCCAAAGGCGTCGAAGCTACATTGGTCGAAGAGCTGCGTCGCTTGCCGACTCGCCTTGGCGAGGCATTGGCGATGGACAGCATCGTGGAAAAAGTTGCCGAGCTGTTCGCCGAGAAGAACCACACACTGTTCCTCGGTCGTGGTGCTCAGTTCCCGGTCGCAATGGAAGGGGCGCTCAAGCTCAAGGAGATTTCCTACATCCACGCTGAAGCCTATCCGGCCGGCGAGCTGAAACATGGCCCGTTGGCGCTTGTGGATAACGACATGCCGGTGGTGACCGTGGCGCCGAACAACGAGCTGCTGGAAAAGCTCAAGTCCAACCTCCAGGAAGTCCGCGCCCGTGGCGGCCAGCTTGTCGTCTTCGCTGACGAGAAGGCCGGCATGACCAATGGCGAAGGCACCCACGTCGTACAGATGCCGCACATCCACGACATCCTGTCGCCGATCCTCTACACCATTCCGCTGCAATTACTGTCGTATTACGTTGCCGTGCTCAAAGGCACCGACGTTGACCAGCCGCGTAACCTGGCGAAGTCGGTGACTGTGGAATAAGTTATCCACAGGCCAGTTCATGCATATGAAAAACCCCCGATCAACGGGGGTTTTTTGTTTTCAGAGAACAGGCTCGTCAGTTGCGTTCGGTATTAACGTTGAGGGACCTGGCGCTTTTCCCGCCGTGTATCGAGCAAATGCACCATGGCACAGGCATACAAGGTAACCAGAATGAACAGGCCCATGCGGATGGCGAATGCGGTGTAGACATCCTTGCCCGCTGCGCTGTCCTGTACCGATTGGCCGAGCAGAATGATCAGCGTCGCCAGGCTGTTGAGCCAGAAACTCGGCGGTTGCCGGGTGATGGCCAGGCCATAGAGCTTTCGGGCCACCAGCAAGCCGAACAGCAGCATCCACAGAAAGTACATCCACAAGTTGACGAACAGGCTCAGCGCGCACCAGAACAATATCGCCATCAGGCCGCCCAACAGGGTCGAGCCGAGCAATTCCTGGCCGGCGTTGCGGGCGTTGGTCGCGCAGCTCTGCTGGCCGAGACCGACCGCTTTCATGATGATTGGCATGTAACTGGCCGGGTCAATCATGGCCAACAGGAAGGCTGGCAGCACCACCAGAGTGGCGCGCATTGCCAGCCAACCGCTTTCGGTGGGCGTGAGGGCTGGCTTGGGTTTTGGCGGGGGAGCACTGGCGGGCTCTGGAAACAGAAAGTGGCTGATCGTCAACGTCGTCACGGCCAGGAACAGTCCCTTGACCAGGGCGACGATCACCTCAAGCGCCAGGCCGAATTCAGCGGTTCCGGCTGAACTGATCAAAGTCAGCCCCACCACCAGAAAAGTCGCCACCAGTGGGTTGCCGCCGCGCAAGCCATAACCGAAGGCCATGAACAGGCAGAGTCCGACCAACAACACGCCGCTGAACGGGTAATAGCGCAACAGGGGAATCAGCAGCAGGCCGCTCCCGGTGGTCAACATCAGTATCAGGATCAGACCCAGGCTGGCCTTGAACGGCAGTGGCCGGTTCATTGCCGCCAGCATCATCATCGCCAACATCGGCGCGAGGAACGGGATAGGCAGGGCCAATCCATAACTCGCCGCCAGGCACAGCGCCGTGCCGAAGCTCAGGCGCAGGGCGCGCTGGACTCGGGGCGAGCGCTCAATAGGCATAGGACAGCCAGCTCATCATTCGCAGGAACACGCGCCCAAGAAGGTTCAGCGGGCTGTTGTCGCTAGGGAACGCCATGATTTCGGCCTGACCGCCAGAGCGGATGCCCTGGGGACCGGTCAACTCACCGGGCTCGAATTCGATGATGACTTGAAACCGCTGTGCCGGACGCAGCCAGTCGCGGCTGTTCTCTACCGTTGGCAGGCTACCGGGCGGGGTGGTCTGGCCCACATCGACGCCATAGCCGACGCTGCGAACATGGCCTTTGAAAATTTCCCCCGGGATTGCGTCGAGGATAATCGACACCGGTGTGCCTGGCTTGACGTCGCCCAGGTTGTTTTCGGTCATGTCGGCGCTGATCCAGACATCGTGGATAGCGATCAGGGTCATCACCGGCGCCCCAGCGGCGGCGAATTGGCCGACGTCGGTGCGCAGATCGGTGATCAGGCCGGCCGAGCGGGAGTGGACCTTCGTATTGCTCAAGTCCAGTTCGGCTTTTTCCAGGTTGCTGGCGGCGCTGAGCAATTGGGCGTTTTCGTCTCCGCTACCGCCCTGTGTTTCGCGCGCGCGTTGTACTTCGGCCTTGGCGGCGGCGACCTGGCTGATGGACTCTGACAGCGTGGCGCGGGAGATTTCCAGGCGACGCAGAGAGATAGTGCCAGGGTCTTCGCTGTACAGGCGTTCAAGCCGCTGGATGTCCTGACGTGCCTTGAGCTCATTGGCCTGGGATGCACGCAGTGACGCTTGCTTGGAGTCGACGCCGGCCGTGTTGGCCCCGACCTGGCGACGCGTCGTCTCGAGGTCGGAGCGGGCGCGATCAACCGCAATCTGGTACTGCTCCGGATTGACCTCAAACAGCAATTCGCCTGCCTTGACGTCCTGGTTATTGCGAACGTGCACCTTGGTCACCCGGCCGGACACCTCCGCCGCCACCGGCACCACGAAGGCCTGCACCCGGGCCTGCTGCGTGTAGGGCGTGTATCGATCGGCCAACAGATACCAGACTAGGCTCAGGATAATCAGCAATACCACCCAATTGACCGCTTTTTTGGCCGGGTCGGCAGCGGGCTCGGTGGCGTTCACATCGGCCTGTTGTGGGCTGTCACTCATGGGGTACCTTCCTTCGGTTCATCGAGCAGATCGCCCCAATCGGTTCGTTGCTGCATCTGTTGGCGGGTCGCCGCATCAATCATCGGTCTGTCGCTGTACCAGCCTCCGCCCAACGCCTTGTACAGGGCGATCAGGTTGTTGACGGCGGTGCCGCGATTGACCAGATAGATATCCTGCTGGGCAAACAAGGCGCGCTGGGCATCCAGCACGCGCTGGAAATCTGAATAACCTTCGCGATATTGAGCGTTGGCCAGGGTCACCGAACGGTCGGCTGCGATTGATGCTTCACTGAGGATACGGTCGCGTTCCAGCGCCTTGATCAGGCCGGTTGCGGCATCGTCGGCCTCTCGCGCCGCCTGGCGCACGCTGTCCTGGTAAATAACGATCAACTGCTGCAAGCGCGCGTCCTGCACGCGCACATTGTTGGTGATTCGGCCATGGTCGAAGATGTCCCAGCGAAAGCTCGGACCGCCCACCAGGTCGAGGGTGTCGGAAGCGCCCTTGAGTGAACTGGCGGACCAGACGATGCTGCCCACCAGGCTGACCGAAGGGTACAGATCGGCTTCGGCCACACCGATCAACGCCGACTGTGCCGCCACTTGCAGCTCGGCCGCGCGAACATCCGGGCGTCGTACCAGCAAGTTGGCGGGCACATCCTGCAGCACGGCCGTGTCGAGCAGTGGCACCAGTCCCGTGTTGTTGTTCAGCTCGGGGAATGCACCGGGTGGTCGGCCGACCAGGGTGGACAACGCATTACGAAAGCTTGCGACCTGGCTTTCAAATTCGGGGATGGTGCTCAGGGTGCCCAGGTACTGAGTCTTGGCCTGTTGCAGGTCGAGTTCGGCTTCGGCCCCGCTTTTGAACAGGCGCTCGGTGATCTCGTAGCTGCGTTTTTGCAATTTGGCATTGTTACGCGCGATGTACAGGCGTGCTTCGGCGGTGCGCAAGGCGTAATAGGTTTGCGCCAATTGCGCGTGCAACAGCACCAGGACGTTTTCATAGTTGGCCTGGGCAGCAAACCAGGACGCGTCGGCCGACTCGATGGCACGGCTGAAACGTCCCCAGAAATCCAGTTCCCAGCCGATATCGACACCGGCGCTGTGTTGCCAGAAGTTCGTGTCCTGAGGGTTCGTACCACCCGATTGATTACGGTCCAGGTACAGGCTGTCGGCGCTCGCCTGTTGCAGTTGCGGATAGCGACCGCTCTG
The DNA here is from genome assembly GCF_900187435.1 of Pseudomonas sp. Irchel s3b5. Lineage (NCBI taxonomy): Bacteria > Pseudomonadati > Pseudomonadota > Gammaproteobacteria > Pseudomonadales > Pseudomonadaceae > Pseudomonas > Pseudomonas sp. Irchel s3b5. The sequence continues at coordinate 67,215 of NZ_FYDY01000019.1, forward strand.
GGCGATACCCAGTTGTGCGCGGGATTCCATGACCCGCAGGCCGGCGACCAGCAGGTCGGCGTTGTGGGCGTCGGCCTCGGCGATCAATTGATTGAGCACCGGGTCTTCGAACACTTGCCACCACTGACGACTGTCGGGTTGCGTGTGTTTCTGGTTGGTGAGCTCCAGGGCCGGAGTGTTCCAGTGCTCAACCCAAGGTTGGGCTGGCGACTGGAAATCCGGACCCAGCTGTACGCAACCGCCGAGAACGGCGGTGCTACACAGGAGCAACCGGTTGATGCGAGCAAGGCAAGGCATCAAACGCAAACTCCTCAGACAGGATGTTGATCGTTCATTGCCTCGAGTTGCACAGTCTCGCTTACGACCTCGGCCGGTTTGTCATCGACCCACTGCCAGAACAGTTGGTAGCCCACTGCGAGCGCAACCGGCCCGATGAACAAACCGATGAAACCGCCACTGACCATGCCGCCCAGCGCGCCAATCAGAATCACCGGCATAGGCACATCGACACCGCGTCCCAGCATGAGTGGCTTGAGGATGTTGTCGGCCATGCCGGCGATCAGGCTGTAGATACAAAATATGATAGTACCCAGGGTCGTACCGTCGACAGCGAAGACATACGCGATCACCGGAAGGGTTATCAGCACCACCGGTAACTGCATGATGCCCATCAACAGGGCAACCATGGCCAGCAGCCCGGCACCCGGGACGCCCATGAGTACGAAACCGACACCCACCGCGAGCATCTGGATGAAGGCGATACCCACCACGCCCTGAGCAACAGCGCGGATGGTGGCGGTGCACAGTTCGGTGATGCGCGGCCCACGTTCAGGACCGGAAAGACGCGAGGTGATGGCCAGGGCGCTTTTTTCGCCGTTTTCGCCATAGGCCATCAGTACACCGGCAATGATCAAGGCACCGATGAACAACAGGAAGCCCACGCCCACGTCGGCCATTTTACCCAACAGGGTCAGCCCGATGGACTTGATGTAGGGCATCAACTTCATCAGTACGCTGCTCATGTCGGTGGCAGCTTGCATCCAGTAGGTGTAAAGCGGCTTGCCGATGAGCGGCAGGGACGCGATTTTTTCGTTTGGCAGCGGAACCTCTAGCGTTTCGGACTTGAGGATCGCCAGGGTGCCTTCAATCGACTCGCTGATCGAGGTACCCAGCAGGTAGATCGGCACCATCAGCAAGGCCAGGGCGACGACCACGATCAGGGTGGCGGCACGACCGTCCTTGTTGCCAACCTTGCGCTTGATCATGGTGTGCAGTGGGTAAAGGGTGATGGCCAGGATCACTGCCCACAGCATGAGGTTGAGGAAGGGGTTGAAGATCTGGAAGCAGAACAGTACCAGCACCGCAATCAACCCGGCGCGAATCAGTACATCAAGAAAACCACCGGACAGTGCTCTAGCGGATATGTCTGTGCGTAACATTGTCGAACTCCTCGCGGTGTCACCAGGCTTGGCCATCTTGCTGCTGAAGTTTCAATTCATCCTTAACAAGTAAATCTTGTAAGTAAAAAGGATGTAAATCCGTTCAGATACCCACGACCAAGAGGGATTGATTTCATCTAGGGAAACAAAAATGGCACCTACTGAAGTTCAATAGGTCTAAGGGTGGTTTTGAGTATAGGGGGCAGTCTAGTTTTCTGCCTCACGAGATAGGCAAAATCGTGATTCCCATGGATAGCGATGCCGAAACCACCCTGTGGAGCGAGCTTGGCGCTGTACCAGGTTCATTTTCTTTCAGGTGGAAGCCCATGGCAGTGGGCAACTTCGGATGATTGCGAAAGGCTGAACGCCCCGCAAGACAATCCTCCTCAATAATTATCAAAAGACCCCCAGTTCGTTTTTTTCGGATGTTTTTTTCGTTCACAAAGCAATGTTGTCGCTCTCGAACGGGTGGCATTTGGGTAGCTCATTGATTTACTTGAGGGTTGTATGCCCAACTAGGTTATTGAAGACCACGCTGAAAAAACCGGCAACTGCGACTGCCCTTTTTTATCCTTAACAAGGACACATCCATGGACCGCTTCCAGGAAATGCAGATCTTCGCGGCCGTCGCCCAGGCGCAGGGTTTTTCCGCGGCAGCGCGGCGTCTGGGTTTGTCGGCGGCGAGCGTTACCCGGGCGGTGGCAGCCCTGGAGAAACGCATCGGCACCCCGTTGCTAACGCGCACCACACGCAGTGTGTATCTGAGTGAGGCGGGTCAGCGGTATCTGGAAGACTGTAGGAGAATTCTCAGCGAAGTACAGGAAGCGGAAGATTCTGCGGCGGGCAGTCATGCGCAACCTCGTGGGCAACTGACGATTACTGCGCCGGTCCTGTTTGGCGAGTTGTTCGTCACACCGCTGATGGTGAACTTTCTGACGCAATTTCCCGATGTTTCGATCAACGCCGTGCTGGTTGACCGGGTGGTGAGTGTGGTCGAGGAAGGCATCGACGTCGCTGTGCGCATCGGTGAACTGCCCGATAGCAACCAGCATGCGATTCGGGTGGGCGAAGTGCGGCGGGTGATCTGTGCATCCCCTCACTTTCTGGACCGTCATGGTCGGCCCGAGCACCCGGAAGCACTGGCGCAGGCGCCGATGATTGCGACGTCGGCCATCGGCCAACTCAGAAGTTGGCCATTCCTTGATCAGGGTGAGCCCGTGAGTGTCCGGGTGGAGCCGCGACTGGTCGTGACAGCGAATCAGGCGGCGATTACGGCGGCGTGCCTGGGGCTTGGGTTCACCCGGGTGTTGTCTTATCAGGTCGCAGGCAAAGTGGCGGCCGGCGAGCTGGAAATCATTCTGGCTGACTTCGAGCTGCCGCCATTACCCATTCACGTGCTTTACCAGGGTGGGCGCAAAGCCCCGTCCCGGGTGCGCAGCTTTGTCGATTTTGCGGTGAAGACACTGCGCGAACATCCGGCGTTGCAGCGTTGAATTATTCCGCTGGGTGAAATAATGGATTGCGTTGGCTGGTTATTCTGTTGGTTTGGTTGCGGGCGGAAGATAGGCCCCGTCTCTCCCCTGAACAGCGCCACTCAACCGAGGTGTCGACATGCAACCCATCAAACTCTACAACTTCCCACGTTCGGGTCACGCCCACCGTGTCGAACTGATGCTCTCCTTATTGAAGTTGCCGACCGAGCTGATCTTTGTCGACCTGGCCAAAGGCGAACACAAGCAACCGAAATTCCTCGCCCTCAATGCGTTTGGTCAGGTGCCGGTGATTGATGACCAAGGCGTGGTGCTGGCCGATTCCAACGCGATTCTGGTTTACCTGGCGCAAAAATACGGCAACGGCCGCTGGCTCCCAGCCGACCCGGTCGGTGCCGCCAGGGTCCAGCGCTGGTTATCGGTGGCTGCCGGTCCGATTGCCTTCGGCCCGGCCCGCGCAAGGCTGATCACGGTATTTGGTGCGCCATACAACGCTGAAGAAGTGGTTGCTTACGCCCACACCGTGCTCAAAGTCATCGATCACGAATTGGCCCATTCAACCTATCTGGCTGGCAGCGAGCCGACCATCGCCGACGTTGCGGCCTACAGTTACATCGCCCACGCCCCCGAGGGCAATGTCTGCCTCGACGACTACACCAGTATCCTGGCCTGGCTGGCCCGTATTGAAGCGCTGCCCGGTTTTGTCGGCATGCCGCGCACCGTCGCCGGGCTGCAAAAAACAGCCTGATACGGCTAACACTGAACATGTGGCGAGGGGAGAAGTCGTAATGGACCATTCACCATGGCATGCCGGCGAAAAACAATTGCAGGTGCACGTGGGGGTTGCCGAGCGCATGGAGGCATTCGGGCGTAAGGTGATTCGCCATGAGATGCCAGATCAGCACCGCACCTTCTATCAGCAACTGCCGTTCATGTTGTACGCAGCGGTCGATGGGGAGGGGCATCCCTGGGCCAGCGTGCTTGAAGGTGAGCCAGGTTTCGCCCAATCACCGCAGCCCGGTCTTCTGCAACTGAGCAGCCTGCCGGCGGCTGACGACCCTGCACAGCTCACCGAGGGCGCGGCGATCGGTTTGCTGGGTATCGAATTGCACACCCGGCGACGCAACCGCATCAATGGTCATGTTCGTGCGTTATCGACGCAGGGCTTTGGGGTGACGGTGGATCAGTCATTCGGCAATTGCCCCCGGTACATTCAATTGCGACAGTTTCGATCAGTGCCTTTGGCTGACCCTTCGGCCCGTGTCGCTCAACGTTTCAACGGCCTGGATGACGCCGCCAAAGCCATGATCGCTGAAGCGGACACCTTCTTTGTCGCCAGCTATATAGAGGTTGAAGGCGAACGCTCGGTGGACGTTTCTCACCGGGGTGGTCAGGGTGGATTCGTACGAGTGGAAGGGAATCGCCTGACTATTCCTGACTTTGCCGGCAACCTGCATTTCAATACTCTGGGCAATCTGCTGCTCAATCCCCGCGCCGGTTTGCTGTTTATCGATTTCAATACCGGTGACTTGCTACAACTCAGCGGACGGACCGACATCATCCTGGAGGGCCCGCAGATAGAGGCATTCGAAGGGGCCGAGCGTCTGTGGACGTTTGAGGTCGAGCAAGCGGTGCGTCGCCCCGGTGCACTGGCGCTACGTTGGCGCTCTATATCAGAAGCGAACATTGCCCCCAGGGCATTCGCTGAGTAGGGTAGTGCGCAACACGAAAAAGGGCCGTGAGTCAGTGAGTACACGAAACCTGTGGGAGTTTGCTCCCACAGCGGTTGCAGTGTTCAAACCGTTAACGGACATAACAGGCCCTTTCTGCTTTTCAGGGACAGGCGTTTTTCATGGTTTTTCTCACTCGCGCGATCGTCTTGCTTTCGACGCTGGCGCTGCTCAGCGGTTGCGAACGACAAGACGCGCCACCGCTGGATCAACAACTCTACATCTGGCAACGGCAATGGACACCGGCCCATGACGCCGCTCTCAGCGACAGCCGCGCAGATTTTTCGACCCTGCGGGTGCTGGCGTTGCAGGCCTTCCCCAAGGCGGGCTGGAGCCGGGCGCGGATTGATCCGGGAATGCTCAGGCAGGATGGCCGGCCGCTGATTGCGGTGATTCGTCTCGACGGGCAACTCCCGTCGCTGGACCAGGCTGAAATCACCGCCCAGGTGCAGCAACTGATCAGCGATTGGCAGGCACAAGGGTTGACCCTTTCTGGTGTGGAAATCGACCACGATGCAGGTAGCGCACGGCTACCGGCTTATCGCCAATTTCTTGCCCAACTGCGTGCCGCTCTGCCGGCGTCTGTACCGCTGAGCATCACCGCTTTGCCGGCCTGGCTCGACAGTTCCGAGCTGCCTGCGCTGTTATCGGCCGTCGACAGCAGCGTTTTGCAAGTGCATGCGGTCAGTGATCCGCGCCTTGGGTTGTTTGACGCCGATCAGGCTCGAAAATGGGCGAATGCCTGGAGTCGCGTCACGACGAAACCCTTTTATCTGGCACTACCCGCCTATGGCGTTGCGTTACTGCCGGGGGGCAGCGGCGCACCGGTTGTTGAAAGTGAAGTCCCCGTTGAACGTGACGGTCAGCGCCGTGAACTGCTCGCTGACCCGCAACAACTGAAGGCACTTGGAGCCACCTTGCGCGCTGATCCTCCCAAACACCTGGCAGGACTGATCTGGTTTCGTCTGCCATTGGCCAACGACCGCCGCGCCTGGAGCCTGACGACGTTGCGTGCGGTGGCCCGCGGTGATGTGCTCGAAAGTCAGCTGACGTTGAAACTATCGGTCGACAACGGCCTCTATGACATCGCCATCAGCAACCAGGGCAACCTCGACAGCGCGTGGCCTGAGCGCTTGACGCTGGCGGTGCAAGGTTGCGATGGCGCCGATGCGCTGGCCGGTTATGCATTGCAACAGAGCCCCGACCTGCTTACCTTCACCCGCCTGCACGACGGTCGAATACCGGCCGGCGGACAGCGCGCCATCGGTTGGGCTCGCTGTGCACACATTGATCAAGGAGGTTCGAATGTTTCCCCGTAACTGGCCGCGTCATCTGCTTTGCCTGAGTCTCAGCCTGCCGCTGGGTTCGGCGCTGGCCTGCGGCCCGGACTTTCCCATGCGCTTGCTGGACAACCGCGAGCAGTCGCTGGCGGAGTTGCCGGAAGGCAATTTCAGCTTCGAGGTGAGTCGCCTCGGGCAGGCGATCGCCGGGCTCAAGCACGCGACGGCCGCGACACTGGGCCCCGGCGATGGCTATGGTGAGACGCCGGGCTATTCCGAACAGCGGGATCTGGCCGAGCAGACGGATTTGACGGCGGAACAGCAGGTACTGGTCAAACAATTGCGTGGCTTGACCGACGCTCGCCAGGTGGAAGTGCAGGGCGCGAGCCTGCCCGCCGAGTTCAGGTTCTATCTGGCCGGGGCCGTGGCGTTCAGCGCGGGTGACCATAGCTTGGCGGCCGAGTACTTCCAAAAAGTACTGGCACTGCCTGCTGATCAACGCGCATTGCGCAGCACTTGGGCAGCCTACTCATTGGGGCGGGCGATGTTCGCGATGAGTTCCGAAGCCGACGCGAGCCCTGATCGACTGGAACAATCGCGCAAAGCGTTCGAGCAGACACGACAACTGAGCATCGATGGCTTCAGTGATCCTTTGGAACTGGGCATTGCCAGTCTCGGCGAAGAGGCCCGGGTAGTGCGCACCGCCGGCGACTGGAACCGCGCCATCGAACTCTATGCCGCGCAAAACCTGCATGGGTCGGCGGTGGGCTACACCTCGCTGAAGTTGTTGATGGCCGATCTGGCGGCAATGCCAGAAGATCAACTGGCTGAACTGCTCAAGGGCAAACCGGTGCAGCAATTGGTGACGGCGTCGCTGATCAGCCGGCTGGGCTGGTCATTCGGCGATCAAGCGCCAAACGAACAGAAAATGATCAAGCTGCTGCAAAACAGCACCCGTGGCAGCCTCGATAACGCGGATCGATTGGCGGCGATGAATTATCAACAGGGCGACTACGCCAGCGCCAAAGCCTTCCTCGAACACGCCGGTGACGGCGGTCTGGCGTGGTGGCTACGGGCAAAACTGGCGCTGCGCGAGGGCGATAAATCTACTGCCGCCGGGGCTTACGCCAAGGCTGCCCAAGCCTTCCCGCAGAATGAGTCCTGGGGCGAACGACGCACGCCAGACTTCGATTACGAAACGGTGCAGCCTAAATGCCGGGTCGAGGGTGAGAGCGCGATTCTGGCGCTGCAACGTGGCGATTACCTGCAAGCCTTCGATCAGCTCTATCGCAGTCAAAGCATCTATTGGTTCGACGCGGCGACGGTGGCCGAGCGCGTGCTGACCCTCGAAGAACTCAAACACTACGTCGACACCCAAGTCCCGGCGCCACCGCCGCTCACTCAGCAGGAGCGCGATAACTATGTGCCCTTGCCGGTGGCAGCGAACCTGCGCAATTTGCTTGGGCGGCGTTTGTTGCGCGAAGGGCATTACGAGGAGGCACCGGCTTACTTCGATAACCCCGGTTTGCAGAACAAGGCCAGGTTGTATGGCCAGCAGCGCCTCGCGGCTGATTCGGCGTGGTGGCCGACTCGGCGGGCCGCTGCGTTGTTCAATGCAGCGTGGACTGCACGGGAGTGGGGCATGGACATTCTGGGCTACGAATTGGCCCCGGATTACGCCACTTTCGGCGGCAACTATGTTTTGGCAAACGCTGAGCTGAAGGTCGGTCCGCTAGTGGCCGAGGCCGAAGTAAAACGCCAGCAGGCCAGCGCCGCGCAACCGGATGAGCGTTACCACTACCGTTTTGTGGCCACGGCGCTGGCCAACCGCGCGGCGGACAATCTGCCGCACACCAGTCAGGCATTCGCGGCGGTGCTGTGTGAGGCTGCGGGCTGGAACAGCAGCCTGGCCGAGCAAAGTGCGATTTATCAGCGTTATGTCAAAGAGGGGCCTTACGTGGAATGGGCGGCTGATTTTGGTCATCAATGCCCGTATCCCGACTTCGAAAACGCTGACAAACGCTATGTGACGCAAGTGACTGACGGGGCGCGTTCAGCCCTTCGTCCGTACAAGATGCCCCTGCAGGTTGGCGGTGTCCTGGTGGTCGCGGCAGCGGCACTGTTGCTGATTATTCGTCGCCGCCGCAAGGCGCAGTAAGGCTTACGCCTGTTGAACAAAGGTCAGCCGTACGGCGAAACCGATCAACAGGCTGCCGAACAACCATTGCTGCAAGCGTTGGGCTGAAGGACTGCGTTGCAGCCAGCGGCCCAGTGCAGCACCGATGAGTGCGTAAGCACTGTCGAACAGCAAGCCGACGCCGACCAGCACCACTCCTAGGGTCGCGAATTGTTCAAGCACCGGCCCGGCCTGTGGATAAATAAACTGCGGCAGCAACACGGAGCAAAACAGCAAAGCCTTGGGGTTGAGCAGATTGGTCAGCAAACCGCGACGAATCGCTGTGCTCCAGCGTGTTTTTTCGCGCATGAGCTGATCGGTCAGGCTCGGCAACATCGTGGTTCTCAAACACTGAATGCCGAGCCACAGCAGGTACGCGGCACCCGCCAGACGCACCCCATCGAAGGTCCACGGCGCCGCTTTGAACAATGCCGCCAGCCCCAAAGCCGCCAATGCCACGTGACAACCCCGGGCGATGGCCAGGCCGACAGCCGTGGCCAGTGCTGCGCCCTTGCCCTGGCGGGCTCCGGTTTGCAACAGCAGGATCATGTCAGGTCCCGGCAACAGATAGACCACTGCCAGCGCCATGAAAAACAGTCCAAGTCCTGCCATGTCGTTCCCCATTCGTTATCGATTCGGTAGGGCCAGTCTAGGGCGCAGAGGCGGGGCAGGTGCTTGCGTAGTTCGCTTCTATTAGGTTCTTGATTGGCATAATCTGCTGGATAATTCAGCTGTAACCATCAGGATCTGCCAAACCATGAAACTGGACGCCTACGACCGCAAAATTCTCGCCGCACTGCAACGGGACGGGCGCCTGAGCAATGTGCAATTGGCGGACGAGATCGGGCTGTCCGCGTCACCTTGCTTGCGTCGGGTGCGAATGCTCGAGGAGGCCGGGGTGATTCGCGGTTACCAGGCCAATCTCGATCGCGACGAAGTGGGCCTTGGGCTGACGGTGTTTGTCGGGGTCAAGGTTGAACGCCATAACGACGAACAGGCCGAAGCATTTCGCCTGGCGGTGACGGCGTTGCCGGAAGTGATCTCGGCGTTTCTGGTGTCGGGGGAGTCGGACTTTCTACTGCAAGTGGTGGTGCCAGACCTGCGCGCGTACGACCGTTTTCTCACCGGAAGTTTGCTGAAGTTGCCGGGTGTGAGCGACATCCGCAGCAACTTTGCGATTCACACGGTGAAATCGCCGGGGGCGTTGCCGTTGGAGCATTTGCCAACCTGAAAGCAAAAAAATCGCAGCCTTCATAGGCGCTGCCGAAGGCTGCGATCTTTTGATCTTCTACATCTGCGTCGCCATCCCTTCGACATTCATCGCCGCCTGGCGCAACGCCTCCGAGCGAGTCGGGTGAGGATGACAAGTCAGGGCAATGTCCTCGGCCGAGGCGCTGAACTCCATGGCGACGCAATACTCGCCAATCATTTCGCTGACGCTCGGGCCCACCAGGTGCACGCCGAGAATTTCGTCGGTGCGCTCGTCGGCCAACACTTTGGCGAAGCCTTCAGTCTCGTGGTTGATCTTCGCCCGGCTGTTGGCGGTGAAGGGAAACTTGCCAACCTTGTAGGCGCGACCTTCCGCCTTGAGCTGCTCTTCGGTCTTGCCGACGCTGGCCAGTTCGGGTTTGGTGTAGATCACGTTGGGAATCAGGTCGTAGTTGACCTCGCCAGCCTTGCCGACGATCTGCTCGACGCAGGCCATGGCTTCGTCTTCAGCCTTGTGCGCGAGCATCGGCCCGGACGTCACGTCGCCAATCACCCACACGCCCGCCGCCTCGGTGCGGTGGCCCTTGTTGGCGAGCATGCCGCGTTTGTCCGTGGCGAGGCCGACGTTTTCCAGGCCAAGGCCCTGTGTATAAGGACGGCGACCGATGGCCACCAGCACGTAATCTGCCTCCAGCAGCTCGGCAGTACCGCCAGCAGCGGGCTCGACGCTGAGCTGGACACCGGAGGTGGATGCCTTGGCGCTGGTCACTTTCGAACTCAACTTGAATTTGATGCCTTGCTTGCTCAGTGACCGTTGCAGTGTTTTGCCCGCTTCGCCGTCAACACCGGGGCAGATTCGGTCGAGGAATTCGACCACCGTCACCTCTGCGCCAAGGCGTCGCCACACTGAGCCCAGCTCCAGGCCGATCACCCCGGCGCCGATCACCACCAGATGTTTTGGCACTTCGCTCAGAGACAGCGCGCCGGTTGAGTCGAGGATGCGTTTGTTGTCGATGTCTACGCCGGGCAGGGGAGTGGGCTCGGAGCCGGTGGCGATGATGATGTCCTTGGCGCTCAGCTCGGTCTTGCCTCCCGCACTGTCTGTCACCGTGACTTTGCCCGGTCCGTCGATGTGGCCCCAGCCCTTGATCCAGTCGACCTTGTTTTTGCGAAACAGAAACTCGATACCCTTGGTCAGCCCGGTCACGCTTTCATCTTTCTGCTTCATCATTTGGGCGAGGTTAAGGGTGGGTTTGACCTCGATGCCCAGGTTGGCGAATTCCGTACCCATGGCCGCGTCGTAGAGTTCGGAGGCATGCAGCAAGGCTTTGGATGGCATGCATCCGACGTTCAGACACGTGCCACCGAGGGTGGCGCGTCCTTCCACGCAGGCCGCTTTCAAACCCAGTTGCCCGGCACGGATTGCCGCGTTGTACCCGCCGGGACCACCGCCGAGAATCACGACGTCATAGGTGCTCATGGATGTTCTCCTGAATGAAAAGACGGAATGGGTAAAAGTAGTTCGCAGGTAAAATTACGAGCGTAATATGTGTGTTCTGTACCTTTTCGGTCAAGGCTTCGGATTGAGCAATTCTGGATAGCGCGATTAAATACGAAAATTTCACCGCTTTCGTTATATCGTAACGAATTGCCATGTGAGCAAAACCAACGCTGGGGTGATATGCAAGTCGATCTCGATGTGGATGAGGCGCCGGTTACAGGGTTGCCGCGCTTTCAACAGGCCCTTTTTCAAGGACGACGCTTGCGCCAGTTTGCGATTGGCGCAGGCGTGCTTGCAGCGACAGGTGTGTTGCTGGCGTTAGTTGTCGGGCTGTTTGCGCCGCAATCGCTTTGGCCTGCTTTGCTGGTCAATCAGAGCGCGGCTTTTCTGGTGTTGATTGCGGGCCTGCAATCGGCCTGGTGGGTGGCGCAGTGGCGTGAGCGGGCGATGAATCCGGTGGTGCCGGTGGTTGTCATCGATGAACCTGAGGCACCGTCGGATTGGTATGAGCGCTTGCTCGATCGAATCAGTCGCCGCTGGCAGCACGGGGTCACGCAAATCGGCACCCCCACGTTGTGGCTAGGCGGGTGGGCGCTGCTGGCGCTGTCCGGCGTCGAACAGGTTTGGAACCTCACATTGCCGCCCGCGGCATTGGGCATGTCGGCGACCGTTGGCGCGGCGATTTCGTTACTGCTGGCTTTCGGGCTGCTGGTGCTGGAGCGTCACCTCGCGCAGGAAAATACCGCGCAATGGCCAGAAGCCAATTCGCTGGCGCAACTGACCCGCGTCGCGATTATCAGCCTGGTGCTCGGCGCCGTCTGTTTGTTGTTCGCCAACGAGTCCTCGGTCTGGCCCGTTCGCCTGGCGGTATTGATCGGCCTTTTGCCGGGGCTGGTGGCCGCTGAGTTGCTGTTGCGCGCGGTCCTGTCATTGTTCAGCCCGCGCAGTGAGCGTCTCGAACCCGAGCTGCTGGCCCGCAGTTTTGTCGCCGACATGCTGCGCTGGCCGCCACAACCCTTGCTGGCGTTGCAGCATGAATTGCACAACCGTTTCGGCATCGATTTGCGCCAGATTTGGGCGTTCACTTACATGCGTCGGGCATTCGTGCCGGTGCTGGCGGTGGTGGCGATCATCGGTTGGGCCCTGACCGGCATTCACGAAATTCCGCTGCAAGCACGCGGCATTTACGAGCGATTCGGTAAACCGGTTGAAGTGTTCGGTCCTGGCTTGCACGCGGGATTACCCTGGCCATTGGGACGGGTATTGAGCGTTGAGAACGGTGTGGTTCACGAGTTGGCGACCAGCGTCGGCGAAACCTCTGCACCCCTTCAGGCCGAGCCCGCCGAAGGCCCGGCACCTGCCATCGCCAATCGCTTGTGGGATGCCAGCCATGTGAACGACAAGTCTCAGGTGATTGCCAGCAGCCGTGGCGACAAACAGAGCTTTCAGGTCGTCAACATGGACGTGCGTTTCATCTACCGCATTGGCCTGAGTGATCAAGCCGCGTTGGCGGCAACGTACAACAGCGCTGACGTGCCGATGCTGATTCGCAGCACTGCGAGCCGGATTCTGGTTCACGATTTTGCTTCGCGCACCCTCGACGGATTGCTCGGCGAAGACAGGGTAGGGCTGGCCGAAGAGATCGGTCGAGCCGTGCAGGCCGATCTACAAACACTCGACAGCGGCGTAGAGATTCTGGCCACGGTGGTCGAAGCCATTCATCCACCCGCCGGCGCCGCCAATGCGTATCACGGCGTGCAAGCGGCGCAGATTGGCGCGCAGGCGTTGATCGCCCGCGAACGCGGTGCAGCGGCCGAAGCCACCCATCAGGCGCAATTGCAGGCCAGCATCGCTCGCGACCAGGCGACGGCCGTGGCGCGTGAAATCAACGCCAGCGCTCAGGCGGCAGACTTGAAGTTCAACGCCGAACAGAAGGCCTATGCGAGCGCCGGCCAGGCCTTTGTGCTCGAACAATATTTGAGCCAATTGTCCCAAGGCCTGGCCAACGCCAGGTTGCTGATTCTTGACCATCGACTGGGTGGCAGCAGCAATGCGCCGACCATCGACCTCCGTACGTTTACGCCGCCGGTTGACCCTGCGCCGTCGCGCAAAACCGCTCAGCCAGGAGCTGCCAATTGAGCCAGTCCCACACTCACGATCACGATGACCACGCCGGCCACAACCACGGCCATGGCGGGCACCACCACGGTCATCATCACCATCATCACGGTGATCCCCAGGAAGCGGGGCCGTTCCCATGGCGACGCATGGGCTGGGCGGCTTTGCTGGTGGCATTCGCGGTGGCCGCCGCGAGCCTGGTGCAAGTGCGTTCGGGTGAGGCCACGGTGATCACGCGTTTCGGCAATCCGTCGCGGGTCCTGCTGGAACCGGGACTTGGCTGGCGTTGGCCGGCACCGTTCGAAGCCGCGATCCCGGTGGACTTGCGGCTGCGCACCACCTCCAGCGGTTTGCAGGATGTCGGCACGCGGGACGGTTTGCGCATCATCGTTCAGGCCTACGTGGCCTGGCAGGTGCAGGGTGATCCTGAAAACGTGCAGCGATTCATGCGCGCGGTGCAGAACCAGCCGGATGAAGCAGCGCGGCAGATTCGTACTTTTGTGGGGTCGGCGCTGGAAACGACCGCGAGCAGTTTTGATCTGGCGAATCTGGTGAACACCGACGCCAATCAAGTGCACATCGCCGATTTCGAGGCGCAATTGCGTCAGCAGATCGATCAGCAGTTGCTCACCACTTATGGGGTACGTGTGCTGCAAGTCGGTATCGAGCGCCTGACCTTGCCGTCGGTGACACTCACCGCGACGGTCGACCGAATGCGTGCCGAGCGTGAAACCATCGCGACGGAGCGGACGGCGATTGGCAAACGTGAAGCGGCGCAAATCCGTTCCGCCGCCGAGCGCGATGCGCGAATTGTGCAGGCCGATGCCACGGTCAAAGCGGCAGATATCGAAGCTCAGTCCCGGGTTGAAGCGGCGCAAATTTACGGTCGTGCCTACGCGGGTTCGCCACAGCTTTACAACTTGCTGCGCTCGCTCGACACCTTGGGCACAGTGGTGACGCCGGGGACCAAGTTGATTTTGCGTACCGACGCCGCACCGTTCCGAGTGTTGGTTGACGGTCCTCCGAACCTTGAACACAAGTCCGGATCGCAGCCATGAGTTTGGTTCCACGTGGAACAAATGAGTTGAGCAGTCCGTGGATTCAGGCCGGGCGCTTGGCATTTCTCGCCCTGTACGCGGTGACCGTTCTGGCGGCGTTTGCGTGGGCAGTCTCCAATGTGCGACAGATCGATCCGCAGAATCGAGCGGTCGTTTTGCACTTCGGCGCGCTGGATCGAATCCAGAATGCGGGGTTGTTGTTGGCTTGGCCACGACCGTTCGAACAGGTGATTTTGTTGCCGGCGGCGGATCGCGTAGTCGAGCGTCGGGTGGAAAACCTGCTGCGCAGTGGGGCCGCTGTACAGGCGGATCGCGTCGCCAGTTTCGCCACGCCCATCAGCGATGCGTTGGCGGGCTCCGGTTACCTGCTGACGGGTGATGCGGGCGTGGTTCAACTTGAAGTGCGGGTGTTCTACAAAGTCACTGAGCCCTATGCCTTTGTGCTTCAGGGTGAACATGTGTTGCCGGCGCTGGATCGTCTTGTCACCCGAAGCGCCGTAGCGCTCACCGCTGCACGCGATCTGGACACCATTCTGGTCGCCCGTCCGGAGCTGATCGGTGCCGACAGCCAAGCGGCAGAGCGGCGTGAACGCTTGCGGGGTGATCTGGTGCAAGGGATCAATCGGCGCTTGGCGGAGCTCACCGCGACCGGGCAGGGGTTAGGCATCGAAGTTGCACGGGTCGATGTGCAATCGAGTCTACCGGGCCCTGCGGTCAATGCGTTCAACTCGGTTCTGACGGCCAGCCAGCAAGCGGACAAAGCCGTGGCCAATGCGCGAACCGAAGCCGAGAAACTCACTCAGTCCGCCAACGAACAAGCCGACCGCACGCTGCAAGTTGCCCATGCGCAGGCCAGCGAACGGTTGGCAAAAGCGTCTGCTGACACAGCCACGGTGTTGAGTCTGGCCAAGGCGCAACAACAGGGCACCGACCCGCAAATGCTCCTGCGCATTTACCGTGAACGAATGCCGAACATTCTCCGCCAGGCCGGTTCGGTGACGACGGTCGATCCTAAAGACGATTCCCGCCTGATCATTCAGGGAGCTGCACAATGACCGCTCAAACCGCTGCCGCCCCGAGCATGTTGTCTTCGGCAGAACAACGCAGTGCTGCGCGCCAGTTGACCCTGGCAATGCTCGCCTTGGGCTTTTTGGCGCTGGGTTTGATCTGGCGCTGGTTGTCGCCGGAGCAGGCCGGCGTCAGTCAGTTGTTGCTCGGGTTCGCTTCGTTGTTGGTCGCCGTGCCGGTCATGCGCTCAGCCTGGTACAGCTTGCGGTATCCGAGCCTGCACGGCATCACCGATCAATTGATCGCCCTGGCGATGCTTGGGGCATGGGCCACCGGCGATCTGCTGACTGCGGCATTGTTGCCGATCATCATGATCTTCGGCCATGTGCTGGAAGAGCGCAGTGTGATCGGTTCCCAGGAAGCAATTCACGCCCTCGGCAAACTGACCCGTAGCCACGCGCGCAAGGTGCAAGCGGACGGCACCATCATCGAAGTCGACAACGGCACACTTCTGCCTGGGGATCTGGTCGAAGTCCGTGCCGGTGATCGGGTGCCGGCCGATGGTCGGGTGTTGTCTGGCCAGGCGAGTCTGGACACTGCGTCCATCACCGGCGAGTCGGTGCCGATGGAGGCGGGTGTCGGCATGTCGGTGTTCGGCGGTGCTATCAACCTGGATGGTTTGCTGCGCATCGAAGTGACCCGCACCGGCAACGAGTCGACCCTCGGGAAAGTCATCGCCTTGATGCAAAACGCCGAGCGTTCCAAGCCGCCGATTACGCGTTTGCTCGAACGTTACGCCGGCAGTTACATGGTGTTGGTTTTGTTGCTGGCGGCAGTGACCTGGTTCGTCACCAACAATGCCCAGGCTATGCTCGCGGTGTTGGTGGCGGCGTGTCCTTGTGCGTTGGTGTTGTCGGCACCCGCCACGGCGATTGCCGGGGTGGCAGTGGCGGCGCGGCACGGGATTCTGATTCGCAGCTCGGCGTTTCTGGAAGAGTTGGCCGACCTTACGTCCTTGGTCGTCGACAAGACCGGGACCCTGACCTTTGGCACGTTGCGACTGCAATCCATCGACAGCCCGCTGCAGGATCACGGCCATCTGTTGAAGCTCGCCGCGAGCCTCGGCTCAGCCAGCAGCCACCCGGTGAGTCGTGCCCTGGCAGGGTTGGTTTCCCAGGAACATTTCCTGCTGCTTTCGGACATTCATGAGCGCCAAGGCCTGGGCGTTGTGGCGATGACCGGGCAAGGCGAAGCCGCACTCGGCCGTCCGGAATTGTTCAGTCAGCTGGGCATCACCACGTCTACCGTTCCCGACCACGATGGCCCGATTGCCGGGCTGGCGCTCAACGGTGAGTTTCTCGCCTGGCTGTTGCTGGCCGACAGCGTCAAGCCCGAAGCCCAGTTTGCGCTGAGTGAACTGCGTGACCTTGGGTTGGGTCGGCAGCTGTTGCTGACGGGTGACCGTCAAAGCGTTGCGCAAACGCTCGCCCGTGATGTCGGAATCAGTGACGTCGAAGCGCAGGCCTTGCCTGAAGACAAACTGAACCGCGTGCTCAAGGAAATCGACAGCGGTTTCCGGCCGATGGTGGTCGGTGATGGCATCAACGATTCCCTCGCGCTCAAGGCCGGCGTGGTCGGTGTGGCCATGGGCGCTGGTGGTGCGGATATCGCCTTGGCCTCGGCAGACATCGTGTTGATCGGCAGCGACTTGCGTCGGCTCGGCACCTGCGTGCGTCTGAGTCGTCAGTGCCGTCGGACGTTGCAGGTCAACGTCATCATTGGTCTGGGCTGGACCCTGGCGATCGTGGCCTTTGCTGCCTTCGGCTGGCTCGGCGCCGCCGGGGCGATGGTGGCGGCATTGCTGCATAACCTCAGCACGTTACTGGTGCTGGGTAATGCCGGGCGTTTGCTAAGGTTTCAGGAGCCGTTGCTCAAACTCAAGGACGAAGCCTGAATGGCATCCGGGACCGGCGCTAACCCCCACGTTAAAGGCTTATACGCTTTTTAGAACTGTGGCGCCGGTTCGTAGTCATTTGTAATAAGGGCGCACCATTTTGCGTGTTCACGGCGGCTGAATGGGCGTCGTGAATCCATGGGAAACGGCTATTAATTCGATAGCCCGCGATTTTTCCAACATGGTCTACCCTCTGATCAGACGTCTGAAACAAGGGGTATTCCCATGCTCGCGCATCTACCACCGGCCTTACAGAATCTGCAATTACCGCTTCGCTTGCGACTCTGGGACGGCCATGAATTCAATCTGGGGCCGACGCCCAGCGTCACGATTGTGGTCAAGGATCCACAAATGGTCACCCAGTTCACCCATCCCAGCCTGGACTCGCTAGGCGCGGCGTTTGTCGAAGGAAAACTGGAACTCGAAGGTTCCATCAGCGACGTGATCCGCGTCTGTGATGAGTGGAGCCAGGCGTTGCTCGACGAAAATGACGACAACCAGCCCGTGCGTACCCTCCACGACAAAGACACGGACGCCAAGGCGATTTCCTACCATTACGACTTGGGCAATGCCTTTTATCAGCTGTGGCTCGACAGCGACATGGCCTATTCCTGCGCCTACTTCGAGACCGGCAGCGAAACCCTTGAGCAGGCCCAGCAAGCCAAATTCCGTCATCTGTGTCGAAAACTGCGTTTGCAGCCTGGCGAGTATTTGCTGGATGTCGGTTGTGGTTGGGGCGGGTTGGCGCGCTTTGCGGCCCGAGAGTTCGGCGCGAAAGTGTTCGGCATTACCCTCAGCAAAGAGCAACTGGCCCTGGCTCGTGAGCGCGTTAAAGCGGAAGGGCTGGAGGACCTGGTCGAGCTGCAATTGCTCGACTATCGCGATCTACCGCAGGACGGTCGTTTCGACAAAGTGGTCAGCGTCGGCATGTTCGAACATGTCGGGCATGCGAACCTGGCGGAGTACTGCAAGACCCTGTTCGGCGCGGTGAAAGAGGGCGGTTTGGTGATGAACCACGGCATCACCGCCAAACATATCGACGGCCGTCCGGTGGGACGCGGTGCCGGTGAATTCATCGAGAAGTATGTGTTCCCCAACGGTGAGCTGCCGCACCTGTCGATGATCTCTGCCGAGATCAGCGACGCCGGGCTGGAAATCGTCGATGTCGAGAGCCTGCGCCTGCACTATGCGCGCACGCTGGACCATTGGAGCGAGCGCCTGGAGGACAACCTCGATGCAGCGTCCAAACTGGTGCCGGGTCAGGCCTTGCGGATCTGGCGTTTGTACCTGGCGGGCTGTGCTTACGCGTTCGCTCGAGGCTGGATCAACCTGCACCAGATTCTCGCGGTGAAAGCCCATGCCGATGGCAGTCATGAACTGCCATGGACACGGGACGACATTTACATTTAGAGGACCGGTGAAATAAGCCGGGCGACCCGCATGCCGAGGTGTTGCAGGCGGTGGGTCTCCCGGCTTTCTTCTTTGGCGATTTCGTGGGCCTGGGCGAAGTCATCGGTGAGCATCCGGTCCACCTCGGCGGCAAACGCGCGGTCAACCGTCAGCAGCATCACTTCGAAGTTCAGCCGGAACGAACGGTTATCCATGTTGGCACTGCCAATGGCGCTGATTTCGCTGTCGATCAATACCACTTTCTGATGCAGGAACCCGGGCTCGTAGCGGAATACCCGCACGCCCGCACTCACCGCTTCAAAGGCATAGAGACTGGAAGCGGCGTAGACCACGTGATGGTCGGCTCGGGAAGGCAGCAGAATCCGCACATCCACACCGCGCAGCACTGCCAATCGCAGTGCCGCGAACACGGCTTCATCGGGGATGAAGTAGGGGGTGGTGATCCACACTCGTTCCGTCGCCGCGTGGATGGCGTCGACGAAGAATAAGGAACAGGTCTCGTAGGCGTCCGCCGGGCCGCTGGCGAGCAATTGGCACAGCACGCCGTCTTCTGGATAAACCTGCGGCAGAATCAGCGGCGGTAACGCACGTGCGGCCCAGAACCAATCTTCGGCAAAGGATTCCTGCATGCAGGCCACCACGGGTCCACGGACCCGCACGTGGGTATCGCGCCAGGGCGCCAGGGGTGGCTTTTCTCCCATGTATTCATCGCCAACGTTGTGCCCGCCGACGAATCCGAGGAAGCCGTCCACAACGACGATCTTGCGATGGTTGCGGAAGTTCACTTGAAAGCGATTGAGCCAGCCGCTGCGGGTAGCGAAGGCTTTGACCTGGACACCGCCATCGCGCAACGCCTCTACATAACTGTGAGGCAGAGAGTGGCTACCGATTCGGTCGTACAACAGATAAATCGCCACGCCTTCGGAAGCTTTCTTGAGCAGCAACTTTTGCAGGCGTTGGCCGAGGCGATCATCGTGGATGATGAAGAACTGTACCAGTACGGCCTGTTTCGCTTGATCGATGGCTTCGAAAATGGCGTCGAAGGTCGCCTGCCCGTTGATCAGCAGGCGCACCTCGTTGTTGGCCAGGCACGGCATATGGCCCAGCTTCGGCATCGCTCTTAATGAGTCGTATGCGGTGGACGCACGGGCGGTGAGCGCCTCCTCTACCCAGGGGCGCCAGTTGAGCTCAGAGATGGCCTTGCGCATTTCCTCGTTGGCTTGGCGCCTTGCCTTGATATAAGCGTCGAAAGAACTGCGACCGAATATCAGATACGGAATGAGCATCAGGTAGGGCATGAAAAAAAGTGACAGCGCCCACGCAATCGAGCCTTGCGCGGTTCGAACGGTCAACACGGCGTGTATCGCGGCGATCATGCCCAGCGTATGCAGCAGGGCGATGGTATAGCCGAAAATATGCGGTCCGAAGTAATCCATGTGGGGCAGCCTTACTCCTGAAGATTCAGTGCCTAACAGACCATGTTCTGTGCAAAATGTCGCTAATTAATTGGCCCATGAACCGAAGCGAGCGGCTGACGTCTAACGGCCACTATTGATCAGGAGTTACTCGATGAACGTTCGTCTGCTGGGTTTGGCCGTGGCGCTTGGTTTGGCACTTCCTGTGGCAGCTCAGGCGCAAATGCTGCAACCGGGTTTATGGGAATTGACCACGAGCAACATGAAGGTCGATGACCAGAACATGCCTGATTTGCAATTGATCCTCGGCCAGATTCAGAACCAACTCACACCTGAGCAACGTGCGCAGTTGGAGAAGCAGGGCATCACCATGGGCGGCAAAGGGATTCGGGCTTGTCTGACCCCCGAGCAGGTCAAGTCCGACGACATTCCGCTGACGGATCCGCAATCGGGTTGCAAACAGGAAATCACCGATCGCACGGGTAACCAGTGGAAGTTCCGCTTCAGCTGCCCGAAAGCCCAAGGGGCCGGTGTCGCCACGTTCCTGAGTGATCGCGAGTTCACCACCAAGGTCAATGGCACGTTCAATGCCACCGGTCTTCAACAGAAGGGCAGCCTCGAATCTCGCGCCGTATGGTTGGGTCAAGATTGCGGCACGGTTAAACCGCGCGCTTAAAGCTAGAACGTTCCCCAGTTAAAAAGACTCTCGGCAACGGCGTCGTGAGCATGAAGGCTTTCCGCGTGGATGACACGAACATGACAAGCCTTGATGCCTGGGGAACGTTTCAGCGTCAGGTTCAAGCGCCGTGCAGCGTCTTCGCAGAACATCAGGTTCTGCCCATTGGCCAAGGCAAAGGCTTGTTCATCGGCGCGTTTCACCGCGGTTTGCACGGCTGTGCCTAGCGCCGCTTCTGCGTCATTGATGACCGCAATAAACGGTAAATCCTCTAGATGTTCGTCCAGTCTCAAGTGCAATTGCGCCGAGCTACGTTGGCTGTGGGGCGTCGCAATGATGCCCTTGGTCGAGCCCAACCACTGCAAAACATCAGCGTGTTGCAGCGAGCGGTTGGCGAAGTCCTGGACGAATTGCTGCTGAATCAACTGGCGTGAAAGGGCCGCTGAACAAGGGCAGGTTGAGGAATAAAGAAGCTCTGTTTTTAGTTCCACGTGGAACATGTCGTTTTTCAAACGCGCTTCGATGCTGATTGGATAGCTTTTCCAGCCTTCCAAAGGACTGATCAGCGCTGGCCGTTTCAGCAACAATTCCCCATGTATTTTCAAGTAAGCACTCGCGGACATTCCCGTATGGCTGTCCAGAAAACTGCGCAGCACCCGACGTAATAAATCAGGCGAAAGGGTTTCTCGTTCGAGCAGTTCAAGCGCCAGGTACAGTCGTGACATGTGTATGCCCCGCGCATTTCCATCATCCAGGCTCACGCCTGCGTCGGCTTTTGCACTCAGCCGTTGGCCATCGAATAGAACAGGAAGAGCGATACCGCACATCCCCACCCATTCCAGTGGAAAGGCTTGGAGTGAGGCTTGCGCGGCGATATCCGGCAAAGTCAGCGCATTCATGAGCAGGTCCATCGTAGAAGTTGTTAAGTGTTATAGTATAACAATACAATCGACGATACCTTTTCTTGTGCGAGCTTTCGCGAGGAACATCCTGATGCCAAATCGCCTTCCTGTGACCGTCCTCTCCGGCTTTTTAGGTGCTGGAAAAAGTACACTTCTTAATTACGTACTACGTAATCGTGAAAACCTTCGCGTCGCTGTGATCGTTAATGACATGAGCGAGATCAACATCGATGGCAGTGAAGTCCAACGCGATGTCAGCCTCAATCGTGCCGAAGAAAAACTCGTCGAGATGAGCAATGGCTGCATCTGCTGCACGTTGCGCGAAGACCTGCTGGAGGAAGTCAGCAAGCTCGCCAGGGACGGTCGCTTTGATTACCTGTTGATCGAATCCACAGGCATTTCCGAACCGCTGCCGGTGGCGGAAACCTTCACCTTTCGCGATGAAACCGGGCAGAGCCTCGCCGATATCGCCCGGCTCGATACGATGGTCACGGTCGTCGACGGCATGAATTTTTTGCGCGACTACCAGGCAGCAGAAAGCCTGGCCTCCCGTGGCGAAACACTTGGAGAAGCGGACGAGCGCTCAATTACCGACCTGCTGATCGAACAAATTGAATTCGCCGATGTGATTCTCGTGAGCAAGATCGATCTGATCAGTCGCTGCGAGCGCGAGGAGTTGATCGCCATACTCGAGCGACTCAATGGTCAGGCGGCCATCATTCCGATGGTGATGGGTGAGATTCCCTTGGAGAAAATCCTCAACACCGGCCGCTTCGACTTCGAAAAAGCGGCCCAGGCGCCAGGCTGGTTGCAGGAAATGCGTGGCGAACATGTACCGGAAACCGAAGAGTACGGCATTGCCTCCAGCGTTTACCGTGCGCGTCGACCGTTCCATCCCCAGCGTTTTTTCAGCTTCATCGACGGGGAGTGGATCAACGGCAAGTTGCTGCGCTCCAAAGGGTTTTTCTGGTTGGCGAGCAAACACATGGACGCGGGTAGCTGGTCCCAGGCCGGAGGAATGATGCGTTACGGTTTCGCCGGGCGCTGGTGGCGTTTCGTACCGAAGAACCAATGGCCGCAGGACGTGGAAAGTACGGCCGCAATCATGGAGAACTGGAGCGCTGCTGCCGGAGATTGCCGGCAGGAACTGGTCTTCATCGGTCAAAACATCGACTTCGTAAAACTGAATGCCGAGCTTGATAGTTGCCTGCTGACGGAGGATGAAATGGCGCTGGGCGTCGAGGGCTGGAGTGTGTTTGCGGACCCGTTTGGCCCTTGGTATGAAGAGGCCGCCTGATTATCGGTCTGCGCGTTGAGGCGTGAGCCAGGTGCCCTGGCTCTGAGCCTCGCAATAAGGCTTCAAATACGCCGCGTCGCTGGCAACGCCGTAATAGTGAATATCCTGCCGGTAAGGCATATTGGCGACTTGAGCGTTGCTGCAAGCACCGAAGGCGCCAGCCGGGCATTGATCGACATATTCCACTGAGACCTTCTGCCCGGGCAGGGTTGGTTGGCAGAAACCATCGGCGAACAGTTTTTCCGGGATATTGCGATTCTGCTGGCAGACTTTCACATCAAGGCGTTCAGCCTGACTGTGAACCACGCAGGCCTGGGCCAGTGCTTCACCGCAGGCAAGCGCCCACAGCAACGAAAAAATCCACCGCATCCATTACCTCCTTAGAAAACCTCGACCATGTTGCAGAACATTCCCACGCACGTCATTGCTGGCCCGTTGGGCGCCGGCAAGACCAGCCTGATCAAGCACCTGCTGGCTCAACGGCCGGTCGATGAGCGGTGGGCGGTGTTGATCAACGAGTTCGGCCAGATCGGCCTCGACGCAGCGCTGCTGACCTCGCAGAGCGATGGTATCGCACTGGGCGAAGTGGCCGGCGGTTGCGTGTGTTGTGTCAACGGCGCGCCGTTTCAGATCGGCCTTGGG
Organism: Pseudomonas sp. Irchel s3b5; assembly: GCF_900187435.1. Classification (NCBI taxonomy): domain Bacteria; kingdom Pseudomonadati; phylum Pseudomonadota; class Gammaproteobacteria; order Pseudomonadales; family Pseudomonadaceae; genus Pseudomonas; species Pseudomonas sp. Irchel s3b5. The sequence goes on from NZ_FYDY01000019.1 coordinate 90,520, forward strand.
CGCCTTTTGCGCAAGGCGCAACCGGATCGCCTGTTCATCGAGCCCTCCGGGCTGGGGCATCCGGCGCAATTGCTCAGACAACTGAGCGCGGCGCCGTGGCAAGGGGTGTTGGCCGTTCAGCCCAGCGTGTTGGTGCTGGATGCCCAGGCGCTCGCGGATGGCAAGCCACTGCCTGTGACACAACAGGAGGCGCTGAACGGCGCCGGATTGTTGTTGCTGAACAAGTCTGAGCATCTCGACGAAGAACACCGCACGCAGATTACCGCTCGACTGCCTGCGCGTCCGATGTATTGGACGCAAAATGCCGTTTTACCCTTGGTTGAGTTGCCGGGTTTGGCCGCTCAGGCCGTGGCAGGTGTGGATAACTTCGTTGCGCCCAAGGGGTTGGCGCAGATGCCTGCGGTTTGGCCTGATCCCGCGTTGCCCATTTGCTTGAGTCAGCAGCAGGACAGCGGCTGGAGCATCGGTTGGCGTTGGCACCCGAGCCAGATATTCGATGCGACGCTGATCGAGCGGTGGCTGTCAGGGCAGGTCTGGCGTCGTGCGAAGCTGGTTATCCACAGTGACGCGGGATGGGTTTCAGCCAATGCAGTGGATAACTCGGCGCTGGATTGGCAGCCCATCGAGTGGCGGCAGGATTCGCGCCTGGAGCTGATTTTCAGTGAGCCGCAGGATGTCGACGTCCTGCAATGCCAGTTGAAGGGGTGCCGTACGACGCCGGGTTAACGGCTCAAGGCCGCCACTTGGTGTGTTCCTGGCGCCACTGGCTCAACTCAATCACTTCGGCTCGAGGCTTCACCACATCAACGACAGCTTCTGTCTCTGCATGCGGCATAGGATAGGGCGCCAATTCGATGTGCGCGCTGTGCGCGCCAAACTGGGTGATGGTGCCGTTGTGGCGGGTTTCGCCGGTCACGGTGAATTCGAAGTTATACACACGCCCCAGACGTCGACGACCGTTGGCGTCTTTGATGAACGCGATTTTTTTCAGAGCCACGTTGCCATCCAGCAACTCGACGCCGAGTTTGCTGCAATGCTGCTTGACCCGCTCCAGCGCCCGCTCGCGCAAGCCGTGGTTGTGCCACAGCCATGCGCCCGCGGTGGCGAACAGCATCAGCACGAAAATATTTCCAAGGGTCAGCATCGACAGGTTGCTCCAACAATAGAGTGTCAGCTTAACTGCGTCGCCGGTCTGTCGTACAGACTGCGTTTAGTCGCATACTGCGCGGCTAGAATTTCAATCGTTTTACGGAAACTCACCGCATGAAACGTACGCCTCATTTGCTCGCTATCCAGTCCCATGTCGTGTTCGGTCACGCCGGCAACAGCGCCGCGGTATTCCCGATGCAGCGGGTCGGTGTGAATGTGTGGCCGCTCAACACCGTGCAGTTCTCCAACCACACCCAGTACGGCCAGTGGACCGGGGACGTGTTGGCACCCCATCAGATTCCTGACCTGGTCGAAGGCATTGCCGCGATTGGCGAGCTGGGCAACTGCGATGCCGTACTCTCCGGTTATCTTGGCAGTGCGGCCCAGGGCCGGGCGATTCTGACGGGTGTGGCGCGGATCAAGGCGATGAATCCCAAGGCGCTGTACTTGTGTGATCCGGTCATGGGCCATCCGGAGAAGGGCTGCAGTGTGCCGGCCGAAGTCAGTGACTTCCTGCTGGAAGAAGCCGCTGCCGTGGCGGACTTCATGTGCCCGAATCAACTGGAACTGGATAGTTTCTCGGGGCGCAAGCCGCAGTCGCTGTTCGATTGCCTGGCGATGGCCCGAGCGCTGTTGGCGCGTGGTCCGAAGGCCGTGTTGGTGAAACATCTGGATTATCCCGGCAAATCCTCGGATGTCTTTGAAATGCTGCTGGTGACGGCTGAAGGCAGCTGGCATCTACAGCGTCCGCTGTTGGCGTTTCCGCGTCAGCCAGTGGGCGTTGGCGACCTGACTTCCGGGTTGTTCCTGGCCCGCGTGCTGTTGGGCGACAGCCTGGTGGCGGCCTTCGAGTTTGCCGCCTCGGCGGTGCACGAAGTACTGCTGGAAACCCAGGCTTGCGCCAGTTACGAGCTTGAACTGGTGCGCGCTCAGGACCGGATTGCCCATCCGCGAGTGCGCTTCGAAGCGACGTCGATCAGTTTGTAATCAGATTTAGGCAAAAAGATCGCAGCCTGCGGCAGCTCCAAGCTGCGGCAGGCTGCGATCTTTTTTTGCTTTAAGCGTCGCCCTTGATCTCTTGATAACGCTTTTCCAGTTCCTGACGAATCTGGCGGCGTTGCTGAGCCTGGATATAGCGGCGCTTGCTCTCGCTGTTGTCCGGTTGCAGCGGCGGTACCTGGGCCGGTTTGCGCTGGTCATCCACCGCGACCATGGTGAAGAAGCAGCTGTTGGTGTGACGCACCGAACGCTCGCGGATGTTCTCCGTCACCACCTTGATGCCCACTTCCATGGAGGTATTACCGGTGTAGTTCACCGAGGCCAGGAAGGTCACCAATTCGCCGACATGGATCGGCTCGCGAAAAATCACCTGGTCCACCGACAGGGTCACCACATAGCGTCCGGCATAACGGCTGGCGCAGGCGTAGGCCACTTCGTCGAGGTATTTGAGCAGGGTGCCACCGTGAACATTGCCAGAGAAATTGGCCATGTCGGGGGTCATCAATACCGTCATCGACAGCTGGGCGTTTCCGGGTTCCATAGCATTCTCACGGGGCAAGGCAACGTTTGAGGGGGGCACCTCTGCGGGTGCCTCAGCGGTTTTTTCAAACCAACAGTTATCGGGACGCCGTGCGCCTGTCCGCCGTCACGCCGAATCGATCTGTTTCCATATATTGCACCGCCTTTCTGCTTCAAGTCGCGGTGTTACCCTGCCAAAAGCCCGGTTTCGAGGGCAATTCCTACGCGGTACGCAGATTTTTACTCGCCTCAGTCAGACCGTTCTTACGGTCGGCTTACGGTCAATGACATCCAGGGAGCGCCACGCCATGCATGCCATCAGTTTTATCCAGGATCTGGCAGTGATCATGTTGATCGCAGGTGTGGTGACCGTGGTGTTTCATCGCCTCAAGCAACCGGTGGTACTGGGCTACATCGTCGCCGGCTTCATCATCGGTCCGCACACCCCTCCTTTCGGGCTGATCCACGACGAAGAGACCATCAAGACCCTGGCCGAGCTCGGGGTGATTTTCCTGATGTTCTGCCTGGGCCTGGAATTCAGCCTGCGCAAGCTGTTCAAGGTCGGTGCCACGGCCTTCATCGCCGCGTTCCTGGAAATCGTGCTGATGATCTGGATCGGCTACGAGATCGGTCGCTGGTTCGACTGGAACACCATGGATTCGCTGTTCCTGGGCGCGATCCTGGCGATTTCGTCGACCACCATCATCGTCAAGGCGCTCAATGACCTGAAGCTGAAGAACGAGCGTTTTGCGCAGCTGATTTTTGGTGTGCTGATCGTCGAAGACATCCTGGGCATCGGCATTATCGCTTTGCTGTCGAGTATCGCGGTCAGCGGTACGGTCAGCTCCGGCGAGGTGTTTTCCACCGTCGGCAAGCTCTCGCTGTTCATGATCGTTGCGTTGGTCCTCGGCATTTTGATGGTGCCGCGGTTGCTGGCCTACGTGGCCAAATTCGACAGCAACGAAATGCTCCTGATCACGGTGCTGGGTCTGTGTTTCGGCTTCTGCCTGCTGGTGGTCAAGCTCGAATACAGCATGGTGCTGGGGGCATTCCTGATTGGTGCGATCATGGCCGAGTCGCGACAATTACTGAAGATCGAGCGATTGATCGAACCGGTTCGCGACCTGTTCAGTGCCATTTTCTTTGTGGCGATCGGGCTGATGCTCGATCCGAAGATCCTACTGCAATACGCCTGGCCGATTGCGGTGATTACGGTAGCCGTGGTGCTCGGCAAGATGTTGTCCTGCGGCCTCGGTGCCTTTATCGCCGGTAACGACGGACGGACCTCGCTGCGCGTCGGGATGGGGCTTTCACAGATTGGCGAGTTTTCTTTCATCATCGCGGCGTTGGGCATGACCTTGCAGGTCACCAGCAACTTTCTGTATCCCGTGGCGGTGGCGGTCTCGGTAATCACCACCTTGCTGACGCCATATCTGATTCGCGCGGCCGATCCATTGTCGATCAAGCTTGCGCACGTCATGCCCGAACGCCTGGGACGGGTCCTGGGAATGTACGGCGAGTGGCTGCGCAGCATTCAGCCGCAGGGAGAGGGCGCCTTGCTGGTGTCGATGATTCGACGGATTTTGCTGCAGGTGGGGGTCAATCTGGCGTTGGTGATTGCGATCTTCTTCTCAGGTGCATTCTTCGCCGAGCGCATGGCTGCTTACGTGCAAGCCTGGATCAGCGACCCGAGCTGGCAAAAAGCACTGATCTGGGGCGGTGCACTGTTGTTGTCGTTGCCATTCCTGATCGCGGCGTATCGCAAGCTCAAGGCGCTGTCGATGCTGCTGGCGGAAATGGGCGTGAAGCCGGAGATGGCCGGGCGCCACACGCAGCGAGTGCGAAGGGTGATCGCCGAAGTGATCCCGATCCTGTCGCTGCTGGTGATCTTCCTGCTGTTGGCAGCCTTGTCGGCCAGTATTCTGCCGACCAACAAGTTGCTGCTGCTGATCGCCATCGTCGCGGCCGCCGTGGCGGCGCTGCTGTGGCGTTGGTTCATTCGCGTGCACACGCGGATGCAGGTGGCGTTGCTGGAAACACTCGACAACCACAAGGAGTCGTCCGGGCATTGACCACCGGCATCGGCTGAATCAGCTTTCCAGCCAGACGTCCCGCGCCCAGTGCCACACCGACTCCCAGGTTTCTTCGGCAATCAGCTCTTCTTCGGCCTGCCAAAGCACAACAGTGCCGTCTTCTTCGACGCAGTAGAAGTCGTCACCGTCCTGGCAGATCGGAATCAGGCTGCGATCAACGCCGGCGTCCCAGGCATTGGCGGCAACATCCGGCAGATAGGTGTGAGATTGCGGGTCGGTGACGGTCACCGGCTCCAGGCTGCCGTAGACCACGTCGCTGACGGTCAGCAGAAACTCTCTGAAGACGAACGGAATGTCGATGAACAGTTGTTCCTCGATTTCCACCAGCATGTCTTCGTCAGGCAGCTCCAAGGGGACCGGTACCGGTTCGTTGGCTTCACGCAGTTGTTCGATGATTTCTTCCACGTCCGGGATCCTCTTGCTTGAATGGCGCGGTTTATATGGGGCGGTTTATACAGTAGCTTGCTATAGATGCAACCGCGAAATAGAAAACCCCAGCCGAGGCTGGGGTTTTTATTGCAGCAAGTGAAGCGCGGAGGGGGATCAGCCGTTCTGGCGGATACCGGCCACCAGCCAAGGCTGGTTCTCGCCCTGTGCACGTTCCATGTTCCAGCTTTCGCTGAAGGCTTCACCCTGGTCGAAACGTGAAGTTTTCGATACACCGTTGAAGGTCAGGGTAGCGATGGTCTTGTCGGCGCGATCATCCACACCGTCCAGTTGCACATTGAGGTTATCAATGTAGGTGGACTGGAAACCGTCACCCAGGTCGGCACGCTCACGCTTGAGGAACTCGAGCATTTGCGGGGTCACGAACTCGGCAATCTTGTCCATTTCGTTCGCGTCCCAGTGCTGTTGCAGGGACTGGAAGTGATTGCGCGCGGCTTCGATGAAGTTGTGTTCGTTGAACCAGGCCGGAGCGTTGATTACCGGACGAGCGGCGACCGGTGCTGCCGCGCCGCCAAAGATCGAACCGCCAGCCGGCTTCTGTTCGAAAGCTTCACGCTGCATCGGCGGCGCGTAGCCTGCCGGAGCCATTTGTGGCTGCTGCTTGCGGCGACGAGCGGCGATGAAACGGAAGACCAGGAAAGCGATGACCGCCATGATCAGGATGTCGAAGATCTGCATGCCCTGGAAGCCGTCGCCCATGAACATGGACGCCAGCAGGCCACCGGCGGCGATACCGGCCAGAGGGCCGAGCCAGCGCGAAGCGCCACTGGCCTTGGCAGCGGCGCCAGCGGCACCGGCAGCACCAGCGGTCGCCGCAGCGCCGCCCATGCCTGGAGAAGAAGGAGCCATCTGGCTGGTTTGGTGAGTCGGCGCAGCGCCTGCGCTTTTGCCACCACCGAAGCGCTTGGCGGCATTGACGTCGAGACTCATCGTCAGGCCGATGCACAACGCCATGGCGATGCTAAGAAAACGTTTCATAAAGGGAATTCCCATTTGTGGAAGGCACGCGCGCCATGTTGCACAGGTGAAGTGTTACTGGCTAGCGGCAGAGTGTTTCCGGCTTTTGCCTGACAGGTTGAGTTCAGCTCTGTCGGCGCAAGTGGGCCCGTGTACTTTGGGCTGTAGGACTTGTGATTTAGTTCGGAAGGAAATGATCCCTGTAGGAGCGATCTTGCTCGCGAAAAAACCAAGGGCAGCGCGTTCATTTAGAAAAACGCGCCATCGTTGACGACCTTCGCGAGCAAGCTCGCTTCTACAGAAAGTCTTGTTATATGGCTTCCAGCTTGGCGTAACCCAGCATCAACCACTTGCTTCCTTCGCTGAAGTTCACCTGTACCCGCGCCTGAGCGCCGGCACCTTCGAAGTTCAGGATCACGCCATCGCCAAACACCGAATGCCGTACAGTCTGGCCCAGGCTGAAACCTGTATCCGGAATGGCGCTGCCGCCGAACAGGTTGCCGCCACTCATCGACTGGTTGCCACTGAACGGACGACTGACGCTATTGGAAAGCCGAACTTCCTGAATCAGACCTTTCGGCACTTCGCGTACGAAGCGTGAGACCTTGTTGTAGGTTTCACTGCCGTACAGGCGTCTGGTTTCAGCATAAGTCATCACCAGGTTCTGCATGGCCCGGGTAATGCCGACGTAGGCCAAGCGACGTTCCTCTTCAAGACGGCCGGGTTCTTCCAGGCTCATCTTGTGCGGGAACAGGCCTTCTTCCATGCCGACGAGGAACACGTAGGGGAATTCCAGGCCTTTGGCGCTGTGCAGGGTCATCAACTGAATGCTGTCTTCATGCTCGTCGGCCTGGGTATCACCGGCCTCCAGCGACGCATGACCGAGGAACGCCGCCAGTGGCGTCAGGTCTTCGTCCTCTTCGCTGTTCTCAAAGTTGCGCGCGGCGCTGACCAGTTCCTCAAGGTTTTCTACCCGGGCCTGGCCTTTCTCGCCTTTTTCCGCTTCGTGGTAGGCAATCAGGCCCGACTGCTCGATGACCGTCTGGGTCATCAGGTGCAGCGGCATGTCCATGCACTTGGCGGCGAGGTTTTCGATCAGCTCGATAAAGGCGCCCAGGGCACCCGCTGCACGACCGGTCAGGCCCTTATTGGCCACCAGCAAGCGCATCGCTTCCCACATCGACACATCGCTATGACGGGCATGATCGCGAATAGCCTCGACGGTTTTTTCGCCAATGCCACGGGCTGGCACGTTGATCACTCGCTCAAGCGCGGCATCGTTGCCGCGGCCTTCGAGCAGGCGCATATAGGCCATGGCGTTTTTGATTTCCGCCCGTTCGAAGAAGCGCTGACCGCCATAAATGCGGTACGGAATGCGCTCGCGCAGCAAGGCTTCTTCCAAAACGCGCGATTGGGCGTTGGAGCGGTACAAAATCGCGATATCGCTACGGGAAAGTCCGGTTTTCAGCGCACTTTCGATGGTTTCGACAACGTAACGAGCTTCGTCGTGTTCATTGAACGCGGCGTACAGGTTGATCGCTTCGCCGTCGCCGCCATCGGTCCACAGTTCTTTGCCCATGCGGCCAGTGTTGTTGGCGATCAGGGCGTTGGCGGCTTTGAGAATGCCGGCCGTAGAGCGGTAGTTCTGCTCCAGACGAATGGTCTCGGCATCCGGGAAGTCGTCGGAATACTGGTAGATGTTCTCGATTTTCGCGCCACGCCAGCCGTAGATCGACTGATCGTCGTCGCCGACCACCATGAGGCTGTCGCCACCTTTGGCCAGCAGGCGCAACCAGGCGTACTGCACGGCGTTGGTGTCCTGGAACTCGTCGACCAGAATGTGCCGGAAGCGTTTCTGATAGTGCGCCAGCAGGCCTGGGTGATCGCGCCACAGGTCGAGGGCGCGCAACAGCAATTCGGAGAAATCGATGACGCCCGCACGCAGGCACGCAGCCTCGTAGGCTTCATAGATGCTGCGCATGGTGGCCAGGAACAGATCGCCGCTGGCTTGAATGTGTTGCGGGCGCAGACCTTCGTCTTTCTGCCCGTTGATGAACCATTGGGCCTGTCGGGTCGGCCAGCGTTGCTCGTCCAGACCCAGTTCGCGGATCACCCGCTTGACCAGGCGTTGCTGGTCGTCGCTGTCAAGAATCTGGAAGGTCTGGCTCAGGCCGGCTTCCTGCCAGTGCGCCCGCAGCAAGCGGTGCGCCAGGCCGTGGAAGGTGCCGACCCACATGCCGGCCGGGTTGATACCCATCAACTGCTCGATGCGATGACGCATCTCGGCAGCGGCCTTGTTGGTGAAGGTCACCGACAGGATGGAGTGGGGCGAGGCGTTTTCGACCTGGATCAACCAGGCGATACGGTGCACCAGCACTCGGGTTTTACCGGAACCAGCACCGGCCAGGACCAACTGACGACCCACGGAGGCAGCTACGGCCTGGCGTTGGGCATCGTTGAGGGAGTTCAGCAGAAGGGAGAGATCATCGCGCATCGGGGCATTCTAGGGGGCGGCGACACACCGGGCAAACTTCGCTTCGCTTTTGCCGATGAAAGATCGTTCGGGACGACCGGTCAGTCATTGGCCGCAAGCGTTGACGGGACACGCTCATGGTCTTTTCAGGGGGATCGGGGGGCGAGAATTTTGGCGAATTATTGATCAGCTGCAGTTTGGTCCAGGCCCCTGCTTGTGTATGCTCCGTCGACGTTTCGGGCCCATGCTCATCATTATAAGAACAAGAACATTGCCTATGACCCTCAGCTCCGACCTGTCGGGCCCCACTGTGGAGCCCCGGGTTATCCGCAAACAGTACACCCTGGAAATGGCGGTCGAACGCACGCGCCTGCTGTATCAGGGTTCCTTGTTGCCCACTTTGTTCATGCTGATCAATGGCCTGGTCTGTGCCGGATTGCTCTGGAGCCCGCAGCGCTATTTTCTGGTCAGTGTGTGGTTGATCTGGTTGTTGTCGCTGGTGGCCCTGCGGGTCATTCAGGTCGCCGCTTTTGACTCGGCCATTCCTCACCGTCAGGCCAATCCAATCTGGCGTCGCATGTTCTTGCTCGGTTCGGGCCTGACCGGGCTGACCCTGGCCGGCGCCGGTATCGCCCTGGTACCGGCCGATAACTTCATCCAGCAAGCCTGGGTGTTCGGCCTGATCGGTGCCGCAGCGCTCTCGGCCAGCGTGGCCTACGCGGTCAGCTTGCCGGCCTTCCTGTCCTTTGTCTTGCCCTGCCTGTTGCCGGCCATTGCCTATATGTTTTGGGGCGGTGACGAACAACAGCACGGCTGGGGATGGTTTGGCCTGATCCTGCTCGGCGCCTTGAGCGTCGTGGCCTGGCAAGTCAATCGGGTGATTGATCGTGGACTGTTACGGCGTTTTCAGAACCAGGCGCTGATCGAGCATTTGCAGCAGGCTCAAAACGACAGCGACCAGCTCAATCAGAAGCTGGCCCAGGAAATCGACCAGCGCCGACGGGCCGAGGATGAACTGCGGCAGATTCAGATCGAACTGGAAAGCCGTGTCGCCCAGCGCAGCCTGGAGCTGGACGCGGCCAATCAGGCCTTGAGCAAAAGTGAGGCGCGTCTGGCGCTGGCCTTGAAAGCCAGCGAACTCGGGTTGTGGGACTGGAACCTGCAAACCGATGAAGTGCATCACACGCAGATTCAAGAGTTGTTCGGGCTCGAGCCCGATCACGTGACCGCGATGCTACGCCACCTCAAGCCGCGCTTGCACCCCGACGACCTTCCGGCCCTGCGGCGAGCACTGGTCGAGCATTTGAAGGGGCGCAGCGAGGATTATCAGGTCGAGTACCGTGTGCGCCATGGCGCGGGTCATTGGGTCTGGATCGAGGACCGAGGGCGAGCGGTCGAGCGCAGCGCAAACGGCCGGGTGATCCGCATGGTCGGGACGCGCCGCGACATCAGCGTCAGCAAGGCCATGGAAGAGCAGCAGCAACTGGCAGCGACAGTGTTTGAAGCAGCCAGCGAAGGCATCGTGATTTTCGACCCCCAATACGCGTTGCTCGCGGTCAACCAGGCCTTTAGTCAGGTGACCGGTTACGACATCGAGGAGATTCTTGGGCGCAACGTGGTCGAGTTGCCGTGCAGCCGCGACGCACGCCGTCATTACGCAACCATCCATCAGGCGCTGGAGCAGCATGGCAGTTGGCAGGGAGAGCTCGTAGAGACCCGTAAAAACGGTGAAATGTATCCACAATGGCTGCAGCTGAATATGGTTCGCGATCCTCGGGGAAGGGTCAGTCATATTGTCGGCTTCTTTGCTGATCTCTCCGCAAGGCGCGAATCTGAAGAGCGCATGCGATACCTGACCCATTACGATGAACTCACCGGGCTGGCGAACCGGTCGCTGTTCCGTGAACGGCTCAGCGAGGCGCATCAACGGGTGCGCCAGGGCGGTTATCGCAGTTTGGCGTTGCTACATATCAATCTGGACCGCTTCAAGTTACTCAATGACAGCCTGGGCCATGAAATCGCCGACCAGTTGTTACAGAAGATGGCCCGTCGCCTGGTCAACGCGCTGCCGGAGGCCGACACCATCGCTCGGCTGTCGGGCGATGAGTTCGCCGTGCTGTTCAACTCTTACGGCAACCTCTCGAGCCTGGCGCGGGTGGCGACACGATTGGCAACCAAATTGCGGGTACCGATCGCGGTCAATGGGCATGAGTTGGTGATCAGTGCCTCCATGGGCATCAGTCTACTTCCAGATAACGCCCGAGAAATTTCGGCACTGGTCAATCAATCGAACATGGCCATGCAACATGCCAAACATTTGGGCGGTAACAATTTCCAGTTCTATACCGACAGCTTGCAGGCCAGCACGATGGAGCGTTTGAATCTGGAAAACCAGCTGCGTAAAGCCATCGAGGAGCAGCAGCTCAAGGTGTTTTACCAACCGAAACTGTGCCTGGCCACGGGGCGGCTGAATGCTGCCGAAGCACTGGTGCGCTGGGATCATCCGACCATGGGGCGCGTGCCGCCAGGGGACTTTATCGGGCTGGCCGAAGAAACCGGGTTGATTGGTCCGATCGGCGAATTTGTGTTGCGCCAGGCCTGCTGGCAAGCCTGCGAGTGGCAGCGCCAAGGGCTTGAGCCGATTCGGGTGTCAGTCAATTTGTCGGTGTATCAGTTACGCCAAGGCAAGCTGGTCAGTCTGGTGCGGCAGGTGCTGGAAGAAACCGGGCTGGCGCCGCACTTGTTGGAGCTGGAACTGACCGAAAGCCAGTTGCTGGACAACGTCGAGCACATCATCGCGACGTTCCAGCAGTTACGTGATCTTGGGGTGAAACTGGCGATCGATGATTTTGGCACCGGTTACTCGTCCTTGAGCTACCTCAAGCGCATTCCAGTGGATTACGTGAAGATCGATCAGGCGTTTATCCGCGGACTGGGGGAGGGCACAGCAGATTCGGCGATCACCCGCGCGATCATCGCCATGGCGCATGGCCTGTCATTGAAGGTGGTGGCCGAAGGCGTGGAGCGAGAGGAGCAGCTCGAGTTTCTGAGGAAAGAGCGCTGCGATGAGGTTCAGGGGTATTTGATCAGTCGGCCGGTCGAAGCGAGGGATCTGGCCGTGCTGCTAGATATGAGTGAAAAGGCCCTGTAGGGCTACATGGAGTGTACGACGCGTGAAATGGGGACATCGAGTTACGCATTGAGCAGGCAAAAAGCCGATTCATGTAGTATAACTACAAGCGTGCTACATCCCCGGCGCCTGCCAATAACAAAGAGTCCAGCCCTTTGAATCTGCTGCAACACATCGCCCAGTCTCGCCACCTGTTACGCAAGTCGGAGCTCAAGGTCGCTGACCACGTGCTGCTCGATCCTGCGGCCGTGATGCACAGTTCCATGGCCGACCTGGCCCACAGCGTGGGTATCAGTGAACCGACCATCGTGCGTTTTTGCCGTGCCATCGGTTGTTCCGGGTTTCAGGACCTGAAGCTGAAACTTGCCCAGAGCCTCGCGGCGGGTGCGAGTTTCGGGCAGTTCGCGATCCACGAAGACGATTCGGTCGCCGACTACAGCCTGAAGATCTTCGACACCACCCTGCATACCTTGATGGAGGTTCGCGAGAAGCTCGATCCGCTGGAATTGCAGCGTGCCGTGACGTTGATGTCCCAGGCGCAGCGTGTCGAGTTCTACGGTTTCGGCGCTTCCGGCGCGGTAGCGGCAGACGCCCAGCACAAATTTTTCCGGTTGCTGCTGACGGCGGCGGCGTATTCCGACCCGCACATGCAGGCGATGTCGGCGGTGACGTTGAAGCCGACCGACGTGGCGATCTGCATTTCCCAGTCCGGACGTTCCAAGGATTTGCTGATCACCGCTAACCTGGTGCGCGAAAGCGGCGCTTCGTTGATCACGCTATGCCCGAGCCAGACACCGTTGGCCGAGCTGTCCACCGTCAACCTGGCGATCGACGTGCATGAAGACACCGAAATCTATACGCCGCTGACGTCGCGTATCGCCCACCTTGTGGTGATCGATGTGCTGGCGATGGGCGTCGCCATGGCGCGTGGCCCGAGCCTGGTCAACCACCTCAAGAGCGTGAAGCGCAGTCTGCGCAGCTTGCGGTTGTCGCCCAAGTCGGTGAAAGCGCTGGACGACTGACGTCGTCGTAAGGTCGTTCCGACCTTAATCGCGAGCAGGCTCGCTCCCACCTTTGACCGCGATCTCCTGTGGGAGCGAGCCTGCTCGCGATGGCGTCCTCGAATACGCAGCAATTTTCATCAGTCTGTAACACCCGAGCCGCCAAACCGTCATCCCCCACGCCTATCTTGAAACTCCCGTACTCGCCTTGGGAGACTCGAAATGGCCCCTTACGAAGAACGCAACAGCGCTGTCAAAACCCGTCGTCAGCAAGAAGATCAGCGCCGCATGGAATTTCGCCGCGCCATCGAAGATCGCTGTGAACGCCGCCAGCTGTTGGCCGAAATTGGTGACTTTCCTGAATTGGAACTCAATTTCTGGCAGGCATCGCCCTCGACTTCCCGTCGAAACGCTCAACCAGCGCGCTGATCTGAATTCGTTCGCTACGAATAAACGCAAGGAAGGCGTGAGCCACGGGTGACAGGCGTTTTGCCTTGGCCTGCACCAGACACCAACTGCGCATTAACGGAAGCTCTTCGACCGGTAATTCGATCAGTCCGCCGGTTGCCAACTCAAGGTTCAGGGCGTGGCGCGTCAACAGCGCCACGCCCAGGCCTGCCAACACACACTCGCGCTGGGCTTCGGCCGATGAGACTTCCTGAGTCTGGTTGAAGTGCACACGTTTCTCTTTGAAGTATTCTTCGCAGGCGAGCCGCGTCCCGGAACCGGGTTCGCGCAGCAGCAATGTGTAGGGCTCCAGATCCTGCAAGCGCAACGGTCCCAGATGACATAGCGGATGATTCGGAGGCGCCACGGCGACGATCGGATTATTAAGGAAGGGCAAGAATTCCAGCCCCATGTCCTGCGGCACCATGGACATGATCACCAGGTCGTCGCGATTGTCCGACAGGCGTCGAATGACTTGGCCGCGATTGACTACAGTCAGTTGCAGGTTCACTTCCGGGTGCTGGCGTTTGAATGCGGCAAACAGGTGCGGCACGAAATACTTGGCGCTGGATTCCACCGCCAGTTTCAATTGCCCCTGCAACGAGCCCTGCATGTCCGACAGCTGCATGTCGAGGTTTTCCAGGCGCCCGAAAATGTCCCGACTGGCCCGCTGTAACGCTTCAGCGGCTTCGGTCATGTAAAGCTTTTTGCCGACGTAATCGAACAATGGCTGGCCGACCAGCTCCTCAAGTTGACGAATCTGTAGGCTGACGGCAGGTTGTGTGAGTGACATTTCGTCGGCTGCGCGGCTGTAGGAACGTAAATCGCAGACCTCATTGAAAATCTGCAATTGACGCAATGTCATACGCATCAATGACTTACGCATTATGTGGGCGCTCGTGTCGCTGGGGATGCTTCAACTATAAGTCTTTACTTATGCATGACCCAATTATTATTCATTTTTGTTAATCCCTTGTGCGCGCTAGTGTGGACCTGCGACTAAATTGAAACATTTGGTCACGCGTCGACCTGGGTCTAGCAGGTCGTGGGTACCACCGGCTCAAGGGAAACTCCAAGTGATAACAAAGATCCTGATCGCCAACCGTGGTGAGATTGCCGTACGAATCGTACGTGCCTGTGCCGAAATGGGCATTCGCTCGGTCGCGATCTACTCCGACGCCGACCGTCATGCTTTGCACGTCAAGCGTGCCGACGAAGCCCACAGCATTGGTGCCGAGCCACTGGCTGGCTACCTGAACCCGCGCAAGCTGGTGAACCTGGCGGTGGAAACCGGTTGCGACGCACTGCACCCAGGCTATGGCTTCCTTTCGGAAAACGCCGAACTGGCGGAAATCTGCGCCGAACGCGGGATCAAATTCATCGGTCCATCGGCTGAAGTGATTCGCCGCATGGGCGACAAGACTGAAGCTCGCCGCAGCATGATCAAGGCCGGCGTGCCGGTCACTCCAGGCACCGAAGGCAACGTGTCGGGCATTGAAGAAGCCCTGACCGAAGGCGATCGCATCGGTTACCCGGTGATGCTCAAGGCCACCTCCGGTGGTGGCGGTCGCGGCATTCGTCGCTGCAACAGCCGTGAAGAACTCGAACAAGCATTCCCGCGCGTCATTTCCGAAGCCACCAAGGCCTTCGGTTCGGCGGAAGTGTTCCTGGAAAAGTGCATCGTCAATCCGAAGCACATCGAAGCGCAGATCCTCGGCGACAGCTTTGGCAACGTGGTTCACCTGTTCGAGCGTGACTGCTCGATCCAGCGCCGCAACCAGAAGCTGATCGAAATCGCCCCGAGCCCGCAACTGACCCCGGAACAGCGCGCCTACATTGGTGACCTGTCGGTGCGTGCAGCCAAGGCCGTGGGTTACGAGAACGCCGGCACCGTGGAGTTCCTGCTCGCCGAGGGCGAGGTGTACTTCATGGAAATGAACACCCGGGTGCAGGTGGAACACACCATCACCGAAGAAATCACTGGCATCGACATTGTCCGCGAGCAGATTCGCATTGCCTCCGGCCTGCCGCTTTCGGTGAAACAGGAAGACATCCACCACCGTGGTTTCGCCCTGCAATTCCGGATCAACGCCGAAGACCCGAAGAACAACTTCCTGCCGAGCTTCGGCAAGATCACCCGTTATTACGCACCCGGCGGCCCCGGCGTGCGCACCGACACAGCGATCTATACCGGCTACACCATTCCGCCGTACTACGACTCGATGTGCCTGAAACTGGTGGTGTGGGCGCTGACCTGGGAAGAGGCGATGGACCGTGGCTTGCGCGCCCTCGACGACATGCGTCTGCAAGGGGTCAAGACCACCGCCGCGTACTACCAGGAAATCCTGCGCAACCCGGAATTCCGTAGCGGCCAGTTCAACACCAGCTTCGTTGAAAGCCACCCTGAACTGACCAACTACTCGATCAAGCGCAAACCCGAAGAGCTGGCCCTGGCCATCGCCGCCGCCATCGCCGCCCACGCAGGCCTGTGAGGAATAGAATAATGAGCAAGCAAATCCACGTTACCGACACAATCCTGCGCGACGCCCACCAATCGCTGCTCGCGACCCGCATGCGCACCGAAGACATGCTGCCGATCTGCGACAAGCTCGACAAAGTCGGCTACTGGTCGCTGGAATGCTGGGGCGGCGCAACGTTCGACGCCTGTGTACGTTTCCTCAAAGAAGATCCGTGGGAGCGTCTGCGCCAGCTGCGCGCCGCGCTGCCTAACACTCGCCTGCAAATGCTGTTGCGCGGTCAGAACCTGTTGGGCTACCGCCACTACAGCGACGACGTGGTCAAGGCCTTCGTCGCCAAGGCAGCTGTCAACGGCATCGACGTGTTCCGCATCTTCGACGCCATGAACGACGTGCGTAACCTGCGCGTGGCCATCGAAGCCGTGAAAGCCGCCGGCAAACACGCCCAAGGCACCATCGCCTACACCACCAGCCCGGTGCACACCATCGAGGCCTTCGTAAACCAGGCCAAGCAAATGGAAGCCATGGGTTGCGACTCGGTGGCGATCAAGGACATGGCTGGCCTGCTGACCCCGTACGCCACCGGCGAGTTGGTCAAGGCTCTAAAAAGCGAGCAATCGCTGCCCGTGTTTATCCACTCGCACGACACCGCTGGCCTGGCCGCGATGTGCCAGATGAAGGCCATCGAAAACGGTGCCGATCACATCGATACCGCGATCTCCAGCTTCGCTTGGGGCACCAGCCACCCGGGCACCGAATCGATGGTCGCCGCCCTTAAAGGCAGCGAGTTCGACACCGGCCTGAACCTGGAGCTGTTGCAAGAGATCGGCCTGTACTTCTACGCCGTGCGCAAGAAGTACCACCAGTTCGAAAGCGAATTCACTGCCGTCGACACCCGTGTTCAAGTCAACCAGGTTCCGGGCGGGATGATTTCCAACCTGGCCAACCAGTTGAAAGAGCAGGGCGCACTGAACCGCATGAGCGAAGTGCTTGCCGAAATTCCGCGTGTTCGTGAAGACCTCGGTTTCCCTCCTTTGGTGACCCCGACTTCGCAAATCGTTGGTACCCAGGCGTTCTTCAACGTTCTGGCCGGCGAGCGCTACAAGACCATCACCAACGAAGTGAAGCTGTACCTGCAAGGCGGCTACGGCAAAGCGCCGGGCATCGTGAACGAACAACTGCGTCGCCAGGCCATCGGCAGCGAAGAAGTGATCGACGTTCGCCCAGCCGATCTGCTCAAGCCGGAAATGGCCAAACTGCGTGCCGACATCGGCGCTCTGGCCAAGTCTGAAGAAGACGTGCTGACCTTCGCCATGTTCCCGGATATCGGTCGCAAGTTCCTCGAAGAACGCGCGGCTGGAACCCTGACACCTGAAGTGCTGCTGCCGATTCCGGAAGCCGGCAAGGTGGCTTCGGCGGGCGGCGAAGGCGTGCCGACCGAGTTCGTCATCGACGTTCACGGCGAAACCTACCGCGTCGACATCACCGGTGTGGGCGTCAAGGCCGAAGGCAAGCGTCACTTCTATCTGTCCATCGACGGCATGCCGGAAGAAGTGGTGTTCGAACCGCTCAACGAATTCGTCGGTGGTGGTGGCAGCAAGCGCAAGCAAGCCTCTGCTCCGGGCCACGTCAGCACCACCATGCCGGGCAACATCGTTGATGTGCTGGTCAAGGAAGGCGACACCGTCAAGGCTGGCCAGGCTGTGCTGATCACCGAAGCGATGAAGATGGAAACCGAAGTCCAGGCTGCCATCGCCGGTAAAGTCACCGCCATTCACGTGGCCAAGGGCGACCGGGTCAACCCGGGCGAAATCCTGATCGAGATCGAAGGCTGATTTAACAGCCTCGATACAACGCTTTAAACCTCGGGGGGGCATGTGCTCCCCTTTTTTTCGTCCGGGATTTGTGGAGACGGTTTTTAGAAGGTCATCCGCCACTGAGCCGTTGCGCCATGGTTTCGGCTGTCGGTTGCCATCTCACCATTTACGCCGACGCCCAGCGTCTGTCGCGCCGAAAGCCCCAACTCCAGCCCCGCGTCCACCATCAGGCTGTCCCGATCCAGCGGCGCACCGGAAACGGTGTACTTGCGACCACCCGTGATCAACCGTTGGCGGGTTTCTGTGGCGATCTCTCCGTAGGTATGTTTCCAGCTGGCACTGAACCGTGGCGTCAGTTGCATGCCGTTATCCAGGGTATTGATCTTCGCCAGTCTCAGACCAAAGGTGCTGTTGAGGTTGTTCTGTTCCTGACCATCGACCTTCAACGCCGCAGCGCCGCCTTTTTCCGTGTAGCCATTGCGCTGATAGCGTTGGTAGCCAAGACCTGCGAAGGGCTCAATGCTGGTGTTAGCCCGGCCGAGGTTATAGCCCACTTCTGCAAACGCCTGCTGGGTGCTGGAATCGTACTGACCTTCCAGGCGATCACTGAAACCCTTGAAGGCTACGCGGCGTTTTGTGCTGCCGTCGTGGTTGCTGTAGGTCGCGCCGAGACGCAGAGACATCGGACCGTTCTGACGCAATGCATACGCCCCCAGATGCCAGCTATCGAGATCACCGTCGAGTTCTCGGCTGTCCATGCGCGTTTGGGATTTGCCGCCGATCAGGCCGATGCGCCACTCGTGGTCGACGGCCCAATCCGTCCCCATGACCAGACCTTGGGTGGAGTGTTTCAAGGTATCGAAGTCACGATCCAGTTTTCCGCCATGTCCCAATGCCTGGAGCCAGACGCGGCCATTGGCTTCGTTACCGGCCGCCAGTTGAGGTGCTCTTTTCCGGCCACCAGAAGCGGCGGCACTGTTCAGTTGGCGCATGGCCGCGAGCATCGAGGCGCTCACGGGAGCGTCGCTGTTCAACGTCACTTTCGCGAGGTTGGGGATGCTGCCGCCGGCCAGTTGTTCGATGGCGTAGGGCGCAGTTTTTTTGTCGGTGGCGAGTAGGGCTGCGACAGCTGCGTTCGTTGGAGTAGCCGTTTTGGGCGCAGGGCTCGTGGGATTTGTCGCAGGCGTTGGTGCCGGGGTTGTCGGAGCTGGATTGGCGGCAATGGTTGGCATTGAAGGGGTGGTCGGCGTCTGCGCTGCGATGGATGCAGCGTCGATTTCGGACGTACCGGCAGTTACCTCTGAAGTGATGGCGACATTATCGGGTGGCAAATGCGCTAAAGGCTCTGATGGAGGCAAAGTGGCTGGCGTTGAATTGGCCAATGCTGGTTCGTTGTCGGTCGGCGCGGCAGAGGGGGTGGAAGTTTGCGCTGTAGTCGGTGATACGGCGGGAGTCTCGACAGTGTCTGCCTCTTGATTGTGAACTACGAAATCCGGGGGCACATCGTCATCAGAGAGGGGGCTGGGTATGTCTTGGCTTTCTTCAATGCTTTCAGCGAGGTTTCGGCCATTATCGTTGGTTGCGAAGATCGCGATTGGTTCGCCATTACGTTCGAAGGTCAGCCCGACCGATTTTGCGAAGCGACGGGGGGTTGCTTTCATGTACGCCAAATCGTTTTTAATGACGCCGAATTCACCTGTGATGCTACCGGCCTTGATGATTGTGTACTGTCGGTTTTCCAGATAATTACCCGGTAGCGCGACGACTTGGGGGTGTCAGAAATTTTGTGTTCGGGCATAACATGAGTAAGAGGTGCATGTATGCCAACCAAAAAGAAACCCGCGTTGCGAGAACTACCGAAAATCCCGAAAGAGCTGCTCGAGCAATTCACCGATGGACCGATGACCGCTGAAGCCATTGAGGACGCCTCTGCGGCGTTCAAGAAGGCTTTGATCGAGCGAGCCCTCAGTGCTGAGCTTGG